>JAGQYS010000022.1 GCA_020435965.1 Flavobacteriaceae bacterium | reverse complement strand
ATTGGGTGATGCCGTAGCGATCGCGCAAATCTACCCAAACAATAAACCCTTTGTCACGGGATTTTTGTACCCAACCAGCTAGTGTAACTTCTTTATTGATGTGTGATGCCCTTAACTCACCACAGGTATGACTTCTATACATATTTAAATATTAGATGTGCAAATTTAATAAGATAATAGATTTACCAATTAATTTAACTTAGTTATTTCAATTTTTTAGCTATTTATGGTTTTAGCTATTTCTATTAATATAAGAAATGTTGCATAGAAAATAGATTATTAGTACTTTGGCATTACTAATCAATAAAATTTAATTATGAAACAAATTTACTGTTTAAGGCTATTCATGTATTTGATAGTCATGTTTCCGTTATGTGCTTTTGCACAAGGTACAGTTTCGGGAACGGTTACAGAAGCAAGCACTGGTAATCCGTTACCAGGAGCAAATGTTGTTGTTAAAGGAACTTCAAATGGAACAACTACAGATTTTGATGGAAACTTTAATATTAATGTTAGTGCTTTTCCAGCCACTTTAGTTGTGTCTTCTGTTGGATTTACAACACAGCAGATTAATGTTAATTCTGCCCAAAGTATAAGGGTTGCGCTAGAAGATGGTGTGGCACTTGACGAAATAGTGCTAGTGGGTTCTAGAAGTACAGGTAGAACCGTTATAGATACTCCTGTCCCTGTTGATGTAATCGATGTTGTTGAATTAGCAACAGAAGGTCCTCAGGTAACGGTTAACGAAATTTTAAACTACGTAGCGCCTTCGTTTACTTCAACTTATCAAACCGTTGCAGACGGTACAGACCATGTAGATCCAGCTTCGCTTAGAGGTTTAGGCCCTGATCAGGTTTTGGTATTAATTAATGGTAAGAGAAGGCATAAATCCTCCTTAGTAAATGTTAATGGTACAGTTGGAACGGGATCTGTTGCAACAGATTTAAATGCAATTCCAGCAGCAGCAATTGCTAGAATTGAAGTTTTAAGAGATGGTGCTGCTGCACAATATGGTAGTGATGCAATAGCAGGTGTTATCAATATTGTATTAAGAAAAAACACAAATGAATTAAATTTTGCAGTAAACTCTGGTGCAAACATGAGTAAACACTCTGAGCAATATGATGAAGGCGGAATAGATGGAGAACAGTTTCAAATTTCAGCAAATTATGGTCTAGATTTAGGTAAAAACGGAGGATTTATAAATTTCACGGGATCATTGGAAAATAGAGGTGCTACTAACAGAAGTGATTCTATGCAACAGCCTATTTTTACAATGTTTGATACAGCTACTAGGATGTTAGGTTATGATCAGGCTTTTGCTATGAATCCAAGTGCATTATCAGCTTATGTAGCAAGTTTGGATTCAAGTTTACAAAGCGTGTACGATAATGGAATTGCAAATGGGGATGATTTCTTAGATATTATTGCATCAGATGAAGGGCCTGGCGGAGCACAACCAATAACAGAATATGAATTAAGACAAAGAGGACTAACAAGAGATGATTTTAGAATGAAAGTTGGTCAGTCTAAATTGCGTAGTGGGAAATTTATGATGAATATGGAACTTCCGGTTGATGATAATGGAGCTACATTTTATTCATTTGGTGGAGTTAGTTTTAGAGATGGACTATCAGCTGGGTTTTTTAGAAGACCTGCTTACACTGATGGTAGAGGAACAACCTCTGCACTACCTAATGGATTTTTGCCACATATTGGTTCAAGAGTAATAGATAAATCTATTGCTGCCGGAATTAAAGGTAAAATTGGTGATTGGAATGTTGATTTTAGTAATACCTATGGAACCAATAGTTTTGATTATACAATTAAAAACACTGCTAATGCTACTCTATTATCTTCAACCCCAAGAGAGTTTGAAGCAGGAGGGTTTTCATTTGCTCAAAATACAACCAACTTAGATATTTCAAATAAATATGACGATATATTTGAAGGGTTAAATGTTGCGTTTGGTGCTGAATATAGAATTGAAAACTATCAGTTAATTGCAGGAGAAGAAGCATCTTGGGCTAGCTATGATATATATGGTGATGTGGTTACTGCTTCAACACCAGATGCAGATAAACAATACAGTTATTTTGGAAGTTTAGTTCCAGGAGGTTCTCAAGTATTTCCAGGGTATAGACCAGAAAATGCATTAGACCAAAACAGAAACAGTTACGCTGGATATGTTGATGTTGAAGCTGATATTACTGATGATTTCTTGTTAAGTACAGCAGTGCGTTATGAAGATTATAATGATTTTGGAGATACATTTAACTGGAAATTAGCTTCACGTTTTAAAGTATCTGATAATTTGGCTATTAGAGGTGCGGCAAGTACTGGATTTAGAGCGCCAGATTTACACCAAATTTACTTTAATGCAACAGCGACTTTATTTGTTGCTGGAGTACCAAATGAAGTTGGGACTTTTGCAAATAACAGTAGACTGGCACAATTGTTAAGTATTCCAGGATTAAAAGAAGAAACATCTAATAACTATAGCCTTGGGTTTACAGCAAAAGTACCTTCGGCAGGATTAAAGTTTACAGTTGATGGTTATATTGTAAATGTTGACGATAGAGTATCACAAACCAGAAGCTACAGTGCATCTGGACAAAATGCTGAAGTTCAGCAAATTTTTGCCGATGCTGCAGCAGGCCAAGCTAAGTTTTTTATGAACGCTTATAATTTAGAAAGCTCAGGTATTGATGTTGTAGTAGACCATAAAATGGGAGTAGGTGAAGGTACATTGAACAATAGTTTGGCTGCATCTTTTAGAAAATTTGAAGTTAAAGATATTGTTAAAGTACTAGGAGAAGATGTGTTGGACGATACTGCAGTTGGATTTATTGAATCTGCAATGCCAAGAACTAAAGTTAACTTAACCAATAGATATAGTACTGGGAATTGGAATTTCTTATTAAGAAACGTTTACTTTGGCGAAGTAGATGATCCAGATTTCCAAGGCGCTGTTACTTATGCAGCAAAAGTAGTGACAGATTTATCTGCATCTTATGCATTTAATGATAATTTAAGTCTGACATTAGGAGCAAACAACTTATTGGATGTTTATCCAGATGAGGTGCCAACGGCCAGTAATTATGGAGACCAATTTATATTCTCTCGTAGAACATCTCAATTTGGATTTAACGGAAGATATGTGTTTGGTAGAATAACATTCAAATTAAAATAAAAAAGATTATGAAAAATTTAAAATACGTTTACAAGTTTATACTTGTTCTACCATTAATTTTTATGGTAGGCTGTATTGGAACAGATGATTACAGTGATTTGGAATCAAACCAATACACTCAGCAAAGCACAGTTTTTATCGAAACTGATGATGCTTCAGAAATAACCAGAACTGTACCTGGAAATGTGGCACAGCCAATTGAAGTAGGTGTTAATAATGCACAATCTGGTGACATAACAGTTTCTTTTAATGTAACTAAAGATGGATCAACAGCTGTTGAAGGTGTTGATTATATGATAGATGACGCTACAATTCTTGCCGGAGAATTTTTTGGAGGTACTGAGGTTACCTTCATGACTTCTGGAGTATATGTAGTAACTGTTAGTGGAGCAAGCGTGAGTTCTCTTATTGCTGTAGATAATAAAGCAATCTTTAATGTTCCACCAGCAGTAACAGTATCAATTTCTTGGGGAGATGCTTTTTATGATTACGATTTATATTTAATTAGAGGGAACCAAGATATCAATGGTGAAGTTTTAGCTAATACATTTGGCACTATTGCCTTTGAAACTTTTGAAGTATATCCTCCAGAAGGATTTAGCTCAGTTTTCATTGATGATTGGTGGGATGATAACGCTGGAACTGATGTTGTTATGACTGTTGAAATTGATGGTGAAATAACTGTATATGATGTAGTTATGGATATGGATAAGTTTGTTCTTCTGATTGAGACCTCTTATGATGAAGAAGGAAACCCTGTATATGATATAACAGCACTATAAAATGTAAAAATAGTTTTAACTAAAAGAGCTTCAGTCAAATGAGGCTCTTTTTTTTAACTTTCTATTATCATGATTCAAGTAAATAAGCACATACAAGATTTAAAACCATCTGCAACTTTAAATATAAACCAAAAGGTAAAACAAATAAGAAGTAGAGGGGAAACAGTTTACCATTTTGGATTTGGGCAATCCCCTTTTCCAATTCATGATTCTATAACTACAGCATTAGCAATTCATGTAAAGAACAATAATTATTTACCTACTAATGGGTTAGAATTGTTACGTGATCAGATTAGTAATTTCTTAAATAAACATCAAGAAATTCAATTTGATTCTGACAGTGTATTTATTGGACCTGGAAGTAAGGAGCTTTTATATCAAACTATATTAATACTTGAGGGTGTATTTTTAATCCCTAAAGGAAGTTGGGTGAGTTACTTGCCACAGATTAAATCAAAGAATGGCAATTATGAGATATTAGAAACACTTTTTAAAAATGACTTTAAACTAACATCAGAAGTACTAGAAGATTATTGTAAAAAAAATAATCAAGTTCAAAAAACACTTATTCTTAATTCGCCTAATAATCCAACTGGAGCTGTTTACAGTGATGAAGAGCTTAAATCCTTAGCTTTAACTTGTAAAAAACATAATGTTATAGTCTTATCTGATGAAATCTACTCTCAAATAAATTTCAGTAAAAATTTTTCGCCAAGTATAGCAACATATTATCCTGAGTTAACGATTGTATTTGGTGGCTTGAGTAAGGTGTTTTCTGCTGGAGGCTACAGATTAGGGTTTATGGCTTTGCCCAAAGGATTGCAAGAGCTAAAAAGCATTTACACTTCTTTGTTTAGCGAAACATTTAGTGCTGTAGCATCTCCAATTCAGTATGCTGCAATTACTGCCTATAAGTATGAATACTCATTACAGAACTATGTTAAAGAAAGCTCTCATATTTTAAAAATTGTTTCCGAGTACATCCATGCTAACTTAGTAAGTATGGGTATTAGCTGTACGAAACCTGAAGGTGCATTTTACATGATGATCGGATTTGAAAACTTTAAAGATAAACTCCAATCTATCGGAATACAAACAAGCAACCAATTGGCAAATTATTTATTGGAAAATTACAGTGTTGCACTTTTACCATCTACAGATTTTTATTTTCAAAAAGACGAATTTTTTTTTAGATTAGCTTTTGTTGATTTTAATGGCGAGGAAGTACTAAAAGCTTTTAAAAACTTTGATGGAAATAATCAAGAATTTATTAAAATTCATTGTCCTTCAATTTATTATGGAACTCAACAAATTATGAAATGCATAAATCATTTAATATGAGAATTAAAAAATTACTAATCAATATTTATGTTTTAGTTTTTACGCACAGTATTGTTGCGCAAATTTCTTTTACGGAGAGTTCTTCAAGCCAAAATATAAATGTGTCACATGGTACTGGAGCTTTTGTTGGAGGCATTTCTTTTTTTGATTTTAACAATGATGGTTGGGACGATTTAACTTTTGCATCTAACAATGGAGATCCTATTTATTTTTTTCAGAATAATAATGGAACTTTAAGTTCGGTAAGTTTAAATCTTATAGATAATTTAAATGACACAAGACAAATAAATTGGGTTGATATTGATAATGATGGAGATAACGATTTGTTTGTGGTTAGTAATAATGCATCAAATAGATTATACTTAAATGATGGGAGTATGAATTTTATTGATATAACAGCTGCATCAGGAATTTCAACAGCAACAATGAGATCTTGGGGAGGTTCTTGGGGAGATTATAATAACGATGGTTATTTAGACTTGTTTTTAAGTAACAGAGATATAGCCAATGGGCTTCAACCAAATTTACTTTATAGAAATAATGGCAATAATACCTTTACTGATGTAAGTAGTTCTGCAGGAATAAGTAGTTCAAACCATTTATCTTTTTGCGCTGCTTTTTTTGATTTTAACAATGATGGTTGGCAAGATATTTATATAGCCAATGACAGATTCACTACATCTAACATACTTTATAAAAATAATGGCAATGGAACTTTTACAGATGTAAGTGCCAGTTCTGGAACCAACATCATAATGGATGCAATGTCCACAACTATTGATGATTATAATGGTGATGGTTATTTAGATATTTATATCACCAATACAGCCAGTGGAAACTATTTTTTAAGAAACAATGGCGATGAAACATTTACCAACATAGCTAGTACTACAGGAACAACTTTTAACAGTATAGCTTGGGGAGCCGTTTTTTTAGATGCAGATAATGATACAGATTTAGATTTATATGTAAGTGGCATGCGTGATGGTACCAATGGGCAATTACCTTCAGCATTTTATGAAAACTCAGGTTCAGGGAGCTTTACAATTCCAGCAAATGCAGGCTTTGCAAATGATACAGCCGAGAGTTACTCCAATGCCATTGGAGACATTAACAATGATGGATTGGCTGATATTTCCGTGTTAAACAAAGAACCTAGAGATAATTTTCTTTGGATGAACACCAATACAGATGGCAATAATTGGCTAAAAGTAACATTAGAAGGAACAACAAGCAATAGAATGGGAATTGGCTCTTGGATAGAAATTTCTCTAGGAGGAAATAAACAATACAGATACACACTTAATGGAGAAGGCTATACTAGTCAAAATTCTAGTGCTGAATTTTTTGGATTGGGAAATTACTCAACAATAGATTATGTGAAAGTAACTTGGCTAAGTGGTGCTGAAGACATTTTGTATAATGTTTCAGCAAATCAAAAACTACATATTTTAGAAGGCTCAACACTTTCAATCGCTGAAAATGATTTAGATCATATTATGTTATATCCGAATCCTAGCAAAGGGGAAGCGACTGTAAAAGCTAATTTACCAAATTATCAAGTTGATATTTTCAATGTTTTAGGAGCTAGAGTTTTTTTAGAAACTAATCTTTCAAAAACAACTAACCTAAACTTAAATTCGTTAAAAAGTGGAGTTTATTTATTAAAAATAACTTCGGGCAATAACACTTGGGTTAAAAAACTAATAGTTAAATAAAAATAGAAAACCGCAGCAAATGCTACGGTTTCCCTGCTATTAATTACAAAGCTCTTAGGGAGAGCAATGAATCAATGTCGTTATTTTTTATGAAGCTTCTTGTAATAGCTCATTTTCATCACTTTCTGTAGTTTTACTTCTAATCCACATTTTTAATTTTACAGATAAGAAAAATAATACTGGAACAATAATCAAAGTTAAGAAAGTAGCAATTAATAATCCATAAATTACTGTCCAAGCTAATGGACCCCAAAATACAACGTTATCTCCACCCATATAAATATTAGCATCAAATTCTTTAAATAAAGTAAAGAAGTTAATATTTAAACCAATAGCCAATGGAATTAAGCCAAGAATGGTAGTAATGGCTGTTAATAGTACAGGACGTAAACGAGCTTTTCCAGATCTAACAATACTCTCAAATAAATCTTCAGTACTTAAATAGTCATTGTCATCTAAATCTAATTCATTTTTCCTCCTGTCTATGAGTAACTGTGCATAATCGAGCAAGACAACACCATTGTTTACTACAATTCCAGCAAGTGAAATAATACCAACCATGGTCATCATTATCACAAAGGCACTTCCTGTTATAACAATACCTCCAAATACACCAATTAAACTCAAGAAAATTGCCAACATAATAATAGCTGGTTTTGATATGGAGTTAAATTGGAAAATTAAAATGAAGAAAATTAAACCAAGTCCAGTAAAAAAAGCACCCATTAAAAAGGCCATTTGCTTGTTTTGTTCTTCAATTTGACCTGTATAATCTATTTTGATGTTCTCTGGTAGGCCTTCGTAACTTTTCATTTCATTTTGAATTTGAGTTACAATTGAGCCAGCATCAGTATAACCAGGCGCCAATGCAGAATACACAGTTACAACACGTTTAGCATCTTTATGCTTAATGGCACTAAAACCTGAGGTGTTTTCATGTGTTGCAACCGCAGATACTGGAATACTTTTTAATTGGCCTGAGTTATCCCTAAACGTTATGTTTTGGTTAAACAAGGCGCTTGTATTGTACCTATTTTCCTTGTTAAAACGCACATAAATATCATAATCGTCACCACCTTCTTTATAAATTCCGGCTTTTGAGCCAAAAATAGAATTTCGTAATTGTTGTCCTACTTGTGAAGCACTTACACCTAACTCACCAGCTTTTTCCCTATTAACAACAACTTGCATTGTTGGTTTGTTCTTGTTAACGTCAATTTTAAGCTCGTCAATACCAGCAATGTTTCGAGAATTAATAAATTCTCGCATATTTTCTGCTGTCGCAATTAATTCATTATAATCATCACCTTCTATTTCAATATTAATTGGCGAACCTGCTGGTGGTCCATCGGCATTTTTTTCGACCGAAATTAAAACCCCTGGATAAACACCAACCAATGATTCCTGTACTTTTTGCCGTAAAAGTTCGCTATCTTCTCCGCGACGGTATTTAAACTCACGCATAGATGCGGTTATTTTTGCTTTATGTGGCATTTCTGCTGCTGATCCAGCATCTGCTTGCGGATTTCCAGCACCTTCACCTACTTGCGACACAGCACTTTCTACCATAAAGTTATAGTCACCATCTTTATATTGGTTATCGTCCAGTACTTTGTAAACACGTTTTTCAATTTCTTTTGTAATAGCATTGGTTTTTTCAATGGCAGTACCTTGAGGATATTCTATATAGACTATAATTTGATTTGGCTTATTGTCTGGGAAAAACTCTACTTTGGTCCGTTGCGTTGCCAATGATGCTCCAAATGCAACAAAAGACACTATTAATAGCAGAAATATACCAACACTTAATACGTAAGGTTTTTTTCCAGAAAGTGCCCAACGTAATTGGTTTTCGTACCAACGCTCTAATTTAACCAATGTCTTGGTTTGAAAATTATTAGCCCATTTACGTAAAAACAAGCGATACACCCAAAGTAAGATTGCTGTAAATACCATGAGGCTTCCTAAGGCTTTATATTCGCCTCCAACGATAAAGACAATAATACCAGTAACTGCCATGATTACAGTATTCCTAATAATTTTTTTCAAAGGCATGTCTTTGTCCTCAACACTCATAAATTGTGATACTAAAACTGAATTGAAAAAGATGGCTACAAATAGAGATGATCCTAAAACTATTGATAGTGTTTGAGGTAAAATCATCATGAATTCTCCCATTAAACCTGGCCATAATCCTAGAGGAATAAAGGCTGCTACTGTTGTAGCTGTTGAAATGATAATTGGAAATGCAATTTCACCGATTCCTTTTTTAGCAGCCTCCAAGCGACTCATGCCTTCTTCATCCATTAAACGATAGACGTTTTCAACAACCACAATACCATTGTCAACTAGCATTCCAAGTCCCATAATCAATCCAAATAATACCATGGTATTAAGGGAAATCCCGAATAAATCTAAAATCATGAGTGACATGAACATAGACATTGGTATTGCAAATCCAACAAAAATGGCGTTTTTAAACCCTAAAAAGAACATTAATACGGTTACAACTAGAATAACCCCAAAAATGATATTGTTTACTAAGTCATCAACCTGACCAATGGTTACAGATGACTGATCGTTGGCAATAGTTACTTTTAAGTCCTGAGGGAAAATGTTTTTTACTGCATTGTCCTTAATAACTTGTATTTGTTCTGCAGCTGCTACCATGTTTTTCCCAGCACGTTTTTTTACGTCGAGCATTACAACAGGATCGCCAAATTCACGTGCATAGGTTGTTTTATCTTCTTCTTTAAAGGTTACTGTTGCTACGTTTTTAAGATAAATAGCATCACCATTTTCAGCCTTTACAACAAAATTCTCAAGGTTTTTAGGGGATACTATTTCACCTAGAACACGAATGGTACGTCGTTGCCCACTGGCTATTAAATTACCAGCAGACATGGTAACGTTGCCATTATTTATAGCGCCAATGATATCGCTGAAGGTTACTTGTGCTGCCATCATTTTATAAATGTCTACAGCAACTTCAACTTCTTTCTCTTGTGCGCCACGAATATCTACCTTTTTAATTTCTTGCAAATCTTCAATTTCATCTTGTAGGTATTCGCCATATTCTTTTAATTTTTCAACAGGGTAATCTCCAGAAATATTAATATTTAGAATTGGCATTTCTTCAGATAAACTCAATTCAAATACATCTGGTTCTACTTTGGCGCCATTAAAGGTTGGCCAATCTTCGCCAGAAGTTTCGGTATCTATTTGGTCTTTTACCTTTTGTTTGGCTTGGTCTACTGTTATGTTTTCATCAAACTCAACCACAAGCATAGAGAAATCTTCTTGAGACGTTGAGGTTATTTCAACCACATTACTAACGGTCTTTAATTTATCTTCAAGTGGGTCTGTAATAAGCTTTTCAATATCTTCGGCTGTGTTTCCAGGAAAGACAGAGCTTACGTAAATTTTGGTTTCGTTTACTTCTGGAAAATTCTCTCTTGGCATGTCAAAAAATGCCGAAACACCGAGATAGAAGAATACAGCAATAAGCACATACATCGTGGTTTTATTGTTAATTGCCCATGATGAGAAACCAAATTCCTTATCGACTTGTTTTTTCTTTTTAGTAGTCATTAGTTTGTAGTTTTTTGGTCTTTAGAAAGATTGATAACCTTTACTGTCTGCCCATCTTTTACGCTTCTGGCTCCTTCTTGTATAATTTCATCTCCATTTGCAATACCTTCTAATACTTCAATTACATCACCTTGTGTTTTTCCTGTTTTTATAATGGTTTTACTAGCGACACCTTCTTCTTCACTATTTTTATTATTAACTACATAAACGTATTGTTCACCTTCAGCATTTTCTGAGATAATGCTTTGAGGAACTAAAAGCGCTTTTTCATTTGTATAGTCGTTAATTTTAAGTTTTGCAGTAAGATTTGGTTTGATAGATTTGTCTGAATTTGGAATACCAACCTCTACTTTAAAAGTTCTGTTAGCTGGATTAATATAATCACCTGCTTGACGGATTTCTGTTTCAATGGTTTTTCCTAAAACAGGAAACTCCACTATTACATGTTTCCCTTTAATAACATCTGAAATATAACTTTCTGGAACATCTGTTTCAATATACATATTGTTAAGGTTTACAATACGCATTAAAGGTGTTTGACCTGCGCCAACAACACTACCTTGTTCAGTTAAGACATCGTCAATAGTTCCTGAAAAAGGCGCCCTAACAGTTGTTTTTGCAATTTGTTGCTTTAGTTGATTAACTGCTTCAACTTGAGATTCGTAAGTAGATTTAGCTTGTAAGTACTGTATTTCGCTACCAATGCTTTGTTCCCAAAGTCGTTTTTGGCGTTCAAAAGTTGTTTTGCCTAAATCTGCTTGAATTTGTAATTGCGCTAATTGTTGGCTTAAGCCACCATCGTCAATTTTGGCAAGAATTTGCCCTTTGTTTACTTTTTGCCCTTCTTTTACATATACATTTGTGAGAATACCATTGTACTCAGGAGTTATAACCAATAAGTTTTTAGTGGTTACATTACCTTGTATTTCTAGCATATGCTTAAACACTTCTTGTTTGGCAGTAAATGTTGTAATTAATGGCACATTCTTAACTGTATCTATTTTTGAGATAGCGTTATCCAATTGTTTTATTTTATCATGGATCGTTTGTTGTTCATTCACCAATTCTGCTCTTTTTTGGCGAATAGTTTCTAAATTGTTGCTTTTTAAAACGTTTTCCACTGAGTTTTTTTTCTTTTCGCCTTCACAAGAAGCTAAAGCAATAACTAAGATTAATAATGTTAATGTATGTTTCATTTTATAGTGTTTTCTTGATTGATTAATTTTTTGGAATCTCATTAAGTACTGTTTCTAAAGCTGCTTTCTTGTTGATTACATCTAGCATGGCTTGCAGTAATTCTTGTTGAGCCGTATATAATTGCGTTTGTGCCTGACGTAAATCGAAACTTGAATTTATGCCTTCAAAGAATTTTACTTGATTTTTTTTCTCGATTCGTTCGGCAAGATTTAAATTTTCTTGTTTGTTTTGATAATCTTCAATAGCGAATTTATACTCGCTTTTTGCATTCGCAATTTGTAGTTTTAGTTGTTGCTCTGTCTCAGTTAAATCATCCTTGGCTTTTTCAAGGTTAATTTTAGCGCGTTGAGTTGCAGCAGTACGCATTCCTGAGCTAAAAATAGGGATGCTCATACTTACACCTAGTAATGATGATCCAAACCATTTTTGCGAGTTTTGTAAAAACTTAAAGGTGTCATTATTACCAGAATAACCTCCATTAATAAAAGCGTTTAATGTTGGTAGTGCTTTACTTTTTTCTAATTTTAGCAATAGTTCTTTTGATACCTTGTCGTTGGCTGCAATTTTGTAATCAACAGTTTGCTCAACACTTTCATCAGCATCCAATAGACTAATCACAATGTTTTGTGAGGTTAAGCTGTTTAAGTTGTCTGTAAGTTTAATGTTAGCATTTAAATCTATACCTAAAGTAATATTAAGCATTTTGTAAGCTAGAGACTTTAAACGCTGAGTATTGGAAAGGTTGCTTTTAAGTCCAGAAAGCGTTATTTGCAATTGTTCTACGCTTTCTTCTTCGCCAAGACCGTTTTCGTAGATTTTTGTGGTTTCGTTTAAGTTTTTTTCTAGAACAGTAATGTTTCGTTCAAATATTTTTACGCTTTCTTCAGCCAACAATACATTTCCATAAGCATTTATGGTAGCTTTTCTTACCTCTAAATCGGTTTTTTCTTTGGCATTTTTAGAAATTTCCAAGAATACTTTAGCCGATTGTAAACCAACCAAATATGAACCATCAAATATTTTTTGATTCAATGTTGCTGTAGCATTCATGGTCTGCTTTGTGCCAAAAGCAACTTCAGCAAAATCTCCTGGACTCCCTCCAAAAAATTCGGCTGGAATAAGTGAAACTTGTTGCTTTAACCAATGATTATAATCTATAGTTGCGCTTATTTGTGGTAATCCAGACGCAATGGTTTCCCATTTTTGTTGTTTGGCAGCTTCAATATCGCGCTGTGCATTTTTTGCTGTCCTATTGTTTTCCAATGCAAAATCTATAGCCTCATGTAAACTTAATGTCTGCGGAATTTGTTGTGAATATACAAACGTAGTGAATAGAAAAAATAAAATATAATGAATGTTCTTCATTTTTTTTATGATTGATTAGTGTTTATAAATTGTGTTAATATTTCCAATCCTTTTGATGTACAAATGGCTCTTAAATGATATTCTAAAAAAAGCTCCATTAGCACATTCATTGAGAAATTTTTTAAAGGAAAAATATCTTGATCTTTTAAAGAGATCATATTATTAAAATAAATTCTTGAAATGAAATCTATGTCAATAGAGTCTCTATACAAACCCTGTTTTACACCTTTCTCTAAATTATCCTTAACACAACTGAGCATTTTTTCTAACTGTTTCTTCTTTAACGTCCCAGAAATTTTCGAATAATATTTTTGAAGCTGATATTGAGGAGAGGACTTCTCGTCCTTTAAATGAGTCATTACAAATTTTTTAATTTCGTAAACCTCCTCAATAGGGTTTTTTTCTAACGCACAAATACAGTCAATGCCATGAGAAATCATATTGAACATTGATAATGTTGTAGCTTCAACCAACTTTGTTTTATTATCAAAATGCTGGTAAATTGTTTTCTTGGAAATACCCAGAGCGTTAGCAATATCATCCATTGTAACACTTTTAAAGCCATAGCTTAAAAACAAATCTGCCGATTTATGTATAATTTTTTCTCTCATAAAAGAGTGCAAAAGTACGAGAGGAAACTTTAAAAACCAAAAAAGTTTCCAAAGTTTTAATAATTATTTAACATTGCTTTTTATAAGCGTGCTATTTTTTATTTCGAATTGCTTTATTTTAGCGCCATGTTAACTATAGAAAAATATCAAAAAGCGTTTGTAAATTATTTAAATGAATTTGCTACGCCCAAAGCACCAAATAGTTTGTATGAGCCTATTGAGTATATTTTAGGCTTGGACGGAAAACGCTTACGTCCTTTACTTACATTAATGACAACCGAAATGTTTAATGATAATTATGAAAAATCATTAGATGCAGCTTTAGCAATTGAAGTATTTCATAATTTCTCACTAATTCATGATGATATTATGGACGATGCACCTTTGCGCAGAGGGCAACAAACTGTTCATGAAAAGTGGGATTTAAATACAGGTATTTTATCAGGAGACGCTATGTTAATTTTAGCGTATCAACTGTTTGAAAATTATGAAGGCGATACATTTAAAGCTTTGGCTAAGCTGTTTAGTAAAACTGCTTTAGAGGTTTGTGAAGGACAGCAATATGATATTGACTTTGAGACCAGAAACGATGTTACTATTCCTGAATATTTAAAAATGATAGAATACAAAACGGCTGTTTTGGTAGGTGCGGCAATGAAAATGGGAGCTATTGTGGCTAAGGCATCAATTGAAGATCAAAATAAAATTTACGATTTTGGAAAAAACCTTGGCATCGCATTTCAACTTCAAGACGATTACTTAGATGCTTATGGTAATCCAGAATCTTTTGGGAAACAGGTTGGTGGTGATATTATTGAAAACAAAAAAACCTATTTGTATTTAAAAGCATTAGAGTTGTCAGACACTAATCAAAATCAAGAATTAGTGAAGCTGTACAATGATTGCAATTCAAATAATGAAGATAAAATTGCTAAAACAAAACAGATTTTTGATGTTACAGGAGCTTCAATGGCAACAAAACAGATTATTGCGAAGTATACAGAAAACGCTTTTAAACTTTTAGATACCATAAGTATTTCTTCAGAAAAGAAAGCACTATTAAAACAATTCGGAATCGCTTTAATGAATAGAAAAGTTTGATGGCAGTTCCTCAAAATTTTGATGAGTTAATCACTCAAGCTAGTAGCGAAAACTTGTATGTTAAACTTGTAAGGCAACTTAACAAAGATTTTTTGTTAGCCAATATTGATCTTGATTTTGAAGAGGACATTTTGCCAACAAGCCTAAAATACATGCTTCAAGATATAGTTTTTAAACTTATACAAGAGAGGTTTTCCGAGTATCTTAATGTGCTTTACATTGTTGATGTGCCAGAGCAAAAAGTAAAACAATTAGATGGAAGCGACATAGCAGAGCTTTCAGAACAAGTTACGTTTTTAATTTTACAGCGCGAATGGCAAAAAGTTTGGTATAAAGACACTTATCGTAGTTGAGCTTGTCGAAACTAAAAATATATTCTAAAAAAGGGCACCCAAGGATCTGCAAAAATGCTTTTATCTTCATCGTATAAAACATCATATCGTATACCAATTGTCACATTTCCCGTTCTATAACCTGCACCTAAATAAAGTGCTGGATACCAATAATTGTCATCTGCATTTGCAACAAAATTCTCGTCAAAATCTCTATTCACATTAAGCTCTTCAAATTCAGCCGAAAGTTGTAATGCTTCAATAGGATTAAACAAAGTAATTGCACTCGCTCCTATAATGGTAGATTTATACAAATCTTTGCGTTTAGCATAAGTGGCATTCAGCCCTATTCCAGCTGCAAATTCACGGTTAAACTCGTAAATGGCACTCGGAGCAATGGTTCCACTAAAAAAATTATTGCCAAAGCTTAATCCTAAGCCACCACCAAACCTTACGTTGTTCCAAAAAGAAACGCTTTGATCTTGCGCATTGATTACATAAGAATTAAAGCAAATAAACAGTAAAATAAATGCCGATTTTAAAAGGGATTTAGCAGGTTTTTTCATAGTAAGTTTAATTTATGGATATGTAGAATATAAATATACTAAAACAACATCTAATTTTGGTAAAAGTTGTATTTTTGAAAAAATTTTGTTGAAGCGATAACGTCTCAAAAAAAATAATGGATAAATATTCCTTTTTAAACGCGGCACATACAGCATACTTTGCTGATTTATACGAACAATATTTAGAAAATCCAGATTCTATTGAACCTAGTTGGAGAGCATTTTTTCAAGGTTATGATTTTGGAAGTGAAACCTATGGATTAAATGGAGAAATAACTGAAGGTGTCTCTACACAAATCCCAGAGCATGTTCAGAAAGAATTTCAGGTTATAAAACTTATTGATGGCTACAGAAGCAGAGGTCATTTGTTTACAAAAACAAATCCAGTTCGTGCCAGACGTAAATATGAACCAAGTCTTGATATCGAAAATTTCGGACTTACTCAAAACGATCTAGACACAACGTTTAACGCTGGAGAAATTTTAGGAATTGGAGCACAAACCCTTCGTGAAATTATTAGCCATCTTGAAGCTATTTACTGTGATGCCATTGGTGTTGAGTATATGTATATCAGACAACCTGATGAAATAAAATGGATTCAAGACAAGCTTAACAGAAATGATAATCACACCATATTTTCACCAGATCAAAAAAAGCATATTCTTAAAAAGCTAAATGAAGCAGTGTCTTTTGAGAATTTTTTACATACCAAGTATGTTGGTCAAAAACGATTTTCACTTGAAGGTGGAGAATCACTTATTCCTGCGCTTGATACATTAATTGAAAAAGCCTCAGAATATGATGTTAAGGAGTTTGTCATGGGAATGGCACATCGTGGTCGTTTAAGTACACTAACCAATATTTTTGGCAAATCCGCAAAAGATATCTTTAGTGAGTTTGATGGTAAAGATTATGAACAAGAAGTTTTTGATGGCGATGTGAAATACCATTTGGGATGGACCAGTGATAGAGTTACAGACAGTGGTAAAAAAATCAATTTAAATATTGCACCTAACCCTTCACACCTAGAAACAGTAGGAGCTGTAGTAGAAGGAATTGTACGTGCAAAACAAGACGATAAATATCCAGACAATCCATCACAAGTATTGCCAATTATTGTACATGGAGATGCAGCAATAGCTGGACAAGGCTTGGTTTATGAAGTTGTACAAATGGCACAATTAGATGGTTACAAAACAAATGGAACCATACACATTGTAGTTAATAATCAAATCGGATTTACAACCAATTATTTAGACGCACGATCAAGTACTTACTGTACAGATGTTGGTAAAGTCACACTTTCTCCTGTACTTCATGTAAATGCAGATGATGCCGAAGCTGTGGTGCATGCTGTATTATTTGCATTGGATTTTAGAATGAAGTTTAAGCGCGATGTATTTATAGATTTACTGGGTTATAGAAAATATGGTCATAACGAAGGAGACGAACCTAAATTTACCCAACCATTATTATACAAAGCTATTGCAAAGCACGATAATCCTAGGGATATTTATGCACAAAAGCTTATTGCAGAAGGTGTAATTAATAAGAGCTATGTTGAAAAACTTGAAAAAAAATATAAAGATTCACTAGAAGAAAAACTTGAAGATTCTCGCAAAATTGAAAAAACTGTCATCACACCATTTATGGCAGATGAATGGAAAGGCTATGAATATGCTACAGAATCTGATATGATGAAGCCTATTGATACTACTTTCCCAAAAGAAGGCTTATCAAAAATTACGGAGGTTATTTCAAGCTTACCAAAAGACAAAAAGTTTATTCGTAAAATTTCTAGGTTAATAGAATCTAGAAAAGAAATGTTCAATGAAGATAAGTTAGATTGGTCTATGGCAGAACATCTGGCCTATGGCACTTTATTAGAAGAAGGTCATGATGTTAGAATTTCAGGTCAAGATGTTGAAAGAGGTACATTCTCTCATCGTCATGCAGTCGTTAAGGTTGAAGATAGTGAAGAAGAAATTATCTTATTAAATAATATTAGCGACAAACAAGGAAAGTTTTTTATTTATAACTCATTGCTTTCAGAATACGGAGTCGTAGGTTTTGATTATGGTTATGCTATGGCAAGCCCAAAAACATTGACTATTTGGGAAGCCCAATTTGGGGATTTCAGTAATGGAGCTCAAATTATGCTGGACCAATATATCTCAGCTGCCGAAGACAAATGGAAACTTCAAAACGGTTTGGTCATGTTACTGCCTCATGGTTATGAAGGGCAAGGAGCAGAACACTCTTCAGGTCGTATGGAACGTTATCTACAGCTTTGTGCAAAAGACAATATGTTTGTTGTAGACTGTACAACTCCTGCAAACATGTATCATTTGTTGCGTAAACAAATGAAAGCAAAATACAGAAAACCATTAATTGTATTTACGCCAAAAAGTTTGTTGAGACATCCAAAAGTAGTATCAACAGTTGATGAGTTTGCTAACGGAAGTTTTCAAGTATTAATTGATGATACTGATGCTAAGACAGAGCAAATAAAAACACTCGTTTTTGTGACAGGCAAGTTTTATTATGATTTATTGGAAGAAAGAGAAAATCTTAATAGAAGTGATGTTGCATTAGTGAGAGTAGAACAGTTGTTCCCATTGCCAACAAGTGCAATAAGAGACATATTAAAAAAATATAACAAAGTAGAAGATGTCGTTTGGGCTCAAGAAGAACCAAGAAACATGGGAGCTTATAGCCACATGTTAATGCATTTAGATGAAGCTAAAACCTTTAGGGCTGCAACACGAAGACCCTATGGTGCTCCAGCAGCTGGTAGTTCAGTTCGATCAAAAAAGAGACATCAACAAGTCATCGATTTTGTGTTTGATAAATCAAAGAATAACCAATATTAAAAAAATAACATCCAAAATATAAAATTGTAGCACATGATTTTAGAAATGAAAGTACCTTCGCCAGGCGAATCTATTACAGAGGTTGAAATTGCAACGTGGTTAGTTGAAGATGGTGATTATGTTGAAAAAGACCAAGCCATAGCTGAGATTGACAGTGACAAAGCAACTTTAGAATTACCTGCTGAAGCTAGTGGAACAATTACTTTGAAAGCAGAAGAAGGTGATGCTGTTGAGGTTGGGCAAGTAGTTTGCTTGATTGACACTAGTGCTGAAAAGCCAGAAGGAGCTGAGCCAGCAAAAAAAGTTGAAAAAGTTGAAGCTTCAAAACCAAAAGAGCAAGCGACAACTTCAAGTCAAACCTATGCAACAGGAACACCAAGTCCTGCAGCTAATAAAATTTTAGCAGAAAAAGGCATGGATGCTTCCAAAGTTAAAGGTACAGGAAGAGATGGTAGAGTCACAAAAGAAGATGCTGTTAATGCCGTGCCTTCAATGGGGCAAGCTATTAATGTAGATGGTAGGGGAAGTTCAAGAAGTAAAATGTCTATGCTTCGCCGTAAAGTAGCAGAGCGCTTAGTTGAAGCAAAAAACACTACAGCAATGTTAACCACTTTTAATGAGGTTGATATGTCTCCAATTTTTGCTATAAGAAAAGAATATAAAGAAACCTTTAAAGAAAAGCATGGAGTTGGCTTAGGCTTTATGAGCTTCTTTACATTGGCAGTTGTAAGAGCCTTAAAAATGTATCCAGCTGTAAATTCTATGATAGATGGAAAAGAAATGATAAGTTATGACTTTTGCGATATCAGTATTGCAGTTTCTGGTCCAAAAGGGTTGATGGTTCCTGTAATTAGAAATGCCGAAAACTTAAGCTTTAAAGGCGTTGAAAATGAAGTAAAACGATTAGCAATTAGAGCTCGTGATGGACAAATAACTGTTGATGAAATGACAGGAGGAACGTTTACCATATCTAATGGAGGCGTTTTTGGAAGCATGTTGTCTACACCAATTATTAATCCACCACAAAGTGGAATTTTAGGCATGCACAATATTGTAGAGCGTCCTGTAGCTGTTAATGGCAAAGTAGAAATAAGACCAATCATGTTCGTTGCATTATCTTACGACCACAGAATCATTGATGGTAGGGAGTCTGTGGGCTTTTTAGTGGCAGTTAAAGAGGCACTAGAAAACCCTACTGAAATTTTAATGGATAACGATATTAAAAAAGCACTAGAGCTTTAGGAGTTAGGCTAAAAATGATAATTAAAAAAGGGCAATCTTAAAAAGATTGCCCTTTTTATCACAAAAAACTAACTAAAATATTGAAAGAAATAATAACAATGATGATAATGACTAATCCAATTATCATTATCTTGTTTATAGTGGCTTTACCTTTCATAATAAATCTGGGGTTTATTACCAATAATGATTTACACTTAAAATAGAAAGCTCTGAACCCTAAATTACAGAGCTTTCATTTATTCCTCCCTAAGAACTAATTAATAGCACTGTAAATATCTTGATTAAGTCAATGCGAAACAATACGTAACTTTACGTATTTTTAATTAATCGCTTACTAGGTTTATTTAATGCCATAATTAAAATTTAAAACGATACTACTGGTGTTTAAATTGAACTTGTCTGATTTGTACAAATTAGTTAATGCAGTCTGATATTTATAGCCTAAACCAATATTCCAGTTAGTATTAAATTGATATAAAAAAGACACTCCGATAAACCCTTCTAAAAAATAGCTATTACTTTCTACCTCTACATCATTTTTAATCTCGATATTATTATTAATACCAATTTCTATATTTGGTTTTATTGTTGTGTCTGAAATTTTGTAAACTAAAGACATAGGAATGTTTATAAACCGTTGTTTTAGTAATTCAGGGCTATTAATAGCAACAAACTCACACGGATCGTTACAATCTAAAGTTCCAGAAAAGTCTTTGTTTGAATATAAAATTCCTGAGGAAATAGTAAATCCTTGATTTAATGAATGCCTTGATGTAATCCCAAAACTAAAATTGGTTTTATTAAAATCGATGGAATATCCAAATTCGCTTTGTTCTTCAATAGCTAGAAAATCTACATTCGACAAATAATCCAATGAAAATTCTATTCCAAATTGCCACTTTGAGCCTGTTTGCGAATACAAATTAAACCCAACAAAAAACAATAAAAATAATAAGGTATTTTTCATAATAAAGAATAAACGTATTTTTATTAAACAAATAGTATTTATAATAAACGATAATTTCGTGCTTTTAATGTTTGACAATAATTTTTTTAATAATATTAGTTTCACCAATTATTTGCAAAAAATAAACACTATTAGGTAATATTGAAGTGTCAATTAATTCTATGTTTAGAGACGTATTATTAGAATATACTAATTTTCCATTAAGATTAAATAGATTAACTGAAGTATTTGAATTCGACTCAAAGGAAATAAACAATTCATCTTTTACAGGGTTTGGATAAGCAACAACCTTTTCACTATCATCTGCTCCAAATGTAGAAATTGGAATACCTCCTCCTCCTGGAGGATTTCCTCCAGATGAAATAGTAACGTAGATGTTTTTTGAACTTCCAACACCACATTTATTAACTCCCATCAATTGTACCAATCCATCATTTGGACCAACAATCGCCATCAAGTATCTTGTATTGCCTCCTGAAATAATTCCCCATTGTGTCGGATCGACTGTGGTAGTAGCATTTGGGTCATATGGATAAGGAAGATGCCATTGATATGATGTTGCTCCTTCTATCTGATTACTATAATAATTAACTAGTGCGCCATAAAGTACTGATGTTGGACCTAATATTTTGGAAGGTGCATTAGTTTTACCCACCCATACATTTCTAGTAATTGGGACTCCTCCTACATTGGCAATTACAAAACCTGATGCCCTTATGGCATTGCTGGTTGCTTTTACTGTAACAGCGGTGTTACTACTTTGTACAATTTGAAGATTCGGGGATACTTGCCAAGTTACAGGTAGATTTACATTAACTATATTTGTATCAAGGGTGAAGGTTGTATTGATATTAAAACAAGTACAGTCGTCTCCTTGCAATAAATCATCGTCATTTGAGATAAGATTTCCAATGCCTACTGCATACCATGCGTTTTTAACTCTTATAGTTTCTAAAGAATTTGCTCCATATAAATCTTCAGTTGCCTGAATGGTTAAATTACTAGCTTCAATATATCCCATATTTGGGTTATTGAAATACATATGTTGAGCTTGAAAAAGAATGTTACTTGCCTTTTCTACGCCAATACCTGTAAAAGAAAATGTGTCAGAGTTATCATTAATTTCATCTGTAGCTGAACTTCCTTCAGCTAATAAATAGAACCAATGACCTATTACTCCACTATTTCTATGCACAAAAATTGACGAATCACTTCCAGAGTACCAATTAGTACCAACATATGTATCAGGGTTTCCAAAAATTTTTGGATTTGACAAAGATCTTAAAGCATTCTGATTGAGGGTTATATCTTCACCTATTAAATATGTATCTTTTTCAGGTGCCGCGAACAACTCTACCATTGCTCCCCATATATCCGATATACCTTCACCGAGAGCTCCAGGTTCGCTATAGTTCACAAGCTGAGAAGAAAATTGATTAATGCCATGTCCAATTTCATGAGCAACAACATCTAGACTTGTTAAGGCATCAAATTTAATACTTCCATCACCATAACTCATGATTTTCATAGTTGGATCCCAAAAAGCATTGTCATAATTACCATTGAAATGAACATAACTTTTTATAATAGCACCATTTCCATCATAACTATCCCAACCATGTTCTTGTAAAAAATAATCGTAAACCATCATTGCTCCCCAATGAGCATCTAATGCAGCATTATCTTTATTCGAATTATTATATTCTGACCAATTGTTATCGTTGTCAATAAAACTAATAGCAGCTCCGTAATTTGTTCCACCATTCATATCATAAGTTCGTATTCCACCTCCTCTGGTATTATCAAATAGTTTAAACTGTGAGCCTCCAATTTCAGCAGTTTCAATTGTTTTTGCACCACTATAACGTGTTTGCGCAGTTCCTTCCGCATGACTTAAAAGTGGATTGGAAAGAATGATCTTTCCAGTATCTGCATTTACATAAACAGTATTCTTACTATAAGGTAATTCAGCATAAATACTTATCTTATATGCAAGAACAATTTTTGAAGATTCATTTAATACGTTTTCCCTTATGAGTACAAGCTCCCCTTCAGGAAGATAAGTTGCCTTAGGGTCGTTCGTAAATTGTTTAATAAACTCCTCATTTGTTTCATTTTCCCACATATACTTTTCCGCACCAATATGATTTTTTGCTTTCTCAATAGCAATATTTAATGAAAGTGATGGGATTGTCGATAATTCTCCGATTTTTATATAGTTGCCAATAATTATATGAATATTATTATTTTGGGATACTACATTGATTTTGCAAATTCAACTTTTACGTCGTTATAATATTGTTGATACTTTAGAGAAGTAAAATTTTTGTTCTCATATACACTATTGTTAATTGGCAAAAAAGCCACTTTGTCATCTACATCATATTGTTTCTTCAAAAAGTATACTGTTGCTATTTCATTTGAAGAGATTTTTGTTTCTTTAAATCTTATAAACTTTGCTTTTCCATTAATGTCTTTTGATAAAATCTCATTTTCTTTGACTTGGGCTAGAACACTCGATAAACAAATAAATGCTAGAAGAATAGTGAACTTTATTTTCATATTAATTTTATGATTAATGAATAAAGCTAAATATCTAAATTAAAATAACACAAAACAATACGTAACTCTACGTATATTTTGATGTTTTTTATTGGATTAGGAGATAAAAACAAAAAGCCTTGAATTTTACAACCCAAAGCTCTTTACCCTTAATGAATTAAGGAATTGATTAATAGCATCGTAAAATTCGGAAATTAAAGGACACAAAACAATACGTAACTTTACGTATTTTTTAATATGTAAGCTTCATTTTCTTTTGCCCAAACCAAAAGACTATTTTGTTTGTGAGGCAAATTTAATTTTTTAATAATATTGCTTTTATGTTTTTCAACTGTTCTAGACGAAATACAAAGTATTTCGGCAATTGCAACACCTGTTTTGTTTTGAGCAATATGTTTTGTTATTTCTTGTTCTGTAGGAGTGAGAAGCTTAAATTCTTCACAAATAGGTTCAATGCACAAATATTCTGTTAGTTGTTCACTAAAATATAATTCTCCATTGTTGACGGCCTTAATGCAGTTTTCAATTTCAACAAGAGCAAATTCCTTTAAAATATAACCTGAAACATCTAGTGATATTGCTCGTTTGTATAAAGATTCGTCTTTTTCAAAGGTGATGAGGATGATTTTTGTTTTAATATTATTGTCTCTGCAAGCTTCGGCAATTTCAATACCTGTCATTAGAGGCATTCTAATATCTAAAACAGCAATATCAGGTCTGTTTTTTAGTATTGAGTCATAGGCATGTTTTCCATTAGTTTCAGAGCAGATAACATTATAGCCTTTTTCAATGAGAAAGTCTTGAAGTCCTTTTAAAACAAGAGGGTGATCATCAGCTATTAATATTGACGGTTGCATGTAGGGAAGTTTAGTTAGTTGCTATTTAGAGCTTAAGATATAAATATTTTTTTTCGTAGTCTATTATAGCCTTTCCTTTTTTTAAAACATCAGCTCCAATGATACCATGAACAGGTTTTGAATTATGAGCTGTAAGTGCTGTGTTTACATGAGTTAAACTAAATAAAACAAGTGCAGTTTTAGTGTCTTTCCATTTTCCAATGGTAAACTTGTTTTTTTCCGAAGTTTGGGTTTTCATATCTGTAGCTCCTGCTCCAGCAGCTTTTACGTCAGATTCTTCAACCTTTAGCTTAAACAAGGTTGCAGTATCAAAATCTACACAGGAGTTGGATGCGCCTGTATCTAATATAAACAAGCCTTTTACACCATTTATTTTTGCTATAATTTCAAAATGATTTGTTTTAGTAAGGTGTAGTTTGATTTTTGTATAACCTTGTTTCAATAAAAAATCCTGTAACATATTATTCGTTTATTTTTCAAATATAACAATCAAAGCTTACTTTAGCTTCATGATTATTACAGATACTCACACACATCTTTACAGTGAAGCTTTTGATGACGATCGTGATGCAATGATAAAACGAGCGTTAGACTTAAACATTAAGCGTTTTTTTATTCCAGCCATTGACTCATCTTACACCAAAGCCATGTTTGATTTGGAAAAAGCATATCCAAAAAATGTACATTTAATGATGGGATTGCATCCTACCTCAGTAAAAGAAAACTATAAAGAGGAGCTTCAATATGTTGAAACTCTTTTTAAAGAAAGAGCTTTTGTTGCTGTTGGTGAAATAGGTATCGATTTATATTGGGATACATCGACCTTAAAAATTCAACAAGATGCGTTTAGGCAGCAAATACAATTGGCTAAAACCCATAAACTACCAATAGTCATTCACTGTAGAGATGCTTTTGATGAGATTTTTGAGATTTTAGATGATGTTAATGATGATTATTTGTTTGGGATTTTTCATTGTTTTACAGGAAACCTAGAACAAGCAAAACAAGCCATATCATACAACATGAAATTGGGTATTGGAGGTGTGGTCACCTTTAAAAATGGAGGATTGGATAAATTTATCAATCAAATAGATTTGAGCCATATAGTTTTAGAAACCGATTCGCCTTACTTATCTCCAGCACCATATAGAGGAAAGCGAAATGAAAGCAGCTACATTATTAATGTACTCAATAAACTATCAGAACTATATAACGTATCACCTGAAGAAATCGCCAATATTACAACTGCGAACTCAGTAGATATTTTTAAAATATAATTATGTATAAACCTAACATACTTTTAATATATACAGGAGGAACAATTGGGATGGTAAAAGATCCTGAAACAGGAGTGCTTAAAGCGTTTGACTTTGATAATCTTCTTGAAAAAATCCCAGAACTTAAATTATTAGATTGTACCATTGAAACAGTTTCATTTGAAAAAGCCATTGACTCTTCTGACATGAACCCTGATTATTGGGTGAAAATTGCTGAAATTATTGAGTCTCATTACAATCATTGTGATGGCTTTGTAGTATTACACGGAAGTGACACTATGAGTTACTCAGCTTCAGCATTGAGCTTTATGTTAGAAAACTTAAGCAAACCAGTAATTTTTACAGGCTCTCAATTACCAATAGGTGATTTACGTACAGATGCAAAAGAAAATTTAATTACTTCAATCCAAATAGCTTCACTAAGAGATAAGAATGAACCACTTATTAAAGAAGTCACCCTTTATTTTGAGTATAAATTATATAGAGGAAACAGGACTACAAAAATTAATGCTGAGCATTTTGAAGCATTTGCATCTTTAAACTATCCAGATTTGGTTGAATCTGGAGTTCATTTAAAAATAAACAGGGAGCATTTACTACAACATAAATCGGATAAAGAACTAAAAGTTCATAAAAACCTCAACACTAATGTTGCAATAATAAAATTGTTTCCAGGAATTTCAGAAGAAATCTTAAGAGCCATTCTATACACTTCAAGTTTAGAAGGTGTTATATTGGAAACCTACGGAGCAGGAAACACCAGTACTGAGACTTGGTTTTTAGACCTGCTAGATCAAGCTATCGAAAAAGGCATACATATTATTAATGTAACACAATGCTCTGGAGGCAGTGTCATCATGGGTCAATACGAAACTAGTACGCAATTAAAACAAATAGGCGTGATTTCAGGAGGAGACATGACTACAGAAGCAGCTATTGCCAAATTAATGTATCTGCTTGCAAAAAAAATGCCACGTGAAACCTTCAGGATGAACTATGAACGTTCATTGCGCGGGGAAATCTCTTAAAATTAACAAACAAAGTTTTAGCTTTTAAAGAATTTTTTGTTATTTGCCCAACTGTAATGTTAAATATTACAGAGAGGTGGCCGAGTGGTCGAAGGCGCACGCCTGGAAAGTGTGTATACGCCAAAAGCGTATCGAGGGTTCGAATCCCTTCCTCTCTGCAAAAGTATATGTAGCAAAGTTTAAAATAAATTTTTAAAAGAGCTTTAAGATACTTTTGACTGCAAATGAGAATAATGGAAACAATTGTATGGTTCCCTTTTACTCTGCTGCAATTTTTATTTTTTAATTGCAATTTTTTTATATCTTTAACACTTTAACTAATAAAATTAAGATCAAGAACAATGAAAAGATTATTTTCTATTCTAGCCATTGCATGTGTTATGGCATTCGGAACCGTTAATGCAAACACAAATGCAAACACAAACACAATTGTAAACACAGTTGTAAGTTCAACCCAAGATGAGGGAGCTGCATCAGCTTCAGAGGATCTTGGCTTTCATCAAGAATTAAAAAAGCGTTTTATTGAGGGTGGACCTGGGTTCATGGGAATTGTATTATTATGTTTAATTCTTGGATTAGCAATTGCTATAGAGAGAATTATCTTTTTAAACTTATCCACTACAAATTCCAAAAAATTAGTACAAGAAGTAGAAGATGCTTTATCATCTGGAGGTGTTGAAGCTGCTAAAGAAGTTTGCAGAAACACAAAAGGACCAGTTGCCTCTATATTCTATCAAGGTTTAGATAGAACAGACGAAGGTATAGAAGCCGCTGAAAAAGCTGTAGTAGCTTATGGTGGTGTTCAAATGGGGCAACTTGAGAAAAACGTATCATGGGTATCATTATTTATTGCTTTAGCTCCGATGCTTGGATTCATGGGAACAGTAATAGGTATGATTGACGCTTTCGATAAAATTGAAGCGGCTGGAGATATGCAACCATCACTTGTAGCAGGTGGTATTAAAATTGCGTTATTAACAACTGTATTTGGTTTAATTGTTGCGATTATACTTCAAATTTTCTATAACTACATTATTGCTAAAATTGATAGTATTGTTAATGATATGGAAGATGCATCTATCTCTTTGATGGATTTGTTAATTAGAAACAAGAAGTAATAATCTAAAAAACGCAAGCAAATTATGGGTTTACATAAAATATTTAGAATTATTGCACTCGTACTAGCACTAGTTGGTATAATTTTTGGTGTAATGATTATAGCAGGAAATGAAGGTCAAATAGATAATATGATGTATGTAGCATATGCGACCTTCTTTATAGTACTTGCATCAGTTGTGATATATACATTAATCAACCTATTTTCACACAAAGAGGCTCTTATGGGAGCTCTTAAAGGTGTTGGTTCATTTGTTGCACTGGCATTAATATGTTACTTTGCTTTTGCTAAAGGTGTTGAAACACCTCTTAGAGATGGAGAAGTACTTTCAGCAAGTGATGATAAATTGGTAGGAGCTGGATTATATATGTTTTACGCATTGGCAATAATTGCCTGTGGTACAATGTTGTTTTTCGGACTTAAAAAAATGATTAAATAATTATGGCAAAAAGAGCAGCACCAGAAGTTAATGCAGGCTCAATGGCCGACATTGCCTTCTTACTGTTAATATTTTTCTTGGTAACTACCACCATGGAGAAAGATTCTGGAATTTCCAGAAAATTACCTCCAATAGAAGAGTCTGAAGAAGACGTTATCATTAAACAGAAAAATATTTTTACAGTATTGATAAACGGAAAAGATCAATTGTTGGTTGAGGATGAACTTATGGAATTAAAAAATTTGAGAGCAGCAGCTGTTGAATTTTTAGATAATGGAGGAGATGGCACTTGCAATTATTGTAAAGGAGCAAAAAACCCAAGTTCTTCAGATAATCCTGATAAAGCAATTATCTCTTTAAAAAACGAACGTGAAACATCTTATGCACAATATATATCTGTTCAAAATGAATTGGTTGGCGCTTACAATGTATTAAGAAATAGACGAGCTCTAGAGCTAGGCCCTCAAAAAGGATTTAGAGATATGAACTTTATAGAAATGCAAAACAACTATAAAGACGTAAAATGGAGCGGTAATAAAGAAAAGCTTGCTGAGGTGATTGAGCAAATTAAAGTTGAGTATCCTCAAAAACTTTCAGAAGTTCAAGAACAATAGAATTAAAAACATATAAACTATGTCTAAATTTAAAAAGAAAAAAGGTGGCGATTTGCCTGCTGTAAACACAGCATCATTACCAGATATTGTTTTCATGTTACTGTTCTTTTTTATGGTGGCAACTGTAATGAGAGAAAATACTTTATTGATTGAGAATAAATTGCCAAGTGCGGATCAAATTGAAAAATTAGAGAAGAAAGACTTGGTAATGTATATTTACGCCGGAAAGCCTAGCGCAAATTACCAATCACAATATGGGACTGAAGCAAGAATACAATTGAATGATAAATTTGCAGATGTAAGTGAAATAGCAGCATTCATTGCTGCTGAAAGAGCATCAAAAAGAGAAGAACTAGTGCCTTTTTTAACAACATCATTGAAAGTTGATAAAGACGCAAACATGGGATTGGTTGGTGATATAAAGCAAGAGCTTAGAAAAGTGAATGCCTTAAAAATAAATTATGCTGCCATACAAGGTGATGTTTCTAAAAACAAGAAAAATTAAAGCTTAAATTTATTAGATAAAAAAAAGGCATTCATTTATTTGAATGCCTTTTTTAATTTTACGATTTTTAGTAGGTTTATTATTTATCAATATTATAGATATAATTATATGAAAAATATATTATTGGTTTTTACTATATTAATAAGTGTGCAATCTTTGATTGCACAACCTAATGAGGTAAATAAAACTGTTGATTCCTTATATAGAGAAGACCAAATTTATTTTAGTATTACATATAATGTTATAGATAATAAGTTGCGTAATATGTCGCAAAATGGTTTTTCAGGGAGCTTTCGTTTAGGCTTCATAAGAGATTTTCCTATTAATGAAGAAAGGAACCTTGCACTTGGATTAGGATTTGGATTGTCTACAAATTCATTCAATCAAAACATGAAAATATCAGAAACCAATAGCCAATTTGAATATGAGGTTTTAAGTAGTGGTAATTTTGATAAAAACAAATTTGATTTGTACCAGTTTGAAATACCATTCGAATTTAGGTGGCGAACTTCAACAGCAACTGATTATAAATTTTGGCGAATATATTCAGGTTTTAAGATAGGCTATGTATTCTCATCTAGAGCAAAATTTGTCGGAACTGATGAGTCTTATAAAATAAGCATCAATGATGCAATTAATAGGTTTCAATATGGAGCTACACTAAGTCTTGGTTATGATAGTTGGAACATTCATATCTACTATGCGCTTGGCACTATTTTTAAAGATCAACATCTAGAAAGCCAATCTATAGAATTGAAAACTATTGAAGCAGGTTTAATTTTCTATATCTTATAACCAATAATTCAGAAGAATAAGTTGCGGCAAAAGCCCAACAAAAAAACCTATAATTAACTCTATGTTTGTGTGAGCTTTCATGTGTAGCCTAGAAGTTGCGATAGCTCCAGAAATAATAAAGAATAACGCAATAGTTCCTATAATATTTATACTGAAGTGAATGCTTAAAGCTATAAAAAACATAAGGATACCACCTGCTCCAATCATATGAATACTAGCTTTAAATTTTAAAATAGCTAATATTAAGCATGCCATGGTAGAAAGTAAAATGCCAATAAAGAAGAAGTAAAGTTCTGTTAGTTCATTTACTGTCACTATACGTTGCGTAATTAACAATACAATAATTGCATTCAAAATCAAGGGGATAATACGCTCTTTAGTGCTGCTTAAATGTACAGAGCTTACTTGGCGAGTTGTTTTAAGCAGATAATATAATAGAATGGGTAAAATGATCGTGAACAAAGCTAAGGCGAACAACTTAGCCTCAATAAACGGCATTGGTATATATCTAGGCGCTTTAGAAAAATAAAAAAGGGCGCCAACAAACGGCATCAATAAAGGATGAAAAATGTACGATATGCTTTTTAACAAATTGCTCAAACTAGATTTGTTTTCGTAAGCGAGCAACTGGTAAATCAAGTTGTTCTCTATATTTTGCAATAGTACGCCTTGCAATAGGATACCCTTTGTCTTTAAGTATTTTAGCTAATTTTTCGTCAGTTAATGGCTTTTTCTTGTTTTCTTCTGCGATAACTGTTTCCAAAATTTTCTTTATTTCACGTGTGGAAACTTCTTCACCTTGGTCGTTGGTCATCGATTCACTAAAGAATTTTTTAATCAATTTTGTACCATAAGGCGTGTCAACATATTTACTATTAGCAACTCTTGAAATTGTAGACACATCCATTTCAATTTCATCAGCAATATCCTTTAAGATCATGGGTTTTAACTTGCGCTCATCACCTGTTAAAAAATACTCTTCTTGATAATGCATAATCGCACTCATGGTAACAAACAAAGTTTGTTGACGTTGTTTTATAGCATCAATAAACCACTTAGCCGCATCTAATTTTTGTTTGATGAAAATAACAGCGTCTTTTTGTGATTTGGATTTGTCTTTAGATTCTTTATAACCTTTAAGCATGTTATTGTATTCTCTTGAAACATGAAGCTCAGGAGCATTTCTTCCGTTTAATGTTAGGTTTAATTCACCATCAACAATTTTGATAGTGAAATCCGGAACAACATGTTCAACCACTCTTGTATTTCCAGCATAAGAACTTCCTGGTTTTGGATTTAGTCGTTCAATTTCAAGAATGGCATCTTTTAGCTGAACTTCAGTCACATCAAATTTTTGAAGTAATTTTTGATAATGCTTTTTAGTGAATTGCTCAAAAGCTTTTTCAATAATTGCTGTTGCTAATTCTACATTCGGATTTTGAGGCTTTCTATGTAATTGAATCAATAAACATTCTTGTAAATTTCTTGCTCCAACTCCAGCAGGATCCAATTGATGCACGATTTTAAGCACACTTTCAATTTTTTTCTCGTCAGTGTACACATTTTGAGTGAAAGCAAGATCATCCATAATATCGCTTAATGAACGACGTATATAGCCACTTTCATCTACACTACCAACTAAAAACTCGGCAATTTGCTCTTCATCTTCATCTAATCTAAAGGTACTTAATTGATTGGTTAAGTGTTGAGTAAATGATATTCCTGAAGCATAAGGTACACTTTTATCGTCGTCATCTGCACTATAGTTATTGGCTTGCATCCTATAGTCGGGAATTTCGTCATCGCTTAAGTATTCATCAACATTAATATCGTCTGCATTTATAGAGTCATTGTCATTAAAGTCTTCACTGTTATCAAAATCATCATCAAATTCATCTGAGGTTTCTTTACCACTTTCAAGAGCTGGATTTTCCTCTAATTCTTGTTTTAGTCGTTGCTCAAAAGCTTGCGTAGGTAATTGTATCAGCTTCATCAATTGTATTTGTTGAGGTGATAACTTTTGAGATAATTTAAACTGTAAATACTGTTTAAGCATTGTCGTAATTTGGGTTTTTATAAAAATAAAAAAAACAATCTACATTAGTTAGAAACGAAGATTGTTTTATTTATTATTTTCTTTGTATAGAATTAATTAAAATTCTGCATTTTGAGGTGTTCTTGGATAAGGAATTACATCTCTAATGTTTGTCATGCCAGTTGCAAACATAACTAAGCGCTCAAAACCTAAACCAAAACCTGAATGTACTGCTGTACCATATTTTCTGAGGTCTAAGTACCACCACAATTCTTCTTCAGGAATATCAAGGGCTGCCATTTTTTGTTTTAACACATCCAATCGTTCTTCACGTTGACTTCCACCAACAATTTCACCAATTCCAGGGAATAAGATGTCCATGGCGCGAACGGTTTTACCATCTTCATTTAAACGCATATAAAATGCTTTAATGTTTGCTGGATAATCATATAATATTACAGGACAGTTAAAATGTTTTTCAACTAGAAAACGTTCGTGTTCACTTTGCAAATCGGCTCCCCATTCTTCAATAATGTAATTGAATTTCTTTTTCTTGTTAGGCTTGCTATTTCTTAAAATATCAATAGCTTCAGTATAAGTGACACGCTTAAAATTATTATCAACCACAAAACGCAATTTTTCCGTCAATGTCATTTCATTACGTTCTGCTTGTGGTTTTGATTTGTCTTCTTGAATTAAACGCTGCTCTAAAAATTCTAAATCTTCTTTATTGTTTTCCAGTACATAACCAATAACAGATTTCATAAAATCTTCAGCCAAGTCCATGTTACCATGAATGTCCATAAAGGCAACTTCAGGTTCAATCATCCAAAATTCAGCTAAGTGCCTAGATGTATTTGAATTTTCTGCTCTAAACGTTGGTCCAAACGTGTACACCTTACCAAGTGACATGGCATAAGTTTCTGCTTCCAATTGCCCAGAAACCGTCAAGTTGGTTTCTTTTCCGAAGAAATCTTTAGAATAATCTACAGTTCCATCATCTTTAAGAGGAGGGTTTTTAGCATCTAAAGCACTTACTCTAAACATTTCTCCAGCGCCTTCAGCGTCACTTCCTGTGATAATTGGAGTGTGCATATAATAAAAACCATTCTCATTAAAATACTTATGTATAGCAAATGATAATGACGAACGTAAACGCATTACAGCACTAAATGTATTTGTTCTGGTACGTAAATGTGCATTTTCACGAAGGAACTCAAAAGAATGTTTTTTGGGTTGAATAGGATAAGTTTCCGGATCAGAATCGCCTAAAATTTCAATTGAATTAACTTGAATTTCAACGCTTTGACCTTTGCCTTGGCTTTCAACCAAAGTTCCATTAATATGAACTGCAGCTCCTGTTGTGATGCGTTTTAAAGTAGCTTCTTCAAAATTTTCAAAGTCAACAACACACTGAATATTATTAATGGTCGATCCATCATTTAAAGCAATAAAACGATTTGCTCTAAAGGTTCTTACCCAACCTTTTACTTCAATGTCTATTTGTGTATGTTTTTCCGAAAGTAATTCGGCAACTGTTTTCGACGTCATTTGGTTTACTTTTTAAGGTGCAAAGATAATTGTTTCAACTAAATTATCTATCGCCATTTTTATCTTCTTCTGGTATGATTTTAAAGTTTGGTTCTTTTAAAACTTCTTTATTGGCAATGCTTCTTTCTAAAGATAAAAGCAGTGAAGGTAACAATAATAAATTGGCCAACATGGCAAATAAAAGTGTGACAGAAACTAAAGCACCTAAGGCTACTGTTCCTCCAAAACTTGAGATGATAAATACTGAAAATCCAAAGAACAGCACTATTGATGTGTAAAACATACTCACTCCAGTTTCTCTTAATGCGGCATAAACCGATTTTCTGATTTTCCAGTGGTTGGCTTGTAATTCTTGTCTGTATTTTGCCAAAAAGTGAATGGTATCATCAACAGAAATACCAAAGGCAATACTAAACACCAATATGGTAGATGGTTTTATTGGGACACCCAAATAACCCATTAAGCCTGCTGTAATTAAAAGTGGTAAAAGGTTAGGAATTAACGATACAATAATCATTCTGAACGAACGAAACATGTATGCCATAAATAACGATATCAGTACAATAGCTAATGATAATGAGAGAATAAGGTTGTTTACTAAAAAGTAAGTTCCTTTTTGAAATAAATATGCTTTTCCAGTTAATGTGACGTTGTAATTTTCGGCTGGAAAAACTTTATCAATTTTTTCACGTAAGTTTTCTTCAATGCGTTCCATTTTGTCTGTGCCAATGTCTTTCATAAAAGTTGTAATACGAGCGTACTGACCTGTGGAATCAACAAAATTCTTCAGTAAATCGACATCTTGTGATGAGTTTTTGGCATATGAAAGGATGAAGTTATTTTCTTGTGATGCAGGGAGTTGGTAATATTTTGGATTGCCATTGTAATAAGCCTGTTTGGAATATTTAACCAAACTTACAACAGAAATAGGTTTTGATAACTGAGGTGTTTCTGTGATGAGTTCTTCAAGCTCATCCATTCGTTTAAGGTTTGATAATTTCATGACACCTTTTTTGCGTTTGGTATCAACCATAATCTCTAAAGGCATTACACCATTAAACTCATTTTCAAAAAACTTGATGTCTTTAAAAAACTCAGCTTTTCTTGGCATGTCATCAATTAAACTACCAGAAATTTTTATTTGATAAATCCCTATTATACTAGCTATAAGTAGAATTAATGCTGTGACATAGATGGTAATTTTTCTGTAACGTACCATACGCTCCATCCAATTTACAAATGTGTTTATCCAACGCTTATTCAAATGTTCTAGATGTCTGTCCTTAGGCATTGGCAGATAACTGTAAATAATGGGAATGATAAGCAAACACAACATAAAAATGGCTAGAATGCTTAAAGAGGCAACAATTCCAAATTCTTTTAACAAGGTGCTTTCTGTAATAATAAATGTTGCAAACCCTGATGCTGTAGTAATATTGGTCATTAAAGTTGCATTTCCGACTTTTGTAATGACACGTTGCAAAGATTTTGCCTTGTTTCCGTGTTTATTGACTTCGTGTTGATATTTATTGATGAGGAAAATACAATTTGGAATCCCAATAACAATAATTAAAGGGGGAATTAAAGCTGTTAGTACAGTTATTTCATACTCTAAAAGTCCAATAATTCCAAAGGTCCACATCACTCCAATAAGTACCACAACCATTGAAATAAATGTGGCTCTCCAAGATCTGAAAAAGAAGAAAAATATTAACGAAGTGACTCCGAGTGCCGCGATGATAAATTTGCCAATTTCATCAATGATGTTTTGGGAATTTAAAGTACGTATATAAGGCATTCCAGATATGCGAACATTTAAATTGGTTGCAGCTTCAAAGGCTTCAATTTTTGGTATTAAAACATCTGTAATAAAATCTTTCCGAGCAGGTGTATTGACGATTTTTTTGTTTAAATAGATGGCAGACCTTACAGCTTTGCTGTTTTTGTTGAACAGGAAATTATCATAAAAAGGGTATTGCTCAAACAATTCGTTTTGTAATGTTGAAATTTCATCTTTGGCACGAATAGAATCTTTAATGAAAGGGATTAAATCAAATTGTTGCGTCTCATTATTTTTTACTAGTTTTTGAAGGTCTTTTATAGACACGATAGTTTCAACTTCTTTGAAATTTTTGAATTCACTAGAAAGCTTATTCCATGCGTTTAGGTTTTCAACTGTAAAGAGCGAGCTGTCTTTAATTCCAATTACAATTAGATTACCTTCATCGCCAAAGGTTTCAAGAAAAGTGTTGTAATCAATATTTACTTCGTGGTCATCAGGCAATAAATTTGCTTCGGTATATGTAAAACGCATTTTATCCCATTGCATTCCAAAAAGGAATGTAGCGATTAATACGACAATGATAATGCCTATTCTATTGCGTAGAATCAATCTAGCGATAGTTTCCCAAAAGCCGACTGAGAACAATTTAGCCATAGCAAATTTTGAGGTGCAAAGGTATGTAATTAGTTAGTAAAAATGGTGGATAACGAGCCTAAATCTCTTATCACTTGAGATTTAAATTAAAAGTGAATTTTAACGCTAAATTATCATCAAACCTTGGAAGATGATAAGCTCCATGTCTGTAGGCAAAACTTAAACCAAAGCCAAAAAACAACTTATTGATTTCTAACCCTGCTTCAGAAAATCCTTTTTCTAAAGTGCTAAAACTTATATTTTCATGTCTATTTATATGGTCCATACTTCCAACAGCATATCGATAAATAAGCACAAGTTCAGGTTTTAACCAAGGAGAAATGTTTAAAGGACTCAATTTATGTTTCATCTGAAGTGTTGCAAACTTATCTGAGTAAAATTCGTTAAAATACATGGTTTCAAAGCTATTGGTTCCAGCAACTGAAAAGCGTTGTAAAATAGTTTCTTTGCTAACATTGTTTGGATAGGCATGATAGGTGTGTGTTATTGGAATATCACCATTAGCCAAACCACCTGTAAAAACAAACTCTGTAAGTGCCTTTTTTTGGTGTTTAAACTGTTGAATGGTTCTAAAATCTAACTTTGAAAATCTGAAATCGCTTTTTAAAATGTCGGCAAAACTCCTTGTGTACTGAATACTGAACTTAGGGAATCCAGTTTTTGTTTCAACAATTCCGGCTGGAGAGTGCTCGAATTTACTAAATGGGCTTAATTGAGCTGAAATGGTTAGCAAACTTAATTTGAAGTTCTCAAAGCTACCTAAGACTTCATGATTATAAGTGTACTTGTATTTTGGTTCAATATTGCTGATTGCAAATTGAGTTTCGGTCAATATTTCTGGCGCAAATTGATGCTCAATAGACAAGGCTTTTGTAGTGTGTTTGTGAAATGTTTCAATATTAATGAGCCTTGGTTCAAAAAGTTGAAAAAAGCGTTGATCTGTTAAGAAATTTGAACTTCCTGTTTCTTGTAAATCATCAGTGTAATTAAGATTAAGCCAAGTATTGGTTTTTTTTGCTAAGCGAACTCCTGTTCCTATACTGTATTTAAATTCATCATCTAGAAAGCCGTAAACTGTATAGCCTTCAATACGGAGTATTTCTGATAGATTTGAATTTGTAATACCGCCTAGTCCAGTCCTGAAACCTTCATATTGGTTGTATTTTATTAAATACCTTAAGTCAAAATCAAAATATTTTGTTTCTACATAACCACTTTCCAGTGCTTTTGAAAAAAATGATTTAGGTATTGAATCTGTTTGCGCTTCAGATTGTGCTTGATTATTGAATGTAAGAAGAAAGAACAATAATAAAGACAGACAGTATTTCATAAATTTAAGATGCGTATATATGTAACACAAAAAAAGCGACTTTAGTGTCGCTCTTTTTTATACTGTCATAATTTCTTTTTCCTTAACTAGGAAGATGGCATCAACTTTTTTAACATAGTTGTCTGTCATTTCCTGAACATCCACTTCAGCATTTTTTTGTAAATCTTCAGATATTTCTTCTAACTTCTTTATTTCATTATTGGCATCTTTTCTAGCATTACGAATACCAATTTTAGCATCTTCAGCTTCAGCTTTTGCTTGTTTTGCTAAATTACGTCTGCGTTCTTCGGTTAATGGTGGAACATTAATAATAATGGTTTCACCATTATTCATTGGATTAAAACCAAGATTAGCTATCATTATAGCGCGTTCTATTTCTTGTAGCATACTTTTCTCCCAAGGAGCCACAGTAATAGTTCTGCCATCAGGTGTGTTTACATTGGCCACTTGGCCAAGAGGTGTTTGAGATCCATAATAATCTACCATAACACTTCCAAGCATTGCAGGACTCGCTTTACCAGCTCTAATATTTACAAATTGTTTTTCTAGATGCTTTAAGGCAGCATCCATTGCTTCTTTTGCAGTATCTAAAATAAATTGCAATTCTTCGTTCATTTTAAATGTATTATTTATTCTTAATCTGTTTTGACAAAAATTGAACCAAACTATAAATTAACGGTTGTACCAATATTTTCTCCTGAAACTACTTTTAATAAATTTCCTTTTTTGTTCATATCAAAAACAATAATAGGCAAATTGTTTTCTTGGCTTAATGTAAAAGCAGTTGTATCCATAACTTTCAAACCTTTTTTAAGAACATCATCAAAGCTAATATAATCAAATTTTATGGCGGCTGAGTCCTTTTCGGGATCTGCTGTGTAAATACCATCTACACGAGTTCCTTTTAAAATGACGTCTGCTTCAATTTCTATTGCTCTTAAAACCGCGGCTGAATCTGTTGTAAAATAAGGGTTACCAGTGCCTCCTCCAAAAATAACAACACGACCTTTTTCCAAATGACGCATTGCCCTTCGTCTTATAAAGGGTTCTGCAACTTCATTAATTTTTATAGCAGATTGAAGTCTTGTTGGTACTTTTGCATTTTCAAGAGCACTTTGTAAGGCTAAACCATTAATAACGGTTGCAAGCATTCCCATATAATCGCCTTGTACACGATCCATACCTTTACTAGCACCTGCAACACCTCTAAAAATATTGCCTCCTCCAATAACAATGGCTACTTCAACTCCTAAATCGGTTATTGTTTTAATATCTTGAGCATATTCAGACAAACGTTCTGGATCAATTCCATATTGCCTGTTTCCCATTAGTGCTTCACCAGATAATTTTAAAAGAATTCTTTTGTATTTC
>JAGQYS010000021.1 GCA_020435965.1 Flavobacteriaceae bacterium | reverse complement strand
ATTTACACCCTTTAAGGTATAATTATAAAATAAATCACTATATTGTACCCTTAAAGGTATAATAAAATGGAATGGGATAGAGAAAATACAATAGCCCAATTTGTAAGGGATAGACGTAAAAAAGCAAATCTAACACAAGTTGAGTTATCTGACTTTACAGGTGTAGGCTTGCGTTTTGTACGCGAACTCGAACAGGGAAAACCAAATGTAATGACCGATAAAGTAAATCAGGTTCTATTATTTTTTGGGCACACATTAACACCAACACCTATAAGCGATGAGACAAGGAGAAATCTGGGTAAATAAAACCTTGGCTGGTATATTAACCGAAGACGAAAATGGTTATCATTTCAAGTATGACAAAGCATACCTAGAAAATGAAAGCACATTGGCAGTCAGTTTAACCTTACCATTACAAGAAGAACCGTTTAGTGCCGAATACCTGTTTCCTTTCTTCGATGGTTTAATTCCAGAAGGTTGGTTATTAGACATCGCACATAAAAATTGGAAAATAAATCCAAGAGATCGCATGGGCTTATTATTAACCACCTGTAGAGATTGTATTGGCAATATTAGCATTATAGAGAAAGTATGAACTATTGTTTAGCATGTCATAAAAAACTAGAGGATGGTGAAACAAATTACCATCAAAACTGCCTAACAGCTTTTTGGCAAGAAGACACGCCTGTACTACAATTAGAGTACGAGTTGTCTCAAATAGAAGCCTTGGCAAAAGAAAACGTAGCACAGCGAATCATCGTTACTGGTGTACAGCCAAAATTATCATTAGGGTTCACTCATGAAAATGCTCAAAATAGGTTAACCATTGTAGGTGAATTAAATGGCAGGTATATTTTAAAACCACCATTTCATTTGTATCCACAGATAACAGAAATTGAGGCGCTATCCATGTTATTGGCACAAGCTTGTGGTATAGCAACAGTGCCCTTTTTGTTAATCCCATTAAAAGATGGTGCTTTAGCCTATTTAACCAAACGTATAGATCGTACTGCAAATAACGAAAAGTACCCTATGGAAGATGCTTGTCAATTCACAGAGCGACTCACAGAACATAAATACCGTGGATCATACGAGCAAATTGCAAAAGGCATAATAACCTATGCCCAAAACCCATTACTGGATGCCGTAAAATTTTATGAGCAAGTTATTGTTTCTTTCCTTATTGGAAATAACGATATGCATTTAAAAAACTTTTCACTCATTGCAAAAGACAGTAAACACTATGCATTGGCACCAGCCTATGACATGGTAGCGGTTAAATTATTAATTCCAGAAGACCAAGAAGAATTAGCACTAAACCTTAACGGTAAAAAGCGAAAAATAAAGCGTCTAGATTTTAACGAAGCCATGGCCAAAGCACAAATACCCGCAAAAGCTATTGAAAACCTATGGAATCGTATAGAAAAAGGCATGCAGCAATGGCAAGAATTAATTACCTGTAGTTTTTTAAGTGATGTAAACAAAAGCTCTTTAATTGCACTAATAGAAAACAAAGCGAAGCAATTAGAATTAGAGAATAAATAAATTTAAAAATATAATATGTTATCACAAATTTTTTACGATTAGTTTGGTATGATGATGGCTGCAATGGCCATGTATATGAAAATCTAAAGCAAATACATGCTGCAACTCTGCTCTAAAATTCATTCAATTTCTACCAAAACCTTTTAAATAGAGATATTTTCAAGGCTTTCTTTTTTAATTCAATCCTGATAAATATCATTTGCTATCAAATAGTTTCTAGATAAATTTATACAATTCGTATTCTTACAACCAATTATCATGAAAGTACTCATTTACAGTGCCAAAGACTTTGAAATTCCTTATTTAGAAAAGGCAAATAACAGAAAACATAAACTTAGTTTTATTAAAGAATCGCTATCCTCTAAAACCGCCATAAAAGCTGTTGGTTTTGATAGTATTTCTATATTTTCAGGTGATGAGGCTAGTTTTATAACTATTGAAAAACTTAAAGATTTAGGTGTAAAACACATAACACTTCGTTCTGTTGGATATGATAATGTAAATTTAAGAGCAGCTAAAAGATTAAATATTAGAGTAGCCAATGTTCCTGAATACTCTCCCAATGCAATCGCAGAACATGCTGTCTGCTTACTATTGACTCTTAATAGAAAAATAATAGAATCTAATCGTCGTGTAAAGTTATTCAACTTTGATGTAAACGATCTTATTGGTCAAGATTTACAAAATAAAACTGTTGGCATTATTGGTACTGGAAAAATAGGCTCAGTTATGACCAAAATAATGCATGGCTTTGGTTGTAGCTTGTTGGGTTACGATATTAATGAAAATGCAGGCTTGGTAAACAAGTTCAACTTAAAATACACAACTTTAAAAGATTTATGTAAGCAAAGCGATATCATTTCTTTTCATGTTCCTTTAAATAGTGAAACTCACCAGTTAATTGATGAAGATTTAATATCTAAAATGAAAGATGGCGTCATTATAATAAATACAGCAAGAGGTGCTATTATAAATACAGAACATGTGATTGATGGATTGAAAAACGGAAAAATAAGCGCCTTAGGAATAGATGTTTACGAAAATGAAAGTGAGATTTTCTTTAATGATTTTTCTCAAAATATCCCTGATGATGACTTACTCATTAAATTAAATGCAATGCCTAATGTGCTAATTACTGGGCATCATGCTTTTTTAACCGAAGAGGCATTAACAAATATTGCCGAAACCACCATTTACAACCTAGATTGCTGGAACGAAGGTAAAGAAACGGAAAATGAACTAACAACGTAAACAGGACAATCACTTCTGCTTTTTATTATAAATATCTTTTAACACAATACTATCACCAGATGCATCAACCACGTTTAAATCGTACCTGATTTTTATTTTAGTCTCAATAGGCGCATAATAATAAATAACCCAAGCATCAGCCTCATTGGTGCCAATACAACCATTGGAATACACTTTGCCCAAGGTAGCTGCATTTGTAGTTGGATGTATTAACTGGCCGTTTCTAATGCCATTAATTTCTGTTTCTATAAAAGGGATTTGAGGTAGTTTTGTTACTCTATTATCGTCTCTCTTGGTCACAAAATATTCATGGTTGTTTACAGGATTAAAATACCTTGGATTGCGAACATGTTTTACAATGCGGCCTTCGCCTGTTTTGGTTTTTAAATCTTGAACCCTTCCAGACATTTCAAGATAAACTTTTTCATCCCTGCCAACTCTTACAGGAAACTCGTAAAGCTTAGTAGATGCCTCATAAATACGTAGTTTAAACTCCGGAATATTAACATCTATTAATGTGTTATTAAACGAATTCTGAATTTTATTAGCTGTGATAGAGTCTGGAACAATCAAGGTTGCTCCTTTTGTCAATACCACCATCTTTTTTTGGTTATATACAAAAGAATCTTTAGCAATTCTTCTATAATAATCTGTATTTTGGAGTGTATCTATAATCCATGGATTTGCTCTTACCAGTAAATGCTCCGTTAATTTATAAGACGTTAATGAGTCATATTTATTTACCAAGGAATCTAAATATTGAAAGTAATTTTCAATAGTTATAACCTTATTTATTGTAATTAAATTGGGTAAAGAATCTTGGAAGCAAACCTGTTTTAAATTATTAGCAAATTTTGAATAATCCCTGCTCTTTTCCGATGAATTTACAGAAACAGCAAACAGTAATGACGCAAAAGCGTATTTAATTACTATTAGTTTATTCATTTAACAAGTTGTTAATTTAATTATTATGATTCAAGATGTTTTTAAACCAAACTATTGATTATACACCTTTTTTAAATTTCTAATTTGTTTTCGGTTCCGATAATAGGATAACCAATCATGGAAAGAACATCTTTGGCTCTTTCAAAATCATGTTTGGTATGAAAATTAAATGTTACACTTTCTGCTTCTTGGTCTACAACAACTTCTGAAATATTTTTTAATGCCGAAAGCTTATTGATTATTGTGGTTTCACAGCCACAAGATCTTAGATTTTGTATATGTACTGTAGTTCTCATAACTTCATTTATTGTTTAACCAAAATAAAAAAAGCAAAAACGAATTGAAATGATAAATATCAGCACCGTAAATTATTTACACTAGAACCAAATATTACAAGGCATTTTTAAGAAAATACTTGATAAGGTCCGCTGTAGAAACTATACCTACTATTCTATCGTTTTCCAGTACTGGAACAGCATGGTAATTACCTTTTGATAATGCTTTTGAAACATCTTCAATAGTTGCCTTTGTGGTTAAATAAAATGGTTTTTGTGTCATGATATCTTTTACTTTCCTTTCTTTATACACAGCGTTTTCATCACTTATTCCAGCTCCAGAAATATTATACATAAAGTCTATTAAACTAACCATACCAACTAATTTACCATTTTCTTCAACCGGAATATGGTGGTGAAATTTATCTTTCTCATAAATATGTTTCACATCCAAAAGTTGTTGTTCTGGATTAACACAAACTACGTTTTTAGTCATTACTTCTTTTATTGAAATTGTCTTCATCTTACTTAAATTTAATAATCCTAAAATCAAAATTAAAGCTTTAATAAGTTTTCATATATGATTAATATCATATTAAAACATTGTGTTTATTAATACTTTTAATCGTAGTTTAAATTAAATATGTGATTATGAAAACCAAAACCATTTTAGAGCTACTTACGTTGAGTTCTAGTCTTTATTATATAGCTAGAGACACACAATTTCTTGACAAAATAAGTGAGCTTTCTGAAAAAGGAAAAGATAATATCAATAAAATAGTATCTGAATCTCAATTGGACGAAAATGGAAATGAGCTAGAGTTTGTAGATAAAATAATCTTGAAAACTCATGAACTTAAAGAAGAACTTAATGAAAAAGTTGAAGAATTGGTAGTTAAGTTCTACAAAAAAATAAATGTGGCGCATTTAGACGAAATTAAAGCACTCAATGAAAAGCTAGAAAAATTAGACGCTACAGTAGCGCTTTTAGAAGCAAGACTAAACAAACTGGAAGCATAAAATAATGGGAATAATATCAGGAATTGGAAAGAACTTTAGGTCAATCTCTAGATACAACCAAATACTAAAAGTCCTCATTAAATATGGTTTTGAAGATTTGGTAGATTATCTGGAAGAGAGCAAAGAATATACTTTTTTACAAAAAATCATACCTAAATCCTCCAGAAAAAAAGCCACAGAATATAGTAAATGGGCAAAAATGAGATTAGTTTGTGAGGAATTAGGGCCTACGTTTGTAAAGTTTGGACAAATTTTAAGCAACAGACCAGATTTAATTCCTTTAGATTTAGCTATAGAATTAGAAAAACTTCACGACAATGTACCACCAATGCCTGAAGATGTAGCCAAACACATTGTTGAGACAGAGCTAAAAGACAAAGTAGAAAACTTATTTGCTTGGTTTGAGCCAACTCCCTTTGCATCGGCCTCCATAGCTCAAGTACATAGAGTTACTTTACACACAGGAAAACGAGTGGCTCTAAAAATTCAACGATCAGGTATTCAAGAAATTATAGCTGAAGACATTAAAGCAATGTACAGAATTGCCGAAATATTAGAACGAAGAATGCCGTCTTTAAAAAGTTTTGATCCTGTTGGGCTTGTTAAAAACTTTGAAGATTCCATTTTAAAGGAAATTGATTTTATACACGAATCTATTAACGTACAAAGATTTTACAACAACTTGGAGAATGATACATCATTAGACCAATTTGCAGAAGCTCCAAAAGTATATCCTTCGCTTACAACTACAAAAATTTTGGCTTTAGAGTTTATTTCAGGAATTAAAATAAACCAAATTGATGCTTTAAAAGCTAAAAACATTGATACTAAAATTATTGCCAAAAGGCTTGCTATAAGTTATTTTAAGCAAATTTTTGAGTATGGCTTTTTTCATGCCGATCCGCATCCTGGTAACTTATTAGTACTTCCAAACAACCATATATGTTACTTAGACTTTGGCATGATGGGAAGTATGCTGCCAAGAGATATTGCTGTTTTTGGAAAATTATTTATTGCCATCACCAATAAAGATGTAAAAAACATCATCAAAACCTTACAACAACTATCTAATGACGTTTCTATTGAAAACATGAGGGATTTGGAGTATGATATTAACGAATTTGTAGAAAAGTATTATGTAAGGGAAATTCATGAAAATGAAATGAGTACAATTCTGTTAGATTTAAAAGATATCATAATAGCACATGGCTTAAAAGTACCAACATATTTTTTCCTTTTTGCAAGGTCTTTAGTAACCCTTGAAGGTGTTATTAGTAAACTAGATCCAACATTGGAACAATTTGAAATTGTAAAACCCTACCTTAGGAAAAGTGTTGCTGAAAAGTTTAACCCTTTAAAAATGGGCAAAAAAGTTGCGAATTCTATTTTAGAAATCACAGATTATATGGAAGAATTTCCATCAGATTTAAAAAATGCCATACGTAAAATTAATTCAGGACAGGTTAAAGTAGATTTAACACATAGAGGTATTGATCCAATGGTACATACACTACAAAGAATTACAAAACAGCTAATTGCTGCTTTTATTATGGTAGCTTTAATAATTGGTGCGTCTTTATTTATAATTTTTGAGATTGGCACACTTTGGAATGGTATTTCTGTTTTAGGCATGACTAGTTTTGCCTTAGCTGTAATTTTAGGATTTGGGATGCTAAACAATATCAAAAAAGGAGATTATGATTATTAGTTTATTCTAATAATACAATACGTTTTTTAAATACAAAAAGGCACACTAAAAAGTGTGCCTTTTTTATCTGAACCTTAAAGGTTATGGTTTAGAAAATGCTTTTTTGAAATGATGAAACGCTTCGGAAATTTCATTTTGAAAATGTTCTAGTTTTGTTTCTTCTTCTTTCTTTTTTCCATACTTCTCTTTAATCTTATCTATAAACGCATTGAAGTCTTTTTTTCCTTTTTCAAAAGTGTCTTTAGCTTCATCCTTCTCTTTGTTAAACTTCTGTTCTAAAATTTCCAATTGAATTTTAAATTGTTCAATTTCAATTAAAGTTAAAGCGTATATTCTATTGAGTGTTTCATTTGTTTTTATTTTTACTTCAATATCATGTAAGGTTGAAAGTAACTCTTTTTTTTGTTTTTGAAAAACCTCTTTAGTCTCTGCTTTACCTAATGCTAATTGCACACGTAGTTCATCAAACTTGGTATTGAGATCATCAATTTTCTCTTTAGCACCTTTTACTTTATGCTCACTCTCATGTATAAAAAGGTTGAATTTCTTCTTAATCTCTTCATACTTATCTTGAGCTTCAGCTTTTCCTAAAGCAGCTTGCACTCGAAATTCTTCTAATTCAGTGGCTGTCTTTCTAAGCGCTCCAATTACTTTATCTATAAATTGATTATCTTCTTTGTTTTTCATGATTATAAATTTTATGATGATGTTAAATGTCTAAATAAATCTTAAAGCTGACAATGACAATTATCAGTTTAAATGACTTTTTTCTTTCGAAATTAAAATTGGTTTTTATCCATGCTTTTGACATGATTTATATCATTTTATTCATCATCCATTTGCAATAAATTTGATACTGATTGTTACAAATTCAGCATGGCAAGCTTCAATAATATAAAAACACAGTTAAAATCTTTCTTAATAGAAATTGGAGAACTGTCATATTTCACATCACGATTTTTTAGAGAAGCATTTAAAAGACCTTTTGAGTTTAAAGAATTATTGCACCAATGCTACAATATGGGCAACCGTTCCTTATTATTGGTTGCTATAACAGGGTTTATTATTGGGCTCGTGCTTACCTTACAAACTAGACCTACATTAATGGAATTTGGTGCTGTATCATGGATGCCATCTATGGTAAGTATTTCAATTGTAAGAGAAATTGGCCCTATAATTACCGCATTGGTTTGCGCAGGTAGAATTGGCTCAGGTATTGGTGCCGAGTTAGGTTCTATGCGAGTTACCGAACAAATTGATGCTATGGAAGTTTCAGGAACAAATCCTTTTAAGTATTTGGTGGTTACACGTGTTTTGGCTGTAACGTTAATGCTCCCTTTATTGGTCATTATTGGCGATGTTATTGCCATATTTGGCTCTTATTTAGTTGAGAACGTCAAAGGCAATGTATCGTTCATGCTTTATTTTAATCAAGTATTTGATGCTTTAGAGTTTGGCGATATTATTCCAGCAACCATTAAATCCTTCTTTTTTGGATTAGCCATAGGTATCGTTGGCTGCTTTAAAGGTTATAATTGCGAAAAAGGAACCGAAGGTGTCGGTAAAGCAGCAAATTCAGCAGTTGTATTTACATCATTATTGCTCTTTATTATTGACTTTATAGCAGTTTTTGTAACCGATATTTTTTATGACTTATGACAGCACCAAACAACATAACAAATCGAGATATTGTTCTTGAAATTAAAAATTTGCATAAAAGCTTTGGCGACAACCATGTGCTAAACGGATTTAACATGCAGTTATTTCAGGGTGAAAACTTGGTTATTATGGGTAAATCTGGTTCAGGAAAATCTGTCATGATAAAATGCTTGGTTGGGTTAATGGAAGCAGATAGTGGCACTATTTCGGTAATGTACAATGACATTACTAAACTTAACCAAGAAGCCCTAGATATATTGCGAGCAGATATTGGGTTTCTGTTTCAAGGAAGTGCTTTGTACGACTCCATGACTGTGCGAGAAAATTTAGAATTTCCCTTACGTCGTCATACCAAAAAATTTGGTGAACATATAGATACTGAAACCATGGTCATTGAAGCTCTAGAAAGTGTTGGGTTAGCAAACTCAATAGATTTAATGCCTTCGGAATTATCAGGTGGTATGAAACGTCGTGTTGCATTAGCTCGCACGCTAATATTACAACCAAAAATCATTTTGTATGACGAACCTACAAGCGGTTTAGACCCTATAACGGCTAAAGAAATTATTATTTTAATGCAAGACATTCAAAAAAAATATGGCACATCATCACTCATCATTACTCATGATGTTGATTGTGCACGAGTCATTTCAGACAGGATGATATTGCTTATAGATGGTATTGACTACGCAGTTGGTACTTATGCGGAATTATCTGCTTCAACAGATCCTAAAATCAAAGCCTTTTTTAAACACTAATATTATGAAAAATACGAACTCTCAAAAATTACGTTTAGGACTCTTTGTTATTACTGGAACAGTTCTATTTATAGTTGGAGTATATCTAATAGGACAACGCCAAAATATGTTTAAAAAAACTTTTACTATAAGTGCTTTTTTTCAAAATGTAAATGGGCTGCAAAAAGGTAATAATGTACGCTACTCAGGAATTGATATTGGAACTGTTAGAGACATTATTATGATTAACGACTCTACTATTAAAGTAGACATGAATATTGATGAGAAAATAATTACTCACATCAAAAAAGATGCTATTGCCACTATTGGATCTGATGGATTGGTTGGAAATATGATTTTAAATATTGTCCCTGGAAATGGTCATTCAGATATTATTAGTAATGGCGACACTATAGAGTCGTACAGTAAGATTGGAGCCGATGACATTTTAAGTACTTTAAGCGTAAGCTCAGAAAATGCTGCTATACTAACATCAGATTTACTAAAAATTACTACAGCAATGCTTAAAGGAAAAGGAACTGTAGGCTTACTTCTTAATGATACTATTATGGCACAAGATTTAAAACAATCAGTTACCAACCTTAAAATAGCCAGTAGAAGTGCAACAAATACTATTGACGAATTAAACTCAATTATCAAGTCACTTAAAACAAACGATGAAACAGTGCTAGGTATGCTAATGAATGATACCATCTCTGGCGAAAAGCTTAAAAACATTGTTGGTCATCTTGAAACATCAAGTTTAGAGATTGAAAACGTATTATCAAGTATAAATGCCACTGTTGAAGATTTTAACTCAAGTGAAGATGGTGTGTACAATTATATACTAAAAGACACATCATTTGTTAATAGCTTAAAATCTACTCTTAAAAACATTAATGAAGGTACAGATAAGTTTAACCAGAACATGGAAGCTTTAAAGCACAACTTTTTAACTAGAGGCTATTTTAGAAAGCTGGAAAGAGAAGAAAAAAAAGAAGCGAAAAAGACTGAAAAAGAAAACCAGTAAAAAATATCATAACTAGATTATGAGCTGATAAATTAAAATCACAATAGCCACAACAAATATACTTGTGTATATTAATTTGTTATACTTAGCCAACCAATTAGGTAAAAAAATATCAAAATTATCTTTGGTAGAATCTGAATATTTTCGTGCAATAATCGTTAAAGGACAAAACATCTTAAAGAACAATAACACCAATCCTTCCAACAAAACTAGGCCTATACATATCCATACCCAAATATCAATTTTATTAATGATAACAGCATACAACAAGTAAAAAATAACAACATTAAAAAATAGCCAAATAATAGTATGGATTATTTTAACTATTAAAAGTTTGTTTTCTTCCATTAGATTTATTCAAAGTTCACTAATGTATTAAATTCCAAATCGATAATTTCCAATTGAAGCCAATTAAAATCACCATCATTTAATTTCCAGGTAACACTACTCTTATTTGGAATTGTAATACCATCAAAATCCTTATAAGAGAGCATTTCAACATACCATTTTTCTAGTTTAGAATCATTTTTTCCTCCATAATAGCGTTGGGCTTCAAATGACATTAAATTGCCTTCATCTGAAAATGTAAATATGCCTGATACACTTTTATTATTAATTGTTAATGTTGCTCTGGCAGAAGTGTCATTAATACTTTTCCAAGTGATGTTATCATTTAAAGCTGCCGAGGGAAACCAACATGTTTCAGCCAAATATCTTATCATAGCACCTTGATTCATTTTGTCATTCTTACCTTCGTCAACAACTGGAATTAACGCGGCTAATTTAATGAGCATCTCTCCTTCTCCATTGTACAATTTATCTCGTCCAATCATTTGTATCATAGGCATAGCCTTAACTTTTGTTGTCCAAATAAAAGCAGAAGTATGAGTGTTAAAATGCTGATTTGCAGTAAATGACATCCATTTGCCTTTAGGCCTGGTTCGCATTTTTCCAATTTGTATTAAGTGAACGGAAACCATTTTTTCTTTTCCTAAAACGCCAGAATTTTGCATCCATTTTTTAACTATTTCTGGTAGATGGTTCATATCATTTTCAGAAGTTATAGGAAGATTTTTAACTTGAATATTTTGAAATATTTGTGATGTCTCTTGCTTAACCATTTTGTTAAACTGATAGTTTCCATAAGCAATCATACTAACCAATAAAATGATACTATTAGCAATAGTACCATATTTGGCATCTTTCCAAAAAACAATAATCAAAATTTGAGAGATTATCACAGCTATCAATGCAACAACAAACCACCAATCTTTTTTAAGTAGAAAAATCGTTACTGAAATAAAAAAAAGTATTGCAGTAAACAACCAAAGCATTCCTATAGGTTTAGAAATGTTTTGGGTTAACTGAGTTATTTCGGTTAATTGAAATGCTTTTGCAAAACCCAATAAATGGATAAGTGCATGCAATAATAAAACAAAGCCGAAAACAAATTTCATTTTTAATAAAAGCTATTGATAATTCCCATTTTTAAGTTAACAAAATCGTAAGCAGCAAAAGGATTAAGATTGTAATAAGTAGTTTGATATAAATTTTCATAATAGCACATTATTGGTTAATGAAACCAATTTATATACTGAAAGCTGTTTAGAAAATGATATTGGTCAGAATAGACCATAAACTATTAACTTTTTTAATGCCTTCTTTTCTTACCAGTGATTTCTTCTATCTTAATTAAAAAAACGATTGGATTATCTCCTTTATAAATTTTACTAGAAAATTCACTAATAAAATCTAACTTAGCATGTTCTCGTTCCATTATAACATCCTTGACACCTAATGAAAAGGCATGTAGATACGCTTTGGCATCACTACCAAAATGTTGCTCAAACTTGCCATGTACTAATACTGATTTCCAATTATTAACAGTGGATATTTCTGCTACCTGAAGCGATACATCTGTGTTTTTTCTCATGGCAGTTATTTTATGGCCTTCGCCTGAATAACATATTATAGCATTACTATCTTTATCAAAATAGTATGTAATTGGAACCACATAAGGTTTGCTTTGATAGATATAGCCCAAATGACCTATATAATTATTCTCCAGGATAAATTCAATTTCTATTTCTTCTAAATTTTTAAACATATTAATTGGTTTAAAGCGTTCTATGTTTCATTAAAATATTGACTCTTTCAATAATTCTATTAACGTAAGATAATGTGTCCTCCATTTTTGATGCTCCAGTAATGGCATCCACTCCTTCCATTTTATGTGAACCCTGTCCTGAAGTTGTAAACACAATCATCTTGTTTTGTTGCGCATTTGTCCTGTTAATAAATTCTTCAATCTCAGTTGGAGGCTTAAAGTTTTCCCAAGTGTGAATTAGAACTATAGCTGTATAATTATCAGGATTAATATCTGGTAGTCTAGATATATCAACAACTTTTATAAAGATAGAATCTTTCTTAAAATGATTAACAATTTGGTTTACAACTGTATTTTTAAATTCACTGCCTTGAGTAGCAATCACAAGTTTTCTACTATACTCAGTAGCATTTACCTGAAACTCTTTGGCTTTATCCATAGAGTATTCATACTTATACCAAGTAGCAAAAAGCAGTATAAGCAATCCTATGAATAAAAAAAATCGTAATATTTTCTTTTTGGATCTCATGGTCGTAACTAATATAAATAGGAAAGATATTTAATATTTACATTTTAGACTATGATATTAATCAGTCCTGATTTTTAAGTTCGATTAAGGTGATTTCTGGTCGCATACCTAACCTTCCAGGGAATCCTAACCAACCTAAACCTCGATTAACGTGCAAGTATTGATTTTTCTCATTATACAAACCAGCCCAATGTTTGTATTTATACTTAATAGGACTCCATTGCAGATTTTTATATTTAAAAGCCGCTTGCATACCATGAGTATGTCCAGATAGTGTTAATGCGATATTGGTTTTGCCTACAACTTCTTCTGTCCAATGTGATGGATCGTGGGATAGCAGTATTTTAAATGGAATAGTTTCAACGTTCTCTATAGCTTTTTGCAAATCGCCATATTGCTTAAAGGGTGGCTTTCCCCAATTTTCGACACCAATAATGGCTATGTTTTCATTATTTTTTTCAATAACATCTGATTGATTAAGCAATAAGTTGAAATTGTTCTCTTTATAAAAATCCTTAATAGCATTAAAGTTTTCTTGCTTTTCTTTTTTGGAGTTCCATTCACTATAATCTCCATAGTCATGATTACCTAAAACAGCATATTTACCCATGGTTGCATATAATTTCCTGAATACTCTAGTCCATCCTCGTAATTCCCAGGCGTAATTATTTACCAAATCTCCAGTAAAGAAAATGAGGTCAGGTTTTAAATGATTAATCTTACTTACAGCACGCTTTAGAATATGAAAACGATAATTGAAACTCCCCAAATGCAAGTCTGAAATATGCACAATTTTTAAACCATTGAATGTTTCTGGCAGGCCCTTAAATTCAATTTTTAAATGGTAGATCTTAAAGTTATAAATGGACTTAAAAATACCATAAGCAATCACAAAAAAAGGTAAAAACCCAGAAAACAAACCTACAAGCGGAATAACCAAGAGAGATTCACTTTCTGAAAACACAAAGTTTGAAAAATATAGAACCGAAATAACGATTACAAAAATTATTTTGGGAATGAATGAAGATATTGTTAAACCATACAATGAAGATATGAGCAGTTGTTTTTCTTCTTGGGTCTATATCATCCAATCGCACTTTTAATATCATTATTGATGTAATAAGTCCAATGGTAAAAACCCAAAAAGTAATATGGATGGCATTAATTAAAAATGTAGAAGTAATAAGTTTTGTTATGGATTGAAGCCAATAAAAAGCGAAAGTATCTACTAATAAGATTGCTAAACATAAAAGTAAAATTGTAAATAGTGAATAGCTTCTCATAGAGTGTTATTTTGTTTTCTGTGATTTTTTTAGGCGACGTTTATCTTTAAAAGCCCAATAAATGCCTTTCACGTCTGAAGCCCAATTATCATACATGAAAATAAGTGCTATTTCTTCAAAAGTTTCTAAGAGTCCAAATACAATCATGATATAAAACAACGTGTAATTTGGAACAAAAAACAAAGAATATAGAATAAATATACTTTGTAAAATAGCTGACAATTTAGCTAAGTAAGTATGAAATGCTGTGGCTTTGCCATATTTAAAATAAGCAATGATCATTTGTATAACATAAGGTACAAATGCAATACTGATTAATAGGATGTTTTTTTTAATGAATTCACTTTCAAAAACAAGCAATCCAGTCAATCCAACTATAAGTGTTATTTGGTCACCAAACGAATCTAACTGCGAACCTCTCGGGCTTGTTATTTTAAGCTTTCTAGCTAAATAGCCATCTATGGCATCAGTTGAGTAACTAATTAGTAAAAACCACGCAAAAAGCTGTCTTTGGTCTAGCCACATTAATAACACAAGAAAAGGCGCAGCTACAACTCTATAAAACGAAAACCAATCGGCTATATTATAGTTTTTAAATGTGAGCATACACTTTTAATTTTCTTAAAAATACAGGAAACCTAGTGTTTTAAAAATGAGGAATGTCAGTTTAATAACGTAGTAATCTCAAAGCGTTTAATACTACAACTACTGTAGAGCCTTCATGAAAAGCAACAGCTAAACCAATATTAGTAAGTCCTAAAATGGTTACAGGAACCAGTAAAACAACAACACCTAAACTTATCCAGATGTTTTGTTTTATAATGCGTTTAGACTGCCTACTTAATCCAATTACAAAAGGTAGTTTTTCTATTTTATCAGACATTAGTGCAACATCTGCAGTCTCTAAAGCTACATCACTACCTGCCGCTCCCATGGCTATGCTCACTGTGCTTAATGCCATGGCTGGTGCATCATTAACACCATCGCCAACCATGGCTACTTTTTTGTTTTGTTCTATTAGTTTTTTTATTTCTGAAACCTTGTCTTCTGGTAATAAATTACCCTTAACATCGGTAAGCCCTATTTGTTTAGCAATGGCATCACCTACATTTTGATGATCTCCAGTAAGCATTATCATGCGCTTAATGCCAATAGCTTTTAATCGCTTTAGTGTATTTGCCGCTGTTTTTCGAGGAACATCCATTACACTAATTATCCCAATAACCTCATTTTTATAAGCTACAAGCATGACTGTATGTCCATTTTCCAAAAGCTCACTCATTTTAGAAATTACCAATTCAGGTACTTTTATGCCGGAATTTTCCATCAGCTTGACGTTACCAATAAAAACTTCTTCTTTATAATAAAGAGCACTTATTCCTTTCCCCTGAATTTCTTTTACATTTGAAGCTTTATTTTTTGGTTCAATTTTATACTGCTTTATGATATCATTTGCTATAGCCTTTGCAAGTGGATGATTACTTAAACTTTCAACTTCTAGCACCAATTCAATAAATTCATTTTCATTAAAATTATTTAGTGGGATAATATTCGTGAGTTTTGGTTTTCCTTCTGTTAATGTTCCTGTTTTATCAAAGGCAATGGTTGTGATTTCTCCTAAATCTTCCAGCGCTTTTCCACCTTTAATGAGCACTCCTTTTTGGGCAGCTCTTGCAACTCCACTTAACACTGCGCTTGGTGTTGATATTGCCAATGCACAGGGGCTTGCTGCCACCAATACAGTAATTGCTCTGTATAAACTTGTGTCAAAACTTTCACTAATGACCAAATGAGCAAAACACAATAAAAAAACAACGATCATAACTACAGGAACATACCATTTTTCAAATTTTTTAGTAAGTCTTTGTGTTGGTGACTTTTGCGTTTCAACTTCGCTTACCATTTTGATTAATCTTGCAACTGTTGAGTCCTGGCTTAGTTTTAAAACTTTAACTTCAATACTATTGTCTCCATTTATAGTACCTGTAAATACTGTATGTTTGTTATCTATATGTTTAAATTCCGGCAACTTTTCTGTAGATCTAATTGCTGTTTTATCAACAGGCATACTTTCGCCAGTAATTGGTGCTTGGTTAATACTGCTATTTCCTGTTACAATAACACCATCTGCTGCAATTTTGGTGTTTGGTTTTATGACTATAATGTCTCCTATTTTCAAATTTTCAATTGCTGTTTCGATAATCTGATTTCCTTTTTTAACAAGCGCTATTTTTGGAGATAAATCACTTAAAGCTTCAATAGATTTTTTTGCTTTATTCATGGCGTAATGCTCTAAGGCATGGCCTAAACTAAATAGAAATAAGAGTAATGCACCTTCTGCCCAACTTCCAATATATGCTGCTCCAGCAGCAGCAGCAATCATTAAGAAATCAATATCAAAACCGCCTTTAGTAATTTTCTTGTAAGCTTCAATTGTAATAAAATAACCTCCAAAAAAATAAGCTATGATATAGCTTGATAAGAAAATCCAGTCAGGTAAATTGGTTAGTTTTTCGATTAAAAAACCTACTAATACAAAGACACCACATAGGACAGCAAAATAAAGCTCTGATTTATTTCCAAAAATTTTACTGTGATTGTGACCTCTTTCTTTGTTGTCTTTCATTAAAATTGCTTTCCTAAAGGGTTAAAAGTAGAGATTTTTATAAGGACTTTATAAATAAAAATATTAGCTTTTAGAATAACTCTTTTTAAGCTGTTACATTAAAAAATACCGTTTTTATATATTTTCTTTTCCGTCAATATTAACTTTTAATTCTGGAACCTTAATGAGTTCTATGGTTGTAGATGCTAACGTTACTTTACCATCCGTTTTTTTTATTTCAGCCCTAATTGAATCATTTAGTATATGTTTAGTAATCCGTCTTTTCTTAAAATCTACAATATATCTTAGGTTAAATTGAATCCAATTATCAGTAAGTGTAATGGCCAATGTTGGATCTACTTGTGCATCTTCTATGTAGTATTTATTAACGACATCTTTCCATTGTGATTTTGAGTTTGCAGTAAATTCTGATAGGGTTTCTGAAGCTATTTTAATAACAATTGATTTTGCTAAATCTACATCAGAGCCATATCGAATTGGCAAATTAAATTCGTCCCAAATAAAGGGGAAGTCTTTTGAATAGTTATAGACAGGTCCTTTAAATACAAAGGCATTGCTAAGTTTCACAATGCGTCCAGTGTAATTATCGCTACTTACCCACTCACCTATTTCCATCATGGTTGTATAAACACTATCTACATCAATTACATCACCTTTAATGCCATTAATTTCAATACGATCTCCAGGAGCATAAACTTTTACTAAAAATATATAAAGAGATCCAGCTATGCTCAATATTAATTCTTGCAACGTAAATGCAATTCCTGCAGTGAATAAACCGATTATAAGCGTGAAGTCTTTAATGGTTCCTGTAAAGTAGGTAACACCAATAATGACTAATAAAATATACCCTAAAATTTCTATTCCTTTTTGTGATTTATAGCGAATGGCTGTATTAGGTATATTCTTTTTTAATTGTTTTCTTAATAATTTTACTAAAATCAGGATTATTGCAGCTAAAATGAGGAACTTTACAATGCTCCATACCAAAGGGTAGTCATTTATCCATTGCTCTATTTTCTGTATATCTATCATTAAAAGTTATTAGAAATTTTCATAAAAATCCAATCTGTTTTTTAGTGTTACAATTTCATTTTGTAAAGACTCTACTTGCTTTAACAAATTATAAATAGCGTCAATACCTTCAAGGTTTATATCAAGATCGTAGTGTAATCGCATCATTTTTTCAACTTCATTGAGCTGAGCGGTTTTTAAATAATTATCATCATTAGTGACTATTATTTCAACCAATTCATACTCATGCAAAGCATTGATAAATGTTTTAGGAACATTATAATACTTACAAAACTGTTGTATTGAAATTAATTTTGTTGTTTCCATGCTATCTCAATTTTGCTAATTCTGTAAAGAGTTCTTTTTCTTTGGCTGAAAGGTTTGTTGGTACCTTAATATTATAAGTAACATACAAATCGCCAAACTGTCCTTGTTTTTTATATACTGGAAAGCCTTTGCTTTTAAGTTTTACTTTTGTTCCGTTTTGGGTTTCTGGTTTTACGGTCAATTTTACTTTTCCATCAAAGGTGTTTACAGTAATCTCTCCACCCAAGAGGGCTTTATATAGATCTAAATCTACCGAAGTATATAAATTATCGCCATCTCTTTTAAATGGTGTTGAGTTAACTATTGAAAACTGAATGTACAAATCGCCATTTGGTCCTCCATTGATGCCTTTACCTCCATGTCCTTTTATTTTAATAACTTGACCATTCTCTACTCCAGCAGGAATGGTAATGCGAATGCTTTTATTATTTACAGTTAAGGTGCGTTTATGGGTAGTGTAAACATCTTTAAGGTCGAGCTGTAATTGGGCATTAAAATCCTGTCCTCTAAATTTAGCTTGTCTGCCTTGTGTTCGTGATGACCTGCCACCGAACATAGATTCAAAAAAATCTGAAAAATCTTTCTCAGAGTATCCTTCAAAATCGCCTTGAGTGCTATATTGTTGCGAATATTGCTGCTGCTGTTGTTTGGCTTTTTCGTAAGCTTCAGCATTTTGCCAATGTTCGCCATATTGGTCATACTTTTTTCTGTTTTCAGGATTGCTCAATACTTCATTGGCTTCGTTAACTTGCTTAAATTTTCTTTCGGCTTCTTTATCATTTGGATTCAAGTCTGGATGATATTTACGAGCCAATTTCCGATAGGCTTTTTTTATATCTTTTTCGCTAGCTTTTTTGGGCACACCCAATATTTTATAATAATCTATAAATGCCATTGCTATTTATATTTTAATAATATCTGTTGGACTTTCTACTAAAATTGTTATTTCACCTCTTAAAGCTATAGGTTGTTTCATTATGTCTGGATTATGCTGAATCATTTTTATCCAATCTGTTTCAGATAGTTCATGATGCTCGAATTTTTGCATATAAGTTGGGTGTTCTTGATTTACCAAGTCTTTAATTTCTATTTTTAATCTATCGGCAAGTTCTGCAATTTGAGTTCCAGTAAGTGTGGATTTAGTAATATCAACTTCTAGTATTGGTAGTCCTTCTGCTTTAGCATAAGCCAATGTTTGTTTAGCTCTTCTTGAATTTGAGTTATAAAACAAAGTAATTTGTCTATTTGATGTAGCAATTTCTCCCATGATAAACTATTCTTTTGAATTATGTGTTTCTAAATAATGTTTTAATAATTGCTTAAGGCTTTCTAGATAATCTTCCATAATTTCAATATTCATATCAGGATGAATTTTGGATGGTATGGTAATTGGATTTTCATCTAACATTTTATACAATTCAGGATAATTTGTCTCAATATTTGTTGTTAACTTAATTATCTGACTTTGTATCTCTTTAAGGGTTTTCATAGATATGTTAATTATATTTTCAGATATACTATGGTTTTCACTTTCTAAAATATTATTACTTAAGTTAAAAACCACACTAAGCAAAATATTTTGGGCTCGCTACTCAATTATCTTTTTTAGAGACCACTTTCCATTTTCATTTTTAATAGCGACTAAATTTTCTGAGATTTGCTTAGACATAAACTTTGGAGGCTCTCTAAGAAATTTTTTATCTAAAACAACATTGACACCTTTTGGGTTTAAGTAATTTTTTACTTTACCATCTGTATCAATGACAACTTCAAAATACCTGTAATTTACTATGCTTTTCCCTAAGGCTGTGTTTTTGCCAATTTCTTCTTTTGTAAACTCTAATGCAATAGCTCCATTATTATTAAAGTTTGTTGCATTTAAAAATCTAGGTTCAATAACTGTTTCGCCAGAAATGTTTATATATCCAAAATATGAAATACCTTCTTTTATATTTACAATCAGGCATCTTCCTTTTTTGAAAATAGGATAATTACCATCATCTGATTTAGTAGTCACCAAATCATCTCTAAAGTTTACAACAATGTCTCCATCATTATTTATAAAAGCCCATTGGTTATTTTTCTTAATGGCTGAAACACCCTCGTTAAACGGTGAAATGTAGTCTAGGTTTTCAATAATTTGCGAACTTCCAAAAGCTGGAAATAGCAATATTGCTACGAATAATATTACTGCTTTTTTCATGATTATATTATTTTACGATTAGAACTTAAAAATAAGGTTGAAAGTGTTCTTATAAAATGATATTCATCATAAAGGAATTTCAAATCAGCATGATTTTATAACGTTTTCCAGCCTGTCGCTAACTTCCTTTGCAACATCCTTTAATGCTTCATTATTTACAGCTTGCATTGATACTAAAGGGTTAATAGCTGAAACTTCAATTTGGTTTGGTGAAAGCTCTTGAATTATCACATTACAAGGTAACATGGTGCCAATTTTATCTTCGGCTTGCAATGCTTTATATGCGAAAGGCGGATTGCAAGCCCCTAAAATTTTATATTTTTTAAAATCAACATCAAGTTTCTTTTTTAAGGTTTGTTGAATATCTATTTCCGTAAGCACCCCAAAGTTTTCTTTTTTTAATAATGCGATGACCTTTTCCTCAATGTCATTAAAACTTCCGTTCGTAGTAGTTGTAAAATAATATTTCATAATCTTGTTTTTTTTAGTTCAATATCAAGTTTAGCTAGTAACATTAGCTCCGATTTATTTACTTTAGAAAAAGACGCAGCTATAGCTCTAGCTGTTTTTATAATAAGTTTGTTTATATCATTTGTAAATAACGATTCATTTTTTCTTTTAAAAGCCAAAAAACTAGTATAACAAGTTTCGGCATCATAATCATTATCATCATCTAGCCATCTAAATGTATTAATAATGGAATGTTCGGCATTTAGTTTTAAATCATCGTGTATAAGATTGGTTGTTAGCCATTCTTTCTTAACCATTTCTTTTAACTTGTCAAGTTCTTCTGCTCTTACACTATTATCTATAAATGCTATAGCATAAAACAATTTACCCAAGTTTTGATAAAATTTTAGAGCTAATTCTTTTTCTTTATCCATTTTAAAATAATTAAACTTTATAAAAATAACCACTTATTCTTAATTTAATTATGATATAAATCAGTTCTGTTTATAATGCTAAAGTTATTACAACAAATAGCATTAAACTTATAACTTTAGTATCTTTATGCTTCATTAAATGTGATAAAAATGTTTAAACAAGACCAAGAGATTTTTAATATTCTATTAGAAACTATTTCTCAAGGTGTTATTATTGTTGATGAACATCAAGTTATTATAGAAGTCAACAAATCTACTACCAAAATTTTTGGTTATTCAAAAAAGGAATTAATCGGTAAGCATTTAAATATTCTTATACCTAGACATTACCATGCAAATCACGACTCTCATGTTGAAAATTTTATAAAAGAAGGAAAACGTCGCAAAATGGGCGAACAAACCATGGAGATTTATGGTCTTAAAAAAAGCGGCAATACTTTCCCTGCAAAAATTGAACTGAACCCCTTTTATATCTATAAAAAGCACTACACAATGGCTTTGATTGATGATCTTTCTGAAAAAAAGATGGTAAAAAACAGGTTAATGCTAAAGAAAAAAGCATTAAAATCTGCTAGTAATGGCATTGTTATAACCGATGCTTTAAAACCAGATAATCCAATTATATATTGCAACCCAGCTTTTCAAAAACTTACTGGCTACTCTAAAGAAGAGATATTACATAAGAATTGTAGGTTTTTACAAAAAGACGATAGAGAACAGGAAGCCATAAACAAACTCAAAAATGCCATTGAGAAAGGTGAGAGTTGCCAGGTAACACTTAGAAATTACAAAAAAGATGGAACTCTTTTTTGGAATGATTTACACATAACACCTATAATAAACAATAAAGGAATCATAACAAACTACATTGGAATACTCAGCGATATTACCGATAAAAAAATTACAGAAGAAGAAAAAATCCACCTTGCAAAAATTTTTGACGAATCTTTAAATGAAATCTATGTTTTTGATGCAAAAACCTTAAAATTTATAAATGTAAATTATGGTGCTCAAAAAAATATTGGATATACGCTAGAAGCTCTAAAAAAAATGACTCCTATTGATATTAAACCCAAATTTTCAGAGTTACAATTTAGAAAAGAACTAGCATTACTTGATAACGATAATGTAGAAAAAATAGAGTTTGAAACTGTGCACCAACGTAAATCTGGAAGCACTTACCCCGTAAATGTTCACATACAACGCTCAACATTAGGAGATAAAGATGTTTACGTTGCCATTATTTTAGACATTACAGAACAAAAAAACTACACCAAAAAACTTGAAAAAACTGTAGCAAAACGCACAGAAGAGCTAAAAACTGCATTGGTTGCCGAGAAAGATCTTAATGAACTGAAAACAAAATTTCTTTCGTTAGTATCTCATGAATTTAAAACCCCTTTAAGCGGCATATTAACATCAACCATGTTGCTAAGTAAATACACAAAAGAAGACCAGCAAGAAAAACGTGACAAACATATTAAAACCATTACAGATGAAGTACACCACCTAAACAATATACTTACCGACTTTTTATCAATTGAGCGGTTAGATAAAGGAAAATATAATTACAAATTCAGTACATTTAAAGTCAGTAAAGTTATCAACGAAGTTATATATAACGCAAATATGCTTCTAAAAGAAGGACAACATATTAATTATCCAGATAATATTGATGATCTTTCTCTGTATCAAGATGAAAAAATCATTGAACTAGCATTATCAAATTTACTTCAAAATGCGATAAAGTATTCTAAAGAAAACACAGCCATAGATATTGATGTAACCCAGACAAAAGAGTTTACAATTTTCAAAGTAATAGACCAAGGCATTGGCATTCCGTTAAAAGATCAAAAAAATATATTCAATCGTTACTTTAGAGCAGAAAATGCGGTATTGACACAAGGCACTGGTATTGGACTGAATATTGCTAAAGACCACATAAACAACCTGAAAGGTGAAATATATTTTGAAAGCACAGAAAACAAAGGATCTGCTTTCACAATAGAAATTCCTAATACAGCAGAATAATGAAAACCATTTTATTAATTGAGGACGATACAGTTTTAAGAGAAAATACTGCCGAATTATTAGAACTTTCCAACTATAAAGTAATTTCAGCTTCAAATGGAAAAATAGGTCTCGAAAAAGCAAAGCAAATACTACCAGATATTATTGTATGTGATATTATGATGCCAGAATTAGATGGTTATGGCGTGCTTCAAGCTTTGTCAAAAAATAGAGATACAAAACATATTCCCTTCATTTTTCTATCAGCAAAAACCGAGCATCAAGACATAAGAAAAGGCATGAATTTAGGTGCAGACGATTATATTACAAAACCTTTTACTGAAGACGACCTCGTTAGTGCCATAGAAAGTCGTTTGGCAAAGGCAGCCATCTTAAAAGATGAACGCGAAATAACAAAAAACAATAATAGTGATTTCGAATTTAAAAACTTAAATGATCTTAAAAATTACATAAGCGATAATGGTGAACTCTTTAAATTTCATCAAGATGATATTATTTACAAAGAAGGCGAGCACTCCAACTATATTTATTTAATAACAAAAGGGGTTGTTAAGTGCCATAAACTTGACGAACATGGCAAAGAGCTTACCACTGGCCTATATAAAGAAGATGATTTATTTGGCTATTTATCTTTTACCGAGAACATACCTTATCAAGACACAGCAACAGCTATTAAAAATTCAGAAATAGTTGGTATTTTAAAAAATGACCTTAAAAACATATTGGACACCAACCATAAAGTAACAATAGAACTCATACAACTGCTAACCAATGATCTCAGCAATGTTAAAGACCAATTATTGCAAATGGCTTACGGTTCGGTAAACAAAAAAACAGCATTGACAATTATAAAATTTGCTGAAAAACTAAACCGAAAACCAGAAGATCCCATAAAAATTTCGCGAAATGATTTAGCAAGTGTAGCAGGAATAGCAACCGAAACATTGATTAGAACCATGTCTGACTTAAAAAAACAAGGTCTAATTACCATAGAAGGCAGAAATATTAAAATTTTAGACCTGCAAAAACTCAAAGATATCTACTAAGTTTTTCTCTCTCTTTAAAGGCAATATGACGAATATCATTTTGTGCAAAACCTCTTAACTATACATTTGTAGCAATAAAGAGGGAATAAAATGAAGTCAATATTATTACCAACTGATTTTTCAGACAATTCTTGGAATGCCATACAATATGCTCTCAATTTCTTTGAAAATTCCAACTGTCATTTCTATATGTTACATGTTATTAAATTGAATAATCTGTCAGTCATAGACTCTCCTTTTATTGCTTCATCTGAAGCAATAGAAGAAATTTACATTAAACCTTCTAAAAAACAACTCCGCAAGCTTCTGAAACGAATTTCTGAGGAATTTCCTCAAAACGATAATCATAAATTTTACACCATTACAGATTATAACTTTTTTATTGAATCCATTAGAAATCAGGTTCAAGAAAAAAACATAGATATGATTGTTATGGGAACCAAAGGTGCTTCTGGTCTAAAAAAATTTATAATAGGCAGCAATACAGCTGATGTAATTACCAAAGTACCCTGTACAACACTTGTAGTACCAGAAAATGCAAAATTTAACAACATAGGCGAAATAGCATTTCCTACAGATTTATCCATCTCTTACCAGATTCAGACTTTACAGCCAATTTCAGAGGTTTTAGAAGAATTCAATTCATTTTTAAGAATTCTGCACATTAGCAAAAAAAAGGAAGACCTAAACATAGATCAACAAAAATACAAAGAGTTATTACAAGATTATTTTATGAACAATGATTGTAGTTTTCATTTTTTAACCAATGATAACATTGAAGATGCTGTACAATGCTTTGTAGAGAGCAGAGACATTGATATGATTGCTATGGTGGCAAAAAACCTAAACTACTTTCAACGAATTTTGTTTATGCCTACCGTTGAGGAAATAAGCTACCATACTGATGTGCCATTTTTAGTAGTACACGAACAACCTCTTTAGCTTGAAAAAGCATAAAATTATTTGTAATTGATATATATCATAGTTCACATCAATTACCAATAGTACTTTTAAGCGTCCAATAAAAAAATGAATAGCCATGAGAAAAATATTAGTCCCTACAGATTTTTCGGATAATGCAATGAATGCCTTAAAATACGCTTTGGAGTTGTTTAAATATGAAAGAAGCGAGTTTTTTATAATGCATGCATACCAAGACGAAATTTATACTGATACTTCTCTTTTAGAAAGTGAACCATTGGATAAAGTCACAAAAATTATAAGGGATAAATCTCAAGTACAACTGGAAAAAACCTTAAAAAAGATAAATGAAATTTCGCCAAATCCAAGGCATACGTACCATATAATATCTGCAAATAATATGCTTATGGACGAAGCAGACAAAATTGTAGATGACGAAAACATAGACATTATCGTTATGGGAACGCGTGGCAAAACCGACGATAGAAAATTAACTTTTGGCAGCCATACACTACAGATTTTAAAATATGTACAATGCCCTGTTTTGGCAATTCTTGCTGGCTATAAATATACACAACCAAAACACATTTTATTTCCTACCGATTATATGATTCCTTACAAGCGAAGAGAGCTTAAATTACTATGTGAAATGGCTTTTTCTTATAGAGCAATAATTGATTTGCTGTACATCTCAAATAGCAAAAAACTATCGTTAAGACAGGAAGACAATCAAAAATTCATAAAGGAAACTTTGAGCAAAAACTCTATTAATTTTAAAACTATTAAAGGCAAAAGTATTTCTAATGCCATATATAAATACATACGAGAAAATAAAATTGATATGTTAGTATTGGTAAATACGAGACAATCGTTTTTAGAAAGCATCTTATTTCAATCTACTATAGACAAAATAAGCTTGCATATAGATATTCCATTTTTAACATTGCAAAACATAAGACGCTCTTAACTGTTTTACTTAAAACTTAATCACTATGAAAAAAATATTGCTACCAACCGATTTTTCAGAAAATTCTTGGAATGCCATAAAATATGCACTTCAATTATTTAAAGACCAAGAATGCGCTTTCATATTATTAAACACCTATACACCAATCATATACCAATTTGAATATATGCAGTCAAGCACTGCGCAACTTAGAGCAATGGATGCTGTTAAGGAAACATCAAAACATAAATTAGAGGAGCTGCAAAAAAAAATAACCTCAGAATTCAATAATCCTAAGCATACATTCTCACAAATCTCATCTTTTAATAGCCTTATTTCAGAGATTGATGATCTGTACTCAAATAACATAATGGATGTTATAGTTATGGGAACTAAAGGCGCAAGTGGAGTCGCTGGTGTGTTGTTTGGTTCAAACACCATACATGTTATAAAAAATGCAAAGTGTCCTGTATTGGCAGTTCCAAATGACTTTTCTTTTGAAACGCCTCACGAAATATTATTTCCAACAGATTATGAAATAGAATACCAAGAAGCTCATTTAAAACCAATTATTGATATTGCACAAAAACATATCTCAAGGATTAATATTTTACATGTTTTTGTTGGCAATGGACTAAACAGTAATCAAGAAAAAAACAAATCAATACTAGAAACCAACTTTAAAAACATAGCACATCTTTTTCATGATGTAAAAAACCAAAATGTACCAGAAGCAATCACTAATTTTCAATTAAAAGCACGTGTCAATTTATTGGCAATGATAAATAATAAACATTCGTTTTTTGAAAACTTGTTTTTTAAATCAACCATTAACCAAATTGGGTTTCATTTAAATATCCCTTTGTTGATAATTCCCTCTAAAATTTAAACTTTATAAATCATAAATCAAGCATGCTAAAAAACCTTAATTAATTAAAAGAGATTGATAGCAAACAGCATGTAACAGTTAAAAAACAATAAATATAAACACATGAAAACAAACATTTTACTTCCAACAGATTTTTCAGATAACGCTTGGAGCGCTATTGTGTATGCATTAAAACTTTATGCAAATGAAAATTGCACATTCTACCTTCTAAACTCTTGCAAGCCTGAAGGCTCATCTATGTCTATCATGACTAACAAACTATTAACTGTAATGAAAGATGCAGCCAAAGCACAGTTATTGGAGATAAAAAGAATGGCTAGAATTGCTGATGCTAATGAGAAACACAATTTTGAAATTATTTTAAGCACAGAGAGTTTGATAGATGCTATTAATAGAAGCATAGTAACCCATAATATAGATTTAGTAGTAATGGGAACAAAAGGAGCAACTAAAGCCAAAGAACTATTTTTTGGCAGCAATACTGTAAATGTCCTCAAAAAAATAAAGTCCTGTCCGGTTTTGGCTGTTCCAGATGAGTTTGATTTTGTTGTCCCAAAACAAATTGCATTTCCAACAGATTATAACAGAATGTATGATGATAACGTATTAAAACCACTAAAAAAGCTAAGTAAGTTACACAACTCTAAAATTAGAATATTGCACATTCAAGAAGAAAAAGAATTAAGTGAAGCGCAAAATTTAAATATTGAAAAATTAAATGAACATTTAGCAGATTTTGAACATTTCTTCCATTGGATACCAGATTACGATAAAAAAGCTTCAGTAATTATAGATTTTATTGAAGAATTACAAATCAATATTCTAATTATGGTAAATTATAAACATAGCTTTATTGAAACCATTATTAATGAGCCTGTTGTTAAAAATATCGGATTTCACCCTATTATTCCATTTATGACTATTCCATCAGATAAATAAACCTTAAACTGATCTATATCATTTTGGTTTTTAAAACAAAGTCCTACTTTTAAAAATTAAAGTATGAAATTATGAAAAATACAGGTATTTGGTTAGATAAAGACAAAGCTCTTATTGTAACAATAGATGGCGAAAAAGAAACGCTTTATACAGTTGCATCAAATTTAGAGCATTTTCGTGCTCATGGTGGTTCTGGAACACGATTTAAAGGCGGCCCACAAGATGTTGTTCAGGATAGTAAATACCTAGAACGTGAAAAACATCAATTAAAAAAGTATTTTAAAACTCTTGCTACAGAGGTTAAAGATTCTGATGCTTTAGTAATTTTTGGTCCTGCTGATACCAATGAAAAATTTAGTGACGAATTACTTAAAAAGCATATGTCTTTAAGCACCAAAATAAAAGGCGTAAAAAAAGCTGATAGCATGACAGAAAACTAAGTAAAAGCTTGGGTAAGGGATTTTTTTAAATCTCATTAAATGCTAGTATATTTATTAGTTTGTTAGTTGAAAACTGTCAAAAACACCTTTTGGCAGTTTTCTTTAAAAAGAAGTTATGGAAAACAAAAACCTGGAAATCACAAAATCATCTGGTGAAAGAGTGAGATTTTCACTCGATAAATTAAAAACTTCATTAAAAAGAACAGGAGCAGATAAAGAAACCGTAGATCAAATCATTGATAAAGTACGTGACGAATTATATCAAGGCATTTCAACCAAAGAAATTTACAATAGAGCCTTTGCATTGCTCAAAAAAAAGAAGAGTTATTTTGCTTCGAAGTACAAACTCAAAAAAGCAATTTATGAGTTAGGCCCTACTGGATTTCCATTCGAAAATTTTATTGCAGCTATTTATAAATATTCAGGTTATAAAACAGAAGTTGGTGAAATTTTACAAGGTAAATGCGTAACGCATGAAATTGATGTTGTAGCCCATAAAAATGGCAACACAACTATTATGGAATGCAAATTCCACAGTGAAGAAGGTCAAAATTGCAATGTAAAGGTTCCTCTTTACATCGCTTCACGTTTTAAAGATGTAAAAGAACACTGGGATACAAAACCACACGAAACAAAACTAAATGAAGGTTGGGTAGTTACCAATACACGTTTTACCGAAGACGCCCTGCAATATGGCAAGTGTGCAGGTTTAAAACTATTAAGTTGGGACTACCCAAAAGAAGATGCACTTAAGGATAAAATAGATAGATTAGGTCTCTATCCAATTACAGTGTCAACCTTGTTATCCAATAGAGAAAAACAATTTTTGCTAAGTAGAGATGTCGTGCTTTGTAGAGAATTAATGCATGACAATTTTTATCTAGACCATTTGGGTATTTCAGACACAAGAAAAGACCGAATACTAAATGAAATGTCGCAACTATGCTCAAACAAAAATCACTAAAATGGAAAAATTTGTAAAAGTCAACTTTTTAGGAGCCTCAGGAACCGTAACTGGCTCAAAATTTCTTATTGAAACTTCCGAGCAAAACATACTTATAGATTGCGGTATGTTTCAAGGTTTAAAAGAGTTAAGAGAGCTTAATTGGCAAAGACTCCCTGTTAATGTTGAAGCTATTGATGTGGTGTTGCTTACTCATGGACACTTAGACCATGTAGGCTATCTACCTCGCTTGTTAAAACAGGGCTTTTCTGGTAAAATCATTGGCACAGCTCCTACACTAGCCATTGCAGAAATTATACTAAAGGATAGTGCTAAAATCCATGAAGAAGAAGCAGAAAAAGCAAATAAAGAAAAATACACCAAACACCAACCAGCACTACCATTTTACACTGTAGGAGAAGCAGAAAACACCATTAGGTTATTTGAAGTAGCAATGGAGAGTAAATGGATTATTCTATCAGAGCACATCTCCTATCGTTTTCAATATAATGGTCATATTATTGGAGCCACATTTATTGAATTGGACATTAACGGAAAACGATTTGTATTTTCAGGTGACATTGGGAGATGGAAGGATTACCTTTTGGATGATCCCAAAACACCAGAATGGGCAGATTTTTTATTCATTGAAAGTACCTACGGAAACAAATTGCATCCAGAAGAAGATGTTGAGCAGATTTTTTCTGATCTTATACATGATACTATAAATAAAAGAGGCAACCTAATTATTCCAAGTTTTGCAGTAGAACGCTTACAAACTCTAATGTACATCCTTTGGACACTATACAAAAAGAATAAAATCCCTAATATTCCTATTTTTATTGATAGCCCAATGGGAAACAATGTATTGGAAGTCTTTAAGCGTTTTCCAAAATGGCACAAACTTTCAGATGCAGATTATTATGCCATGTGCAATCACGTAAATATTATACAATCTTATAAAGAAACTTGGGAGACCATTGATGACAAGAGACCAAAAATTGTAATCGCTGGAAGCGGAATGGTAACTGGAGGAAGAGTCCTCACCTATTTACAACAACTAATTGACGAACCAACAACAACCGTTTTATTGGTTGGCTACCAAGCCGAAGGCACTCGTGGAAGGCAATTATTGGATGGCGCTCATGAAATTAAGTTTTTTGGTAAGTATTACCCAGTAAAAGCAGCAATAAAAAGCATTGAAAGCTTATCTGCGCATGCAGATCAAAATGATCTCCTAAATTGGATGGATAACATTAAGAACATTCCAGAGAATGTATATTTAATTCATGGTGAACCTTGTGCTTTAGATGCCTTTAGACTCAAAATAAAAGATGTTTATAATTGGCATGTAACCATACCAAAACTTACAGATGTTGAAAAGCTAATGATTTAAAAAAGCAATAAACAATAGTTAATAACTTGTTTACCAAACTGATATAAATCATTTAAAAAAAATGACCTCTATATTAATTTAGCGCTACATTAAATTTTAACCTAAAAACAATATGTCATGTCAACACTTTCAAAACGTAAAAACAGAAACAGACAAGTATCTCCATTTAGAAGTAGATTAATGTCTCCTTGGGAAAATAGATTATTTCCATCTAGTTTAGATGATTTTCAAAACCTTTTTAAATTCAATGATGTCTTTAATGGTGATTTTTTGGAAGAAGATAGCCTTATGCCATCAATGAACGTTAAAGAAAATAAAACCGATTTCGAAATTGAGTTTGCAGCTCCTGGTTTTGATAAAAAAGATTTTGAGGTTACCATAGATGGTAACATTCTAAATGTTGAGGGTAAAAAAAGTGAGGAAAAAGGTGAAGAAGAAGATAGCTACACCTGCAAAGAATTCTGTTATAAATCTTTTAAAAGATCTTCAACTTTACCAGAATCAATTGATTTAAATCAAGACGTAAAAGCGTCATACAAAGATGGTATCTTAAAAATAAATCTGGAAAAGAAACCAGAAGCTAAAAATTCATCTACAAAAAAAGTAGTGAAAATATCCTAAACATTAAGAAAGCAGAAAGTAATTGAGGGATTACTTTCTGTTTCTTTTTAAAAATATGATAACATGAAAGCAACATATAGCAATGCCAAATATGTAGAATGGCTAAATGCAGAAACAATGCATAAAAATGCGATAGAATGGCTGTCTGACTTAAAATTCATGAAAGATGAACAGTTGTTTTTTAATGATTTAATAAAGTCTTATACCTTTCAACTTATTGATTCAAAACACTACAACGAAAGCAAAGTCCTTATTGATAAATTAAGTGAGCTTGAAACAAAAACAAACCTCCTTATAGAGTCTGTGAAAACTCACAAAAATGATTTAAAAATTATGGCTGATGGTATAGACCAACCAAAAGAAGAAGCTGGTTACAAAAAAGAACATCGTGGTTTAATACTTGAAATTAATGACTTTGTAAAACAATACAGAGCATTAAAAACAGCGTTTTTTAGTTTAATAAAAACCATAAAAAAGGAAGACAAACAAAAACATTTAATTGCCAAAAAATAGTTTTTTCTTAATACTTAACTCTAGTCTTAGTACAAGCGCAATTACTAACACCACGTAACAAGTCTAAGCCTACAGTTACAACATGTGTACCGGAATTATATCCTGACAAGCCGTTAGTTGTAAATTGATACGCATAACCAAAATAAAATATAGATTGTTTAAAGCCAATCATTGGGCCAATGTTAAGCGGTTTGAAAAACTGATCATTAAGAAAACGATATGAAATTCCTGCCCAAACATAATTTTCGTCTCTACTAAACTTTCTAATTTTAAAATTTAAATCTGTACTTGAACGTTGGTCACTAGCGAAAAACTGATAAAAAACAGAAGGTTCAAACTCATACTCATTCATCTTAGTGTAACCACCTAGCGTAAACCCTGAAAACACCTGGAAGTTAAGAAGCAAATGCGGTTCAAAAACTCTTTCGCTTTCATCAATGTTTTTCTTCAAAATATTATTAGCATTAACACTTAAAAAGAAGTTTCTAAATCTGTACAATGCACCAACATCAAAATTACTGTTATTGGTTTTTCTATCATCAGTTACATAAGGGTCTATAATTGGGTTTTCATAAGTCGTGTTGAAATTTTCTATATCAATTCTGAAACTATTGATATTATAAGAAAGACCTAAAGACAAATACTGCTCCGTTGGAACATCTAATATAAGGTGGTGAGCAAACGAAAATTTAGCACCTTTTTGTATAGTGTTACCATTTCTATCATTATAAAATGAAAGCCCAACACCAGAACGATCCGCAATTCTGATATCACCATAAAACGATTGATTATCTGGAGCGCCTGTAATACCAACCCATTGTGTCAACCCATTGGCTCTTAGTTTTAAATTATCTCCAATACCAGCATACGTTGGTGAAATAACAAAATTATTATCTGCCAAATGTTGTGTAAAAACAGGCAAGTTTAACTCTTGACTGTAAGCTTTAATTACAGCTAGAAGTAGTAGGTATATAATTAATTTTCGCATTTGCTTAGTTTTTAGTTTAGGGCTTCTTATCTATAAAGTGTAAAGTGTCCAACAAAGTCTCTGTTATCATTACTGTCGTTAAGTTTTACTACGTACCAATAATCTCCACTAGGAAGTTCATTACCTTTATACTTTCCGTCCCATTTTTCCCCAACTCGTAATGTTGCTATGGCACGACCATAGCGATCATAAATATCGAACGTGAGATTTGGGTATTGATCTGTACAACCTGGTCCCCATTCATCCTGAACAAGATCTCCATTAGGTGTGAAATAATTTGGAATACATACATCAATATATTCCATATAAATGGATGCAGTAGCAACACAACCGTTAGCATCAGTTACTGTAACAGTGTAAGTCCCTGTTTCATAAATTATGAATGTATTGGTATTTCCGTAATCTTCACCATTTAGGGTATATACGTAAGGCTGAGAACCACCAGAAGTTATTGCAACAATCTGATTTAACTCATTACCTTCATTTAATACCAATACTAGTGGATCAAAATCTGGAATATCAAAAAGCTCAGTTCTTTGTATACAACCATTAGTGTGTCTTACATCAATATAATGACCTGTTCCTGCTGGAACATTTATAAACACGTTACTAGATTGATAAGGACCTCCATCTAAAGAATAATCTAAATCTGAAGGATCAATTATACTATCATCAACTGTAACGGTTACAATATTAGAAGGTGCATTGTTTTCACAACCAAATTCTACCTCAACTTGAGGGTCTATTAATACAGATTCTGGAAACGTAATATTCCATTCAGATTCACATCCAAGAGCATCACGCACATAAACTACATGATCACCACCAGCTAATCCTATAAAGTCAAATTGTGTTTGAGTTGGTCCTCCAGTTGTATAAGTACCATTGATATCGTCAAGACTCACACTATATGGTAAGTTTCCACCAGAAATTTCAACAGTAAATTCACCATCCATATCACCTTCACAAACTTCAGGTAAAATAGAACCTCCTACTATACTCAGAGTAACAGGAATTGGTTCGTTTATAGTAAAATCAATAATTACAAAACATCCTAACTCATCTTGTGCAATGGCTTGATACGTTCCTGGAGCAAGGTTTTCAAAAATTGGTGAATCAAAAAACTGATTCAATTGAGGTGAAATTGCGTATTTAATTATCCCTGTTCCTCCAGAAGCAGAAATTTCCAACATCCCATTATTACTACCACTACATGTTACATCTGTGACTATATAATTAGCTATTAAAGGCGCTGATGGTTCTGTAATGGTTATTTGAGCACTTGTTGTTAAACAATCTCCACTTTCAACATATACTTGATATGTTCCAGCAGGAAGATCTGTAAAAACACCAGGAGTATTTTGTACTGGAGCTGGTAAAATATCGTTTCCTGCTCCATCTTGTAAGGTATATATGTAGCTTCCTACTCCTCCTTCAGCAGTTGCTACGATAACTCCAGTATTATCACCAACACAATTAATCACAAGGTTTGTACCCTCTAGATCAACTTCTAAAGTAGGCAATGGATCAATAGTGATTTCGTTGGAAACATTTGCCACGCAACCATTGGCATCTCTAACATAGTATTGATACGTTCCAGGTGTTACCGAAAAAGTTGTTGATGTTGCAAAAGTTCCTAATATTGTTGTGAACGTTTCATCATCACTATATGTATAGGTTCCTGTCCCTCCAGTTGCACTTAAGGTCAGCGTAGCATCTACTGTACATGTTGGTGTTGAAGCAGCAACCAAACTAGCTTGTACTTCAGTTGGTGCATCTATAACAACATCTGCTGAAATAAATTCACAATTATACCCATCTGTAACCACTACTTGATAGGTACCAGCACCTAAATTTGAAAACACATTTGAGGACTGTGGTCCAGAAGAGCTTACTGTAGGTGAAAGCATATTTAATGTGTATGTATAATTAGCACCTTGTCCTCCTGTTGTAGCATTAGCAGTTATTGTAGCATTAGCATCACCAAAACAAGATAACATTGTGGTACTTGCTGTAACCGTTGAAGTAATTGGTGTAGGAACAACAAGTGTAACTGTATCAGAAACGATACATCCACCAGTATCTCTAACATTTATTGTATAAGTTCCTGCTGATAAATTTGTAAACGTTCCGTTTGATGAATAAGGGACTGTAGCAGCTCCTGTTAATTCATACTCATAAGTTCCCCAACCTCCAGATGCAATTGCTGTAATGGTTCCACTATCATCATCACAAGTTACATTTGATGTTTCTGTAGCAACTAGAGTTAAAGGAGCTAAAGGTGAACCAATAATTACATCATTAGTATTAGAACAAAACGGACTTGCTGTTTCAGTAATGACCACTGTATAAGTTCCTGAAGTTAATCCTGTAACCGTTATTGGGTTTGTTGATGTGTTTGCACCAACGACTCCAAAGACTGATGTACTTGTACTATCAAACACTTCATAGTTATAAGATCCTGTATAACCACTTACATTCATTTCAAATGAACCAGAATTGTCTCCAAAACAAGTTACAGCTGTTGGTGTTGTAGTGAATGTTGGAAGTGTTGCTGAAGGCACAAATACCTCAACATTTGCAGTACATAAAGTTACTGAATCTGTAATTGTAACTGTATATGATCCTGATGGAACACCAGAAAACACATTTCCTGCCAAGGTTATCGAAGCTGGATTAGGGCTAATAGCATAAGTATAAGAACCTGTTCCTCCAGAACCTGAGATTGTTATTTGACCATCATCATCATTACACGTTGCAATCGCAGTAACGTCAGGAATTATTTCTAAAGGAGCAGCAATATCTATTGACACCAAATTGCCACAACCATTAGCATCTTGTACTTCAACAGTATGCGTTCCTGATACTAAATTTGAAATGGTAAAAGGCGCAACAAGTGGTTGAAAAGCACCACCATCAATACTATAACTATAAGGTGCAATTCCTGCACTGATTAAAGTGACATCTATTTCAAAATTACCTTCTGTTACAGTACATTGATTAGTTACTGTAGCATCAATAACAGGTTCAGGATCGTTAGGTAATACAATTACTGGAGTTGTTCTAATACATCCATAAGCATCCATAACATGCACATAGTAACTATTTGCATCTGCATTAAAAACACTTGCAGAAGCCCAAAAAGGATCTGTTGGTAATGGTGGTGTTGCTGATGTAGTTAATTGATAAACGTAAGGTGCTGTTCCATCAGTTGCTATAGCTGTAATTACTCCAGAATTTGGATTACAATTCGCATTTTGATCAACTGTAGCAGAGATATTTAAATCGAATGCTGATTCTGTAATATTGAAAGGAACTGTAACAACTGAACAGCCAGCATTTGGTCCAGAGGTTTCAGTAATTAAAACGAAATACGTTCCATAAGGTAATGGTCCTAAATTGTTTACCACCAATGAACCTCCAGCTGGAACTGTTCCTGATCCAGTAATTCCAGTTGTAGTGGTTGATAAAGAATCAAAAATTTCATAATCAACATCTGTTGGAACTCCATAAATGCTATTAATAGTAAATGATACATTTCCATCTGCACTTCCAACACAAGTGATATTGTTAGCTGTTACAGCATCAGCTGTCAATGTTGAATTCGTGGGAATTGGTGACGTTGCGGTTTCAAAATAACTACAACCTGTAGAAGCATCATAAACTATAAACGTATACGTAACTCCAGGAGTCAAACCTGTAAAGATAGTTGATTGACTTCCAGGTGGCGATTCTGGAATCCAAGTTCCTCCAGGTGGTGGAGGTGGAATAGTTCCATTATAAATATCAAAATAAAAAGGGCCTGTGCCAACTAAAGTTGTTCCAATGCTTACAACAGCTTCTCCTCCAAGAGAACAATCAACCGTTGAGGTAATGGTAATATCCAAATCATTTGGTGGTGATGCCACCAATACATCTTGAAATAACACTGAACAACCATTGGCATCTACTATATTAATTTGATATAATCCGAAATCGACAACATCAAAAGTTGTTGACGTGGTGCCAGAAGCATTCAGTTCTGAAGCTGAGTATCCATTAGTTCCTGTAACAAAGTAATTATAAGGTGCTGTACCACCTGTTACACTATCAATTATAATAGATCCTTGCGAAACACCTCCAGCACTACACGTAATATCTACTGAATGGTAATTTACTATTATTGGATCTGGTTCAGCAATTGTAATCGTTGCAGTATCTGTACATGATTTTGCATCTGTTAAGGTAATGGTATAATCGCCAGCTGGAAGTCCGCTTGTTTGGGTTCCATAATCTGTGCTTGTCGTATCGTTATACACATTAATTACAAAAGGTGGTGTTCCAACCGACGTATTAATGGTAACATCAATTGAACCATTAGAATCTCCATTGCAAATATTTGGTGTCGACGTTACCGACAATATTTCTGGTAATGAAATGGCATTTACAGTTTGTACTCCAGATTCAACAATACAACCATTAGCATCAGTTATTTGAAATTGGTAAGCTCCATCTGTAGCTGCAGAATAAGTAAATGGTGATCCTGTAGCTCCTAATGATGTGTAACCTCCTCCATTAATGGATACTGCATAAGTAAATGGTGGTGTTCCTCCAGAAATTGTTCCAGTAATAATGGCATCTGGTGATGCAGTACAGTCTAAATCTTTGGTTAAAACAGTACTCACTGTTAATGGTGGCAAAGGTGGAATTGTATAAGATTCTATATAAGTACATTCATTAGCATCTCTTACTTGGAATGTATAAGTTCCAGGAGACAAACCAACAAATATATTCGATGATTGATATACTGTTGCTGAAGCAGCTGGAGCAATAATTTGATACTCTAAAGGTGCTGTTCCTCCTGTTGTACTTGTTATGGTCACATCTGAAGTTAGTGCTGGACAACTTAAAGGTGTGTGACTAAATGTTAGGTCTGTTGGTGGATCTAAAGGATCAATTGTAATTGTGGCAGTTACAAAAGTACAGACATTTGCATCTTGAATAGTAATTGTATACGTACCTGAAGTTAATCCTGTAAACGTATTTCCTGATTGAAAATTAATACCATCAATACTGTACATATAAGGAGGCGTACCACCTGTAACACCAGTAACAGTAATAACTCCATCTGTAGTACACGTATAATTTGTTGTAAGTGTTGCTGTACCATCAATAGCATCTGTTGCATTAATGGTCACAGTTTGCGGATCAGTTGTACACACATCTGTTCCTAGTGTATATTGAACCACTACATCATAGTTTCCTGCTGCAAGTCCTGTGAATACAGGTGAATTAAAGAAAGTTGTTCCACCATCTATACTGTACTCTAAGGTATTACCATTAGGATTTGTAACGTTAATCGTAATAGTTCCAACATCTCCAGCATCAGAACATAAAATATCTGTTGTAGTAATATTAAAGTCTGGAGCTGGCGAAGCCTCTACAGTGATTGTAGTATCAGCAGAACAGTTATTAGAATCAACCACTGTAATATTATAAACTCCTGCTGAAGTTACTGTAATTAAAGGTGTTGTTTGAAACACTGTGGTACTATTTACAAAATAGAAATAAGGAGGCGTTCCTCCTAATGGATAAACAGTAATCTCACCATCTGTACAAGTAAGTGGTTTTGTTAGTGCTGCTGTAACAGTTAATAATGGAGGCTCAATAATTTCTATATCACCTGAAAAAACACAACCATCATCAGTAGAAACATTCACTGTATAAATTCCAGGATTAAGATTGCTAAACGTATAATCACTTGCAGTAATTGGACCAACACTGTTTATAAGCGTTGCTCCTTGATAAATTGAAAAGTAATACTGAGGTTCTACATCGTTAGCAGCAATATGTACACTTCCTAACTCTCCATTACAATATGGTTGCGTAATGATAGTTGAAACTGTAAAATCTCTTTCTCTAATTTGAACATCAGGAACTGAAAAAATACAAGGATTTGGAGAAACTCCAATTTGTCTTATATATACACTATAAATTCCAGGTGTTGTAACTGTAAAAACATTACTTGTTTGATAGTTAACACCATCAATACTATATTCATAACCACTAGGAACATTTCCTACTACTATTTCTCCAGGAGTTGTACATATTATATCTTTTGATGTCACTGTAGGAACCAATAAATTTGTATAAACATTAAAATAAAACTGATTGAAACAACCACCTGGATAATTTAATGTTAATCTGTATTGTCCAGCTGTATCAATTAAATAATCAGGGCCAGTAGCCACTTGGTTCCATACACATGTTCCGTCTTCATTTGCACAATCTTGGTTGGTAACAGCAGTACAACTTGATTCGTCTAATTTTTCCCATATAATTGATGTGGCATCTGAAATATTTGTTTGAATAAACCTTGAATCATTTGCACCACACAGATAAAAATTTGGAAGTAATTTTCCATCATCAGGGCAGGTAACTACTTCATCAGCATAAGGCAAAACAGGGTTTGTAACATTTGCTCCAAAAGTAATTACATTAAATTCCTGCACAATAGATTGGCAAGGTGCAGTAGCTGTATTAAATACATAATACGTTCCTGGCGCAGTAACCGTTATGGACTGTGTAGTACCAATTTCAGGTGTACCAGTAATACTAGTAGACCATGAATAAGAATCGTATCCATTTGCTGCAGTTAAAACCACACTTGCACCACATAATATCACATCTTCATTAAAAGTACAATTAAGATCTGCTAAAAAGTTAGTTGCTGCAGGAGTTAATAAACAACCTGTATTACTACTTATACTAGGATCGTCAGTAATTGTGAAAGATGGATTTAATGTTCCGTTATAAGTTGCATAAGCTTGGTTACTAATAATATTAGAACATGCATCACTCAATAAACTACAATCAGTTACAACAGTTACTTTGAAACGGATTTCTAAAACTGGATCATTTTCTTCAACTACTGAATTGTCTACTTCAAAAACAATTTCTCTGGTAACAGGGTTATAACTTTGAACTGTTACACCTGGAGGTAACGAAACAATATCTGTTGGATAATTAAAAATAATGTTTGTAGGAAGAATATCTCTAATAATAAGATTCGTGGCATCATCATTCCCTGTGTTTTGAAACCCAATTACATAATTTAGCTCATCACCAAGGTTTACAGTTTGTCCTCCTATATCATTTCCAACAGTGTCCTCAACTATTTTTGTGAGTACAATATGAGGTTCAATAATATCAACTGCTAAAGCGAAAAAATATGGAAAATATGTATCTCCACTGGTTTCTAAACGGACTGTTGCATTTGTTGCGTCATTTGCTATTACTGTATTTCCTGGGTTTGGGACGACCATGACTCCAGTATCAAACCCTAATGTATTGGTACTATTAGGATTTCTATTATTTACTGGTAAAGCACTTAACTGAGTTACAGAACTATTAAAAAAGTTTGTAGCAGGTCTATCTGCTGTTGAGAGATTTAAACCATTAAGCAGTAATTGATCTCCTAAAATTGGACTATCGCCTTCTAAAGTTGCAAATGCAAAATTCGCTCTCACTGGAGCAGGTGCAGGAATCGTTCTAAAACCAGATACTGGAATATTCAATGATGGATTACCTCCTGGGACACTAATTGCACTAAATCCATCAAAACTTGTAATGGATTTCCCTGGAAGTGTTGGGTCCTCATATACTATAAAAAGTGACCATCCAGCTGAATAGCCTGTACCATTATAAGGATTAAAAGTAGATGTTTCTCCTTGTGCGCTCGACACATTGGCTACAGTATAGGTGCCTAGATCAGTTCCCAAACTAGTTACAATAGACGTTACATCTGCATAACAGGCATATGAAAAACTATCACCACCATCAACAGAAACTCCATTAGAATTATAAATAATGGTTCCTGTTATATCATTATAGCCTCCTACTGGTCCTTTAAACTTAACATCAGTTATTGGTTCTGGACCGTCAGTTACTGCTCCCCAATATAATCCAGCATGAATAATTTGATAACAATTTGGGTTGGCTATGGTAAGATCTGCACTACTCGAACTAAATGTCGATGCGTCTCCATCAATATCAATATAACGCATATCAACATTATGATTGTATACAGTAGTATCATTAAATGCATTATTATCTGGTCCTAGAATATTATTTCCTATCAATACGATGTCACCTTTTACATCTTGATTGAATCTAGGAGTAAATGGCACATAATTTTGTGCAAAAACTTGTAAACCAAATAATAGTAATACAACAACAAGGGAAGTTTTAATATAAGTAGGTTTTTTCATGATGGTATTTATTTTACATCTTTTTCGTGGGGCAACGACAAAAAATGCTACGTCTAACTAACTATGTTTTAATTTTCAATTTTCACTATAGACATTTTACTGCTATAAGGCTTTGTGTCACTTGACTGCATTGCTCTTTTAGCTTCATCAATGCTATTAAATTTCTCATAATAAATATAATATTTGCTTGTATTAACATCATAAAAGAAGTTAACATTTGCTTGTCCTGAGGCTATTGTTTTTGTTATAAATTCATCTCTCTTGCTCACATCTGAATGAATTGCTAAAACACCATAATAGCCATTTTCTTCATTTTTTACATTTTTTACAATTTGTATGTTATCCAAAATACGTTCTTCACCAAAATCAAAGTCATCTTCTGCAAATTGGCTCGTACCAACAGCTGTACTTTGTTTTATCTGATTTAAGGTCGCTCTATCTTTTTGATATCTATCTTCTTCATTATCATAAACAGCACGTTTAATTCTACGTTTACGTTCAAACTCAATTCCTATTTTAATAGCATCTAGCCTTGTAATCAATGATGCTTTTTCTTGAACAGACCGTTGTTGATCTCCTTTTAATTTTTGTATTACATCTCTATAATACTTATTGGTTGCATCATTTGTATTAGATACTTTTTTAAGTCTTTCATTATATTGATTTTCTAAATCTGTAATGTTTTTATTTCTCTCATTAATAGAATTATCTACATTCAACAATAAAGCTTCTAATGCTTGATTTTCGGCAGCAACACTTTTAAAAGGCTTTGGCGCCTGATAAATACCTTGTTCGCTTAAATCGTTTTCTTCTTTTAAATCTTTAAGGTCGTTGTTCTTATTTTCTATAGCTTCGTTAAGTTGAGTCAATAATTGCTCTTGTTTTGCTTTTGAAGTTTCTGCAGCTTCAGTTATTTTGAACATTGAAATTGCCAACTCGTCTTTATGTGTCACTTCTAATTCAACTGCAGCTTCAGCAGCCAAACGTGCATCTTTATCAGCTTTAGCTTTAAGCTCTATTTCTTTAAGTTTCTCAGCCGCAATACGTGCCTCCTCGTCTGCTTTGGCTTTAGCTGCTGCTTCTTGAGTTAATCGAGCTTCCTCTTCTTTTTTAGCCTTAGCCTGAAGTTCTATTTCTTTAAGTTTTTCTTCTGCAATGCGTGCCTCCTCGTCTGCTTTGGCTTTGGATGCTGCCTCTTGTGCTAATCGAGCTTCCTCTTCTTTTTTAGCCTTAGCCTGAAGTTCTATTTCTTTAAGTTTTTCTTCTGCAATTCGTGCTTCCTCGTCTGCTTTGGCTTTGGATGCTGCCTCTTGTGCTAATCGAGCTTCTTCTTCTTTTTTAGCCTTAGCCTGAAGTTCTATTTCTTTAAGTTTTTCTTCTGCAATTCGTGCCTCCTCGTATGCTTTGGCTTTAGCTGCTGCTTCTTGAGTTAATCGAGCTTCCTCTTCTTTTTTAGCCTTAGCCTGAAGTTCTATTTCTTTAAGTTTCTCAGCCGCAATACGTGCTTCCTCGTCTGCTTTGGCTTTGGATGCTGCCTCTTGTGCTAATCGAGCTTCCTCTTCTTTTTTAGCCTTAGCCTGAAGTTCTATTTCTTTAAGTTTTTCTTCTGCAATTCGTGCCTCCTCGTCTGCTTTGGCTTTAGCTGCTGCTTCTTGAGCTAATCGAGCTTCTTCAGCTCTTGTTTTTCTTGATTTTATTTGAGCACTTGTATTGGCGTTCGCTAGAACTTTTCTACGCTTTTTAGGTAATACAAAAGCTGTTTCTTCATCATTGCCTCCATAATAGTAGTTCTCTTTCTTCTTGAATTTATAAGCTAGTGTAATTTCATGCGAAGGTCCAAAAGTTGTTAAATCTCCAACAGCCTTTTCAAAATTATATTCTATAGCAATTTGTTCTGTAATATTTAACCCTAATCCTCCGGAAAAACCATAAATAGTGTTATAACCTGCTTGTCCCCAAATTCCTTTAGGAACTGTAAGCATTATAACTCCGGAAACAATGGTATTATCCTTTTGAAATTCTGATCTCACCAAAGTTGAAAATTTGCTTTCATCAAAAAAACCACTAGAATCCATATAACCTGTGTACATGATATGTGCTTGGATACTTTGTTTAGGGTCTTCTTCAATAAACTCCGATGAATTTATGTTATACTGTACCAAATTGTTTACTGATAAGCCAAAATCAAAAAATTGAGTTCCGTAATTAATCCCAGGATTTATGCTCAATAAAAAATTAGAAGGAATATTATTTAATGAAGGGTCTGGAGTATTGGTTACCACATTGCCTTCGTTAATGCCGCTTTTATAAACACCTAAGTTTAAACCAAAGGTTAAGTTGTTTTCTTGAGCAAGTCTTGCGTTATAGGCGAAATTTAAAATGCCTCCAAAAGACGTTAACACACCATAATTTTGTTGAAACAAGCCAACCCCTACTCCAATATTTTCACTGAATCTTCCTGAGAAACTTGCTAAATATGTCATTGGTGCATCAGCAAATTGAACCCATTCCCTCTTATTGGTAAAACTGATATATTTATTTTGTTCTCTAACAAAACTAAACGTTGGGTTAAGATTAAATCTATTGAATCTTAAAGAGTTTCTTACTGGAATTGCAAGCGAAGCCACTCCATCTTCTTGAGAGAAGGAGACCTGTGTTGCACAGAAAAAAATCAATATGATTAATACGTTAATCTTCATTTATTTTATTACTGTTATAGAACCCTTTTTGGTGTTATTATTTGGTGTTGTGATAACGTAATAATAAACAGGGTTTACACTTTTAAAATTTATCTCGTCTTGAGGCCAATTATTTTGATAATTATTTGTTTTAAGTACCACTTTCCCATAAGCATCCATAATAATCACTTCTGTATTTGTTCCAGATACATAAGCTTGTGGTATTACCCAAGTATCATTTATATTGTCGCCATTTGGACTTATTAGATTTGGAATATTCCCAACATCTGGAAATGGTTCAACTATAGCAAAATTGTGTTCAGTTGAAGCATTACAACCAATGGTTTGTGTAACAACTACTTTATAATTTCCTGTAGCTGAAGCTTCATAAACATTGCTATTAGCACTTGTAATGACATTACCATTTAAATACCAAACAAATTCTGGAGTATTTGCAGTTGTAGTAACAGTTACCATAAGTGTTTCACCTTCTTCTAACATGTTTGTTTCATCAACATCGATACTACTGGTGAAGCCTGTATTCTCAAGATTAATTGAAGCACTAGCAGTACAATCGCCCAAATCAATACTCACTTCGTAAAATCCAGATTCGTTTGTTACTAACATTTGTTCTGTAGCTCCAGAAATTTCTTCACCATCTTTATACCACTTATAACTATTTCCATTTATGGCACTAAGTGTTGTTGCGCCTTGAGTTGAACAGTATGGATTACCAAGGCTTGAGCTAATGGTTGAAGTTGTGTTTCCAGAAGATGCTTCACTAACTGTTACACGGTTGGAAAAGGATTCAGAAGTACAACTACCATAATTGGTTTCAACAAAATAAGTTCCTGGTTCGCTCACTATAAGCGTTTCTCCAGAAGCAACAAAGATTGATGTAGTTGGACCAGTTTCCTTATACCAATTAAATGTTAATGAAGGATATTGTAGTGGTGAATTGTTTGATTCAGCACCTGGATTATCAATGGTTAATAAGTAACTACTTCCTGAACAGTAAACTGCTGTTCCTATTAGATTGTTAATTGAAAATGGTTCGTCTTGGAGTTTATAATAAGCTGCAAAAGAAACTGAACCAGTACTCGTTGCTGCTGGAGCAGTACTTTTTATTCTAACCTTATAATTCTCACCAGATGTTGTTGTTGGCAATGAAAACCCTAAAGTTGCTGGAGAGGCTGTAACTGCTCCTTGAGCAGATGTGTAAACTGTTGTTGGGTTTGAAAAACTACCAGATTCATCAGAAAGTTCTATAATGAATTGGTTGGATGCATTTAAATTAGATTCTGGTGAGAAATTGAAAGTGACATAATATGTGTTAAAAGAATCACTCGCACAGGCTTGATTAAAACCTAAACTTGGTGTACTAATTACTATCTGTGCACTAATATTATTAGTGAAAGACATAAGAAAAACAACAAGTAAATTAGTAATAGTAAAGTTTCTCATCATATTTTTTTTAACCAGTTATAATGTTTTAAATAAATATCTATTGATACTATTTTTGTTTAAAACAAATAAGCTATAATTTCTTAGCTTTATTAAAAAGGTTACAATAATTTTAATGAGAAAGCTTAAGTATTTATAGAGTCATGTAATAAACATTTTTGTCATTATATATTAATCATCGTTTGATGCTAATATTTTGTTGATTTGCAATCTGAAGTCTGGTCTTTTTTGATTTTTAATATTTATGAAAGTCTCTGCATCGTTACCTTTTGAGTAAACATTAAAAAATGCTCTATTTCCATACCAGTTTTCTAAGTCTTCATTGTTTGAGTTGTATTCAGTAAAGATGTTTCCGTTACAATTATTAAAATACATATCTGTAAACTTGATCTTTTCAAGGTTTTCTTGATTAATCGATGTGTTTTCATCAAGTAATACCGCAGGATTAAAACCAGAAATAACACTTTTACTCATGTTTAATGAAGCGTTCTCGCCTACAAATACAGCTTCTTTTACTAATCCAGCTTCAATATCTGATTTTAAATCATCACTATTATTGAGCAATGTTATATTCTGTGCAACAACCAAAGTCCCCTTTTTGGTAAAGTCTACTTCTTCCTTTCTATCATAAGATTTAATTTGCATACATCTAGCTCCATTACTGTTTGATACATAAGGATGCCTAACAGCTAAAGAATTGTATATTTGAGATTGAGTACCATAATTAAACTTATAATCGTTTCCATTAGATTTATAAGACACAAGATTTTCCATGATAACATCTCCTCCCCAAATTTCAAATGAATTGCCAGCTGAATGACTAACCATAATATTTTCTAGAATTGTTTGGTTTCCTACGCTAGCCAAAAGCAAGCCATTAAAGTTGCCATTGCCTTTAATTCTTTTTCCAGCATATTCTATTCTTACAAATCTTAAAACACCCGAAGAACCAATAGCATTATCGCCTCCATGATTTGTATATACATAGTCTGAAGCTGTAAGTTGTGGGTAAAATGAAGCTACAGATCCATTGCCAAATTTATTGCTTGGTGCATCACCAAGTATGACAATACCTCCCCAATCTCCTGCTCTTTTAACACCTCTATTGGAGGTAAAAACTATTGGGTCTGTTTCTTCACCTTCTGCAATAATTTTAGAACCACTTGCAATGGTAAGTGAAGCTTTAGATTCATAATCGCCAATTATTACTGTACCTGGCTCAATATTCAGGGTTGCATTATTTATAACAAACACATTTCCCATTAACATATATATATGCTTTTTAGAAAGTGTCATGTCTTTGGTTATACTACCTGCAAGTATTTGGGTAGGTTCTCCATAGTCAATTGAATTAGAATCAAATTCTGTCCAATTGTTCAACCAATTGTTAACTCCTACTATTCCTTTTTCTTGTTGTGCTGTAACACATCCTATGGCAAAAAATAAAAGAAATATGATTTGGGTAAAGTTTTTCATAACAAAAGTTTAAGTTTATTTAGTGATTCAAACCTAGACAATAAACCTATTAAATGCAAAATTATTCGATGAAAAGCATAATATTATATTATTTTTCCTACAATTATGATGTTGCTATTAACTTATGTTAAACTATTTTATTCATAATTATTAAAAATGTAAGAAAAACACTTTTGCATTAGGGGAAAAAGAAAAAGCTATAAAAAATATAGCTTTATAAATATTTTTAAGTATTAAAAATCAGAAATCTCTTCTCTTTACTTAATTTAAATGGGCCTTAAAATCTAGTTAAACTCACTATACTCATGCAACGACTTCATGGTTTGTTCATAAAATAAAATTGCAGCAATTAGGTTACTCTTATCAGAATACGGCAACATTTTCTTTTGGAATTCAATAGTGTTTTCAAGGAAATCATTTGTTGCTTCAACCTTATCCTCAAGGGTGTTTCTGTTTTCTTTGGTGTTAGGAATACCAAACGTAGACATAGTCTTTCCAGGTTTGGTGGCAAATGCTATATAAGGTAAGGTTTTTACAAGGCTTTCTATACGCTCAATATATAAGCCTAGTAATTCGCCTTTTTCCATGCGGTCTAATTCTTCTTTGTTATGATATTTTTTTATACCAACATCATTGCTGATAATACTCTGAGGTTCATTCTTGCTTTGAGAAAAGCCAATACCAAATACAAACAAAAAACTAATTAAAATAAGCTTTTTCATGGTTACGATTTAAGGGTTTATATCGCAAATTTATGTAATTAATCGTGAAAAACAAGCGTTTCATCGATTTTTTTTATTTAGAATTAAAAAAAACTCAAAACGTCCAATTAAATTTTAATAGTAAAAGCATTTCATATAGTTTATAAAACACAAGTGATTGTTAAAGAAAATATAGTTTTTGTGGTAGTAATTAATAAAACACTTCAAAACCATTAAATAAATAGAACTCTATTATTTAATTCGTTTGCCATTAGTAATAAATGAAATACTCTGACTTCCGTAAGTTGAAATCATCACAGCTTCAAAAATAGGTTCAATGGTATTTGGCTTAATTTTCCAGTCAAACACAAAGTTAGCTCCTGTTCCGCCTTCATTATCCTGTTCTTCAATAATTATCTGAACAGTTTCCATAGGACGAATGTAAATGGTTTTATCAAAATAAGTGCGTATAGGTTTTCCGTCTGTATTGTAATAAACCGTTTTATCTATAAAAATGCTATCATTCACATTGGGATTATGCAAACTAACGGTTGCAAAAAGACCTATTAATTGATTTTCATCTCTATTGTGCAACTGTGAATATATTGATAAAAATGTACTGCCAATTTGCATGGAATCTTTTAATGTACTAGTTAGCATTCTCTTTTTCCATTTGTCAGGATTTGTAGAATTCAAAACTTTTGAATCCTCACAAGAACAACACAAAATAGCTGCAAAAATTAAAGACAATACAGTTCGCAAAGTGAATGGTTTCATTTAGTTATAAATATACCAGAAATATAAGTATTTCATATTCAATAATGAAATTTATAACTAAAGATATTATGCTTCTCCATGTTAAGAACAATCATGTTAAAAACTTTCAGTTAGTAATAAATAATTTCTAAATTTATACATTACTTTATTATACAATTTTATAAACCAACCTCATGAAACATTATTTTCAACATCTATTTGCTTTATTCATCCTGATTAGCTTATCAGCAAATGCTCAAATACCAAAACCATCAGAAACATTTGGTTTTGAAGTTGGAGCAGACTACAAACTAGCCGATTATGACCAAATGCTTGCTTATTATGAAAAGTTAGCAGCCTCAACCAATCGTGTACAAATGATTGAAATTGGAAAATCGGTCATGGGACGTCCAATAAAACTCTTGTTCATTTCTAGTGAAGAAAACATGAAATCTCTTGATAAATGGCGAACGATTAGCGAGAAATTATCTCGTGCAAGAATTTCACCAGAAGAAGCCAAAAAATTATCAGTTGAAGGTAAAGCTATTGTTTGGTTTGATGGTGGAATGCATGCAACAGAAAGAGCTCATGCCCAAATGACATCTGAACTCATGTGGCGAATTGCCTCTGAAGAGTCTGATGAAATGAAAAAAATAAGAGAGAATGTCATTACCTTAGTAGTTCCTGTAATTAATCCTGATGGTGTTGATATCGTTGTTGATTGGTACAAGAAAAACCTTGGCACACCATATGAAACAAGCGGACCTCCTATCTTATACCAAAAATATGTTGGCCACGATAACAATCGAGATTGGTTTATGAACAATATGCCAGAAACTAAGGCAGCTACAACTGTTTTATACAATAAGTGGTATCCACAAATTGTTCATAATCACCATCAAACTTCTCCTTCTTGGGCAAGAATATTTTTACCACCTTTTAGAAGCCCTGTCAACCCAAATATTCATCCTGGAGTTACCACTGGAGTCAATCTTGTAGGAACAGCTATGGCCAACCGTTTTGCTATGAAAAAAATGCCTGGAGTGATTTCTGGTACAGCTTTCAGTATGTTCTGGAATGGTGGTATGAGAACAACACCTTATTATCATAACCAAATAGGTATTTTGACTGAAGTAGCTCATGCTACTCCAACACCTCGTTATTACGATCCCGAAAAGAAACCTAAAAATGTTGGTGGAACACCATCCAATGGAACCGAAATATTTTACCCATATCCTTGGGAAGGTGGCGAATCACATTTTAGAGATGCCGTAGATTATATGTTAACCGCTTCTATGGCTGTATTAGATTTAGCTGCAGATAAGAAAGATGAGTTTTTGTATAACATCTATGATATGGGAAAAGATGCCATAGAAAACACTAAAGAAGCTTTTGCTTACATCATTCCAAAAGAACAATGGAATCCAAGTGAGGCCATAAACCTTGCCAATATTTTAATGCAAGGAGGAATTGAAGCATACGAAGCAACTTCATCTTTTAGCGTAAACGGAAAGAACTATGACGAAGGCTCTATTATTTTATATGGAGCACAAGCTTTCAGGCCTTATCTAACAGATTTAATGGAAAAGCAAAACTATCCAGATCAGTTTCAATATCCTGGAGGACCACCACAGCCACCTTACGATTTAGCTGGTTGGACCTTACCAATGCAAATGGGTGTTTCTGTAGATAGAATTAATGAAGCTTTCAATGCAAATACGCAATTAATCACTTCGAAATTAAGCTACAGAGAAGGTTCTGTTGAAGGTAATGGAAGTTTTATGTTTTCAAACAAGGATAATTTGAGTGCACTTGCAGTAAACCGACTTCAAAAAGCTGGTTATACTGTTGGGCAGTTAAACTCCGAACTAAATGGTTATCCCGTTGGTTCGTTTGTAGTTAAAGGGAAAGGAAGCCTAAAAAATGAAGTTTCAAAATTAAGTAAAGAATTAGGTATTGACTTTAAAGGAATTTCCAATATTGATAATTCCAAATACAAAGAGTTAAATAAAATAAAAGTTGGCCTCTACAAATCTTGGCAAGCTAACATGGATGAAGGCTGGACCAGATGGATGCTAGAACAATTTGAATTTGATATTGATACTTTACACAACAACGATATAAAAATTGGAAAACTCACTCAGTATAGCGCTATTATATTCCCATCACAAAGTCCAAATGGTATCTTACATGGACATAGTGAACTAAGCATGCCAAAAAAATTCGCAGGTGGAATTGGTCTGGATGGCATGTCTAAAATAGATCAATATGCAAAATCTGGCGGAACAGTCATATTTTTTGACGCTGCAAGTGATCTGGCTATTGAACAATTGGGTCTTCCTGTTAGAAATGTGGTATCAAACTTACCTTCTAGCAACTTCTTTATTCCTGGCTCATTGGTTAGAATGAAAGTTGATACTAATAACCCATTAGCTTATGGTATGATGGACGAAGTAGCTGCTTCATTCAATCAAAGTAATGCTTACCAAACCATAGAACAACGAAAATCCGGAGAAGGTGGTACAGAAAAAATAGCTGATGCTCCTAAAGCCAATGTTATTGAAGTAGCTTCGTATGCTTCCAATAATATTTTAATGAGCGGTTGGGCTATGGGAGAAGACATGTACCTAAAAAACAAAAGTGCTATGTTACACGTTCCTCATGGTAGTGGAGATATTGTATTATTCGGCTTCAGACCTCAGTTTAGAGGGCAACCAAGAGGTACTTATAAACTGATTTTTAACGCTATTTATTTAGGAGCTAACAAATAAAAAAATTAGTCAAAAATTAGTCAAAAATTAATCGAATTAAATAAAACGTGGTTAAAAAAATAATGACAAACGACTTAAAAGAAAACTATGGCTATTTGTTTGAAGATGAATTGCTACAAGAAATAAACAAGGTTGGTACTTACAAAGAAATTCCTGAAGGCCATAAACTTATTGATATTGGCGAGTATATAAGATCAATGCCTTTACTGGTAAGTGGTGCCATTAAAATTTTAAGAGAAGATGAAAATGGAGATGATCTGATTCTTTATTTTCTAGAGAAAGGAGACACATGTGCCATGACATTATCTTGTTGTTTAGGTCAAGCTAAAAGTGAAATCAGAGCCATCGCAGAAACCGATTCCAAACTCATTATGATTCCTGTTGCTAAAATGGAAGAATGGTTAGGCAAATATAAAAGCTGGCAAAGATTTATCTTAAACAGTTACCATAATCGTTTATCTGAACTTCTAGAAGCCATAGACACTATTGCTTTTTTAAAATTAGACGAACGTTTATTTAAATATTTAAAAGACAAAGCCATGGTAAACCATCATGACGTAATTAGGGTTACACACCAAGAAATAGCAAGTGATTTGCACACTTCGAGAGTGGTAGTTTCAAGATTGTTGAAAACACTTGAAATTGATGGTAAAATCAAACTTTACAGAAATAGTATAAAGGTGATTGATTTATAACATCATAAAACCCTTTTTCATATTTAGAAAAGCACAATCAAATAAAAACGATTGTGCTTTTTTCTGTAACATAGGTTACTGATAAAACTTAGAAAAATAGTTAATTTTATTTTTTAAAAAAATTCAACATAAATTGAAAATGAAAATATTGTTTTTTGCCATATTAATTACTGTTTTACTAGGAAGTTGCAATACAACAAAGAAAAAAGAGTATGCAGTAAAAACAGATAATGGCGAGCAAATGTTAACACATCCAGGCAAAAAACTTATGGAAACAAACTGTTACGTTTGCCATAATCCATCAGCAAGTCAAGAGAACATGATTGCTCCTCCAATGGTAGCTGTAAAAAGACACTATATTTCAGAAAAAACAACCAAAGAATCGTTTATTTCAGAGATGCAAAACTGGATTAAAAATCCAAATGAGACAGGTTCCAAAATGCCAGGAGCAGTAAAACGTTTTGGAGTCATGCCAAAAACACCATATCCAGATGAAACCATAAAACAAATAGCAGATTATATATTTGATAATGACATTGAACAACCAGAATGGTTTGAACAACATCTTAATGAAGAAAAAGGAATGGGAATGGGAAAAGGCAAAGGGAAAGGGAAAGGAATGATGAATGGAAAAGGTATGCAGAAAAAACAGACTTCAATAAATAATCAAGGTTTATCTTACGAAGAACTTGGATTAAAATATGCTCTTGCAACAAAAGCTGAATTAGGTAAAAACTTAATGGGAACCATGCAAAAAAAGGGAACAGTTGCTGCAGTTGAATTCTGTAACATAAAGGCATATCCTCTCACAGATAGTATGTCTGTAACTTTTAACGCAAACATTAAACGTGTTTCAGACAAGCCTAGAAATCCTGAAAACCAAGCCAATTCAAAAGAACTAAAGCATATAGAAACTTTTAAAGAAGTTGTTAAAAATAACCGAGAACCTAAACCCATTTTAGAAGAAACAAATAGCAAAGTAATGTTTTATTATCCAATTACCACAAACTCTATGTGCCTACAATGTCATGGAACACCAAATAAAGAATTGGATTCTGAAGCCTATAAAACCATTAAAGCACTTTACCCAAAAGATATGGCAATTGGTTATAATGTTAATCAGGTAAGAGGTATATGGAGTATTACATTTAATAAAGAATAATCAGGTATGAGCAAATTTTCAGAAATAATAAACCAAGATAAACCAGTATTAATAGATTTTTTTGCTGAGTGGTGCGGACCATGTAAAATGATGAGTCCAATTTTAAAACAAGTGAAAGATACTTTAGGAGATCGTGTTTCAATTGTAAAAATTGATGTTGATAAAAACCAAGAACTAGCCGCAAAATATCAAGTAAGAGGTGTACCAACCTTGATGTTGTTTAAAAAAGGACGTCAGGTATGGAGACAATCTGGAGTGCTTCAAAAAGAAGAAATTATAAACATAATAACGAGTGCTTAATTAACCTATGTAACAAATGTTGCTCGCAATTAAAATTAACTTTTTTACATTTATAAAACTTAAAATATCTAAATTAGAACAACATTATAAAGACAAAAAGTTTTATCCCTTTTTGACTAATTAATAGCAGAAGTGCCTGAATTATTTCAGGCATTTTTTTAAGTTAATGACAAAAATCATATTTAATAATATTTTTGATTTATACTTTTATACCATTAATAGAACCACCAAAAACATATACTTATGATCTCTCAAAACATCTTCCTATCAAATTGGACCAATGGAGTAATAATGATTGCAATATTCGCTTTGGTATGCATTACACTTATAGGTTTTTTAATAAAATTCATGGTTAGTGGTGACAAAAAGAGTGAAGATTCTAACGAGTAACTTTACCATGATCGGACAATTTGTTATTTAAATAACGTCTCCAATAAATATTTCTTTTCAAGTGTAACTTTTGTTGCTGTACAACCTATTGTAATAGCTTAAATTTATAGAAAATTTAATATTAATTATTTAAAACTATACAAAATGGAATCAATACAAAATCAAGAAACTTTTTCAATGCCAAGAATTGGCGATAAAGCCCCTGAATTTAAAGCAACTACAACACAAGGAGACATTAATTTCCCTTCAGATTACAAAGGAGAATGGGTTATATTATTCAGTCATCCAGCAGATTTTACTCCAGTCTGTACCTCTGAATTCATGACTTTTGCACATCTAGAAGAAAAATTCAATAAAGCAAATTGTAAACTTGTTGGCTTATCTGTAGATGGCTTATACAGTCATATTGCGTGGTTAAGAACAATTAAAGATAAAATTAAATTTAATGGAATGAAAGATGTAGAGGTAAAGTTTCCATTGATAGAAGATATTACCATGAACGTTGCCAAAAAGTATGGAATGATACAGCCTGGAGAACATAAAACACAAGCTGTAAGAGCTGTGTTTTTTATAGATCCGCAAGGTACAGTTAGAGCAATCATTTATTATCCACTAAGTTTAGGTAGAAATTTTGATGAAATCTATAGAGCATTAATTGCAATGCAAACCTCAGATAAATTTAATGTAGCTACTCCTGCCGATTGGGAACCTGGTAAAGATGTCATTATCTCTCCTGCTGGATCTTGTGGTGTTGCCGCAGAAAGAATGAGTGGAACAGACGACTTGGAATGTGAAGATTGGTTTTTCTGCACTAAAAAACTAGATAAGGATTTGGTGTTAAAAGAAATCTTAAAGAAATAAATAAGCAACATTAATAATTAAAAAAGAGCCACTATAATAGAGGCTCTTTTCTTTTAGTCTTAATCACATCCTTATGTAACAAAAGTAACTGTACAACTTTAAATAGCTAACTATCTTTAGTAAAAATTAAAGTAATGGCTAAAATTGTGGTTTTAGGTGCTGGTATTTCTGGACATGTTGCTGCATCTCATTTACGTAGAAAACTCTCTAAAGAGCACGAAGTTCTGGTGGTTTCACCTAACAGTAATTACCAATGGATTCCTTCAAATATTTGGGTTGGCATTGGCAGAATGAAATCCAAACAAATTCTATTTCCATTAGAACCTTTATATAAAAAGAAACACATTGGTTACAAACAAGCTAAAGCTGTAACCTTTCATCCTGAAGGAGATACAACTGAAGCCAAGCCCTATGTGTTGGTGGAATATGTTATAGGTGATAAAAAAGGACAACAAGAAAAGGTTACTTACGATTATTTAATAAATGGAACAGGACCAAAACTTAATTTTGAAGGGACTGAAGGTTTAATTCCTGGATCTAATAAAACATATTCCGTTTGTACTTATACACATGCAGATCATGCTTGGGAAGGGTTACATGCGCTTATTCAGGATATGAAGCAAGGTAAAAAAGCTAAAATACTTATTGGAACTGGTCATGCTAAGGCCACTTGTCAAGGTGCTGCTTTTGAATACATATTAAATGTAGAACAAGAATTACGCAGACATAAAGTTCGTGATATGGCTGAAATTACTTGGATTTCCAATGAATATCAATTGGGTGATTTCGGAATGGATGGTATGCTGTTAAGTTATGGTAGCATGACCATGAAATCCCATGAAATGGTGGAGATGATTTTTGAAGACAGAGACATTAAATGGATCCTTGGAGCTGGCGTAAATAAAATTGAAGATGGTGTTGCTCATTACGAAAACCTAGAAGGTGAATACAAAACTGAAACTTACGATTTTGCCATGCTTATTCCATCCTTTTCAGGACATGGTTTTAAGGCGTACGACAAAAATAATATCGATATTACAGACAAACTTTTCAAAGGTTTTATGATTGTGGATGCAGATTATTCACAAAAACCTTATGAAGATTGGTCGGTTCAAGATTGGCCAGAAACCTATCAAAATCCAAGCTATAAAAACATATTTGCTCCAGGCATTGCTTTTGCACCTCCACACAGCATATCCAAACCTAGAAAAAATAAAAATGGAACAGAGATTTTTCCTGCTCCACCAAGAACAGGTATGCCTTCTGGTATCACAGCAAAATTAGTAGCAGATAACATTATCGATACCATTAAAAACGGAAAAGAATCCTTACATCATAAAGGATCTATGGGAAATATGGGAGCAGCTTGTATTGCTTCAGCTGGTTATGGATTAACTACTGGAAGTGGTGTGAGTATTACAACCTATCCTATTGTTCCAGATTATCATAAATATCCTAAAACCCAAGGAAGACAATTAGGAAAAACCTTCGGCGAAATAGGCTTGGCAGGTCATTGGTTAAAACTTGCTTTACATTATGCATTTATTTATAAAGCCAAAATGAAACCATTTTGGTGGTTGATTCC
>JAGQYS010000020.1 GCA_020435965.1 Flavobacteriaceae bacterium | reverse complement strand
AAAGTGAAATGTATAAAGAACGTGTATTATTGCCTGCCATTCGTAGTGCAGCACGTAGTGTTGTAGGCCGCTACACACCTGAACAACTATACTCCAGTAAACGTGACGCTATACAACAAGAAATTTATGAAGAAACAAAAAACATTGTTGCAGACCAATATATACAATTAAACGAGGTTTTAGTGCGCGATGTAACCTTACCACCAACCATTAAAGATGCCATAGAACGTAAATTAAAACAAGAACAGGAATCTTTAGAATATGAATTTAGGTTGGTCACAGCACAAAAAGAAGCTGAGAAACAAATTATTGAAGCCCAAGGAAAAGCGGATGCTAACCGTATTTTAAGTGCATCGCTTACAGATAAAATTTTACAAGATAAAGGTATTGAAGCCACTATGAAACTAGCTGAATCACCAAACAGTAAAGTCGTGGTCATTGGCTCTGGAAAAGATGGATTGCCTTTAATATTAGGAAATAATTAATTTTTTTATTAATTTTAAACTTATTGTCAGATATCAGATAATTAACAGACTGTTGCAAAAAGTTCTTGATAAGATAAAAAACCTTGTAAAGTGGATAAACGTTACTACTTGAGACTTCTTAAACAAGATCTCGTTATATTAAATCAAGAACTTTGGTTTTTTTAAAAAACTTCTAAATTAGAGGTTGATTTTTTTAATCAACCTCTTTTTTTTTTGGTTTTATTTGGAATTATAAAAATTAATTGACAATATTTGTAAAGACAAAAAAACAAAAATGAATTTTATTCAATTACATCATCATCATTTTCATACTTGCACTCAAGCGAGCTGAAAATGTATTGAATAAAAACAAAATATTTTTAAAAACCGTTTGAGTAAATCAAGCGGTTTTTTTATTTCTGTTTAAACAGGAATCTTACCGAAAAAAGATTTACTCAAATAAACATCAATGTTTAACTAACAAGATACCCACTTTCGTGGGCATGAAAATATGAGTAAATTAAAAATTGCAGTTCAAAAATCTGGTCGTCTCCATGACGACTCCATGAAACTTCTTAAAGATATTGGAGTTTCAATTGATAATGGTAAAGATCAATTAAAAGCCTCAGCCAGAGATTTTCCTTTAGAGGTCTTTTATTTAAGAAATGGTGATATTCCACAATATTTAAGAGATGGTGTTGTTGATGCTGCTATTATAGGTGAAAACGTGTTAATTGAAAAAGGAAATGATATACAATTTGTTGAAAAACTAGGCTTTTCTAAATGTCGTGTTAGTGTTGCTCTTCCTAAAGGCACAAAGTATAGAAGCATTCAAGACTTAAACGGAAAACAAATAGCAACGTCTTATCCCAATACAGTAAACCAATTTCTAAATATTAAAGGAGTTACAGCAAACTTGCACATCATTAATGGCTCTGTTGAAATAGCTCCAAATATCGGACTTGCTGATGCCATTGTAGATATTGTATCTAGTGGAAGCACACTATTCAAAAATAATCTGGTGGAGAAAGATGTCATTTTAAACTCTGAAGCTGTTTTGGCTGTATCACCTTTAATTTCTGTTGAGAATCAAAACATACTAAATAAGATTCAGTTCAGAATACAATCGGTTTTAAAAGGGAGAGATTCTAGATATGTGCTTTTAAATGCACCTAATGATAAACTAGACGACATTGTAAATGTACTTCCAGGAATGAAAAGTCCAACCGTTTTGCCATTAGCAGAAGAAGGATGGAGCTCAGTACACAGCGTCATTAGCAAAAATCAGTTTTGGGAAATTATTGATGAGCTAAAACTAAAAGGTGCCCAAGGAATATTAGTATGTCCAATCGAAAAAATGGTATTATAGTTATGAAAATAATAGAAAACCCAAAAAAAGAAGATTGGTCAGCATTACTACAAAGGCCTACTCAATCTATTGAAGATATTGAAAATACAGTAAATCAAATATTTCAAGATGTACGACAAAATGGTGATTTTGCAGTTTCTAAATACACGTCTATGTTTGATGGTGTTGAACTTGAGGATAGTGTTGTTTCAAACGAAGAAATAGAAAAAGCGACAAATGCTATTCCTAAAGAATTAAAAACAGCCATCAACCAAGCCAAACATAACATTGAATCATTTCACAAAGCGCAAAAAACACCTAAAGTAGGAGTTGAAACCACTAAAGGTGTTTTATGTTGGCAAGAAAAACGGCCCATTGAAAAAATAGGGTTGTATATTCCTGGAGGCACAGCACCATTGTTTTCAACAGTTTTAATGTTGGCTGTTCCTGCACAAATTGCTGGTTGCAAAGACATTGTATTATGTTCGCCACCAAATAAAGAAGGAAACATTGCTAACGAAATTTTATACGCCGCACAGTTATGTGGTGTCACAAAAATCATTAAAGTAGGCGGTATTCAAGCCATTGCAGGATTAACGTTTGGTACCGAAAGCATTCCTAAAGTATATAAAATATTCGGACCAGGAAATCAATTTGTAACGGTTGCTAAACAGATATCGACCAAATTTGGGATAGCTATCGATATGCCTGCAGGCCCAAGTGAATTATTGGTAGTTGCAGATGATTCAGCCAATGCAAGCTATATGGCTTCAGATTTGTTAAGTCAAGCCGAACATGGTGCAGACAGTCAAGTGATTTTGGTTTCAGACTCTCAAAAATTTATTGATAATGTTTCAAGTGAAATTGAAAATCAACTTCTAGGCCTTCCAAGAAAAAAAATAGCGCAAAAAGCATTGCAAAACTCTAAAGCTTTCTTGATTGAAAATGTAAATGAGGCTTTAGAATTTATTAATGAATATGCTCCAGAGCATTTAATTATCTCGACCAGCAACAATGCTTTTTTTGTGGACAACATTATAAACGCTGGCTCCGTATTTATAGGCAATTATACTCCAGAAAGCGCTGGCGACTATGCTTCTGGTACCAACCATACATTGCCAACCAATGGGTTTTCTAAAGTTTATTCAGGTGTGAATTTAGATAGTTTTACAAAAAACATGACATTTCAAAAAATAACAAAAAAAGGCTTGTTGAATATTGGAAAAACCATAGAGCTAATGGCTGAAGCTGAAGGCTTACAGGCTCATAAAAATGCAGTTTCAATTCGATTAAAAGATTTAGAGAAATGAATATTCAAGATTTAATGAGAGATAATATTAAAGCATTAAAGCCTTATTCTTCTGCAAGAAATGAGTATAAAGATGCTTCCACAAATATGGTGTTTCTTGATGCCAATGAAAATCCTTATAATAATGGTGTAAATCGGTATCCAGACCCTCAACAATCAAGCGTTAAAGATTTGTTGGCAAAACAAAAAAAGATTTCAAAAGAACAAATCCTCTTAGGCAATGGTAGTGATGAAGTATTGGATTTAATTTTTAGGGTGTTTTGCGAGCCAAATCAAGACAATATAATAACATTGCCACCAACCTATGGCATGTACGAGGTTTTGGCTAATATCAACGCTATTGAAAATAGAAAAGTAATTTTAACTGAAGATTTTCAACCTAAAATAAACCAGATTTTGAACACTGTAGATAAACAAAGTAAAATCTTGTTTTTATGTTCGCCAAACAATCCAACAGGAAATAGTTTTGAAGAAAGTTATGTGGAAAAATTAATTTCAGAATTTCAAGGGGTTGTTGTTATTGACGAAGCCTATATCGATTTTTCCAAACAAAAAAGTTGGTTAAATAGATTAAATGAATTTCCTAATTTAATTGTCACACAAACACTCTCAAAAGCTTATGGCATGGCAGGAATTAGATTGGGAATTTGTTATGCCTCGAAAGAGATAATATCAGTTTTAAACAAAATTAAACCTCCTTATAATGTTAATGAATTAACGCAACAAAAAGCTCTTGAAAGATTATCAAAACCAGAAGAAGTAGCTGCCGAAATTGAAGATATTTTAGAACAACGCGATTGGATAAGCGCTCAACTAAAAGAGATACCATTCATTAAAACCGTATATCCTTCTGATGCCAATTTTGTGTTGGCAAAAATGGATAATGCCACAAAAAGATATAATCAACTTATTGAAAAAGGCATTGTCGTCAGAAACCGAACCAACCAACCAGGTTGTGAAGACTGTTTGCGGTTTACGGTTGGAACAAAAAAGGAGGGAGAGAGGTTAATTGAAACGTTAAACGAAATTGAATAACTTTTGTCATTCCGCACTTGATGCGGAATCCACAAAAAAATATAAATTTAAAAGATTCCTGCCTGCGCAGGAATAACAGAAATCATGAAAAAAGTATTATTTATAGACAGAGATGGAACTTTGGTTATAGAGCCACCTATTGACTGCCAACTTGATAGTTTAGAAAAGTTAGAATTTTACCCAAAAGTGTTTCAATATATGGCAAAAATTGCTTCAGAATTAGATTTTGAATTGGTTATGGTTACCAATCAGGATGGCTTAGGAACACAATCTTTTCCTGAAGATACCTTTTGGCCAGCACAAAATAAAATTATTGATGCTTTTAAAAAAGAAGGTGTTGTTTTTTCTGAAATTTTAATTGATAAAACATTTCCACATGAAAATGCCGAAACACGAAAACCAAGAACAGGTTTATTAAACAAATACTTTTCTGAAGCTTATGACTTAGAAACCTCATTTGTTATTGGTGATCGTTTAACAGATATTGAATTGGCTAAAAACCTAAACGCCAAAGGGATTTATATTAATGATAAAACAAATCTTGGAACAAATGAAGTAATAGTCAAACGAGAAGCATTAAGCAGCTACATAGCTCTTGAAACCAACGATTGGGAAGATATCTATAAGTATTTAAAAGCTAAAGAACGATCTGGAAACATTACCCGAAACACTAACGAAACCAAAATCAACATTCATTTAAACCTTGATGGAACAGGACAAAGCAATATTAGTACACGCATTGCATTTTTTGACCATATGTTGGACCAAATTGCACGTCATGGCCAAATGGATTTGAACATCAAAGTTGATGGCGATTTAGAAGTTGATGAACACCACACCATTGAAGACACAGCCATTGCTTTAGGGGAATTGTTCAATACCGTTTTAGGTAATAAATTAGGTATAGAACGTTACGGATTTTGCTTGCCAATGGATGACTGTTTAGCTCAAGTAGCCATCGATTTTGGAGGTAGGAATTGGCTTGTTTGGGAAGCCGATTTTAAGCGTGAAATGATAGGCAAAATGCCAACCGAAATGTTTATGCATTTCTTTAAATCGTTTACCGATGGTGCCAAATGTAATTTAAATATAAAAGCAGAAGGCACCAACGAACATCACAAAATAGAAGCTATTTTTAAAGCCTTTGCAAAAGCCATTAAAATGGCAGTAAAACGTGATTTAGAAAAAATGATTTTGCCAAGTACAAAAGGTATGCTGTAAAAAAGCCCATCTTAATCTTCCCAGAGGGAAGAAACACTCTTATAAAAGTAAAATTAAGAAAGAAAATGAGTCAGATAAGTCAAAAAGAAGAACATATGAGTAAGCAACCCTCCTCCTTTGGAGGAGCTGGAGAAGGCCTTTCTATCATTGATTACGGCGCAGGAAACATAAAAAGCATACAATTTGCTTTCAAGCGTTTGGGTTATGATGCTGTGTTAACTAGTGATGTAAAAACAATTCAGCAAGCCGACAAGGTCATTTTCCCTGGCGTTGGCGAAGCTGGACACGCTATGAGCATGCTTAAAAAATCTGGGTTGGACAAAATAATACCAACATTAAAGCAACCCGTTTTAGGTATTTGTTTGGGGATGCAACTTATGTGCAACCATACAGAAGAAAGCAATACAAAAGGCTTAGGGATTTTTAATGTAGATGTGAAAAAGTTTTCAAAAAAAGTTAAAGTACCACAGATGGGCTGGAATACCATTACAAATTTAAAATCTGATTTGTTTAAAAGTATTTCAGAAGGAGAATACATGTATTTGGTACATAGTTATTATGCTGAACAATGTGCCGAAACCATTGCAACCACCCATTATGAAATTGATTATGCTTCAGCTTTGCAAAAAGACAATTTTTATGGTGTGCAGTTTCATCCGGAGAAATCATCAATAGCAGGAGAGCAACTATTAAAAAACTTTTTAACACTTTAAAGGAACCGTAATGTCACCTTGAGCGCTGTCGAAAGGTTTTAAAAAAAAAATATTAATTAAAAAATTAGATTCCTGCCTTCGCAGGAAATGTTATGAGAATAATACCAGCCATAGATATTATAGACGGAAAGTGTGTAAGGCTCACTAAAGGCGATTACAACACAAAGAAAGTGTATAATGAAAACCCATTGGAAATAGCCAAACTATTTGAAGATTCAGGAATTGAATTTTTACATGTTGTTGATTTAGATGGTGCAAAAGCAAGTCATATTGTAAATTATAAAATCTTAGAGCAAATTGCGACTAAAACCAACTTAAGCATTGATTTTGGTGGTGGTTTAAAATCGAATGAAGATTTAAAAATTGCTTTTAACTCTGGAGCAAATCAGATTACAGGTGGCAGTATTGCAGTTAAAAATCCAGAAGTATTTTCATCATGGATTGAAACGTATGGCTCAGATAAAATAATTCTTGGAGCTGATTGTAACAACGACAAAATAGCAATATCTGGTTGGCAAGAAGAAAGCGATTTGGAAGTTATTCCGTTTATAAAAAATTATCAAGAAAAAGGCATATCGTATGTTATATGCACAGATATTTCTAAAGATGGTATGCTCGAAGGACCTTCATTTGATTTATACAAGAAAATATTGACTGAGTGTCATTCTGAGCATCCCGATAGCTATCGGGACGAAGAATCTTTAAAACTCATAGCATCAGGAGGTATTTCAACGTTTGATGAATTACCAAAACTTGCAGAATTAGGTTGTGAAGGTGTCATTATAGGGAAAGCCATCTATGAGAATAGAATAAGTTTAAAACAGTTAGAACAATTTATATCGAATGATTAATTTGAAGTTTGTCATTACGCACTTGATGCGGAATCCACTATGAAACTAAAAACAATAGATTTCTGCCTACACAGGCAGGAATCTCAAAAATAGTAAAACAAAAAATAAAATTTAAACGTCATTTCGAGGAGTTTACGACGAAGTAATCTATTAACAAAAAAGCAGATTGCTCCATTTCATTCGCAATGACGAACAACATATTATGTTAGCAAAACGAATCATACCATGTTTGGATATTAAAAACGGACGAACCGTTAAAGGCGTCAATTTTGTAAACCTAGTTGATGCTGGAGATCCTGTGGTTTTAGCAAAGCAATATGCTGAATTAGGTGCTGACGAATTGGTGTTTTTGGATATTTCTGCAACACTGGAAGGAAGAAAAACCATGTTGGAAATGGTGTTAAAAGTTGCCGAACAAGTAAACATTCCGTTTACAGTTGGTGGCGGAATTTCATCCATCGAAGATGTAGATGCACTTTTAAAATGTGGTGCAGACAAAATTTCCATCAATTCATCCGCAGTTAAAAACCCAGATTTAATCAATCAGTTATCAAAAAAATTTGGTAGTCAATGTGTGGTGGTTGCAATCGATGCCAAACAAATTGATGGTGAATGGATAGTACATTTAGCAGGTGGAACAATTCCAACAAAACTCAATTTATTTGGATGGGCAAAAGAAGTGGAAAGCAGAGGAGCAGGAGAAATTTTATTTACCTCAATGAACAACGATGGAACAAAAGCAGGTTTTGCAAACAAGGCTTTGGCAAAATTATCAGAGGAATTGAATATTCCAATTATAGCTTCTGGAGGCGCTGGGACAAAACAACACTTTGTTGACACATTTGTTAAAGGAAAGGCTGATGCTGCCTTGGCTGCAAGTGTATTTCACTTTGGGGAAATTCCAATTTTGGAATTAAAAGAAGAATTAAAAAGAAATAATATTGAAGTACGACTTTAGTCGTCATGCTGAACTTGTTTCAGTATCATATTAATATAAATACATAATGTCACTTCGAGTGATTTTTGAGGGACGAAAAAATTGTATCGAGAAGTAATTACAAAGTTCTCGATACAATTTCGATAAAAATCGAAATCACTCGAACAGACACAAACTAAATAAAATATGAACATAGATTTTAATAAAAATAACGACGGATTAGTACCTGCAATCATTCAAGATGCACAAACTAAAACTGTATTGATGCTTGGTTATATGAATGCAGAAGCTTTAGAACAAACCTTAGCAACCAAAAAAGTGACTTTTTATAGTAGAAGTAAACAACGTTTATGGATGAAAGGTGAAGAAAGCGGCAATGTTCTACATCTGGTTTCGATAAAAAATGACTGCGATAATGACACGCTTCTAGTTAAAGTAAACCCAGAAGGACCAACCTGTCATAAAGGAAGTGATACATGTTGGGACGAAGTAAACAATCAAAATTTTGGGTTTCTTTCAAAATTGGAAAGCACTATTGAAGACCGAGTTAATAATGCTGATTCTAAGAAGTCGTATGTAGCCTCTTTATTTGCAAAGGGTATTAATAAAGTAGCTCAAAAAGTAGGAGAGGAGGCAGTAGAAGTGGTGATTGAAGCCAAAGATAATAATGACAACTTGTTCTTAAATGAAAGTGCCGATTTACTATTTCATTATTTAATGCTATTGCAGGCTAAAGGCTTTACTTTAAAAGATATAGTAAAAGTTCTTGAAGAAAGGCATAAAGATTAATCATATTTGTACTTGCTATGCGTGCCACCAAACAACAAACAATTTTTCTATGTTACCAGACGGATGTTTCACCCAAACCATAGGTGAAAATTGACGCTCTAAATAAGTGTTTACCTTAGTTTTAAAAGCATTAAAATTAAGCCAATCTACATGTATATGTGGCATTGTTAACCAATCTTTTTTCGATGGCATATAGAATTTACAATCTGAAAACTGTTGTAATTCTTGTTGATTGATATAAAATCCACAAATACATTCTGGATTCAATAATGTTAGCTGAAGATCTTTTTTTGCAAACGGAACAAACAGTTGCGCTTTAAAATACACTTGCTGTTCAATGTTTAAAACATCTAAATCAAGATTGCTTAAATATAATTTGCATTCGTTAGAGTAGAGTAGTGGTAATTGTTTATGCTGTAGTTTATTTAGTTTTTCAGTTAATGAATCCTTTCTATTTGGACCAATAAAATGGTCTATTTCTGTAGTTCCTACTTTTTCATCGTACACATAAAACTTATAAATAACTTCTAAGTGAATTGGTTTTTTGTTTTTATAAAGCAAACAGTCCAATTCGCCTAACGTAACTTTATCTTTCTGAATTTGAATGTTTTCTGAAATAATTTTACAGTTTTCATTTTCAGATATTTGAAACGACACAAAACGCTCAATATACTTTCCTAAGCGTAATTTCGGATTGATTTCTATGCTTATTTGTAGTGGTTTTTGCTCAATTTGAAACTGTTGCAAATCAAAAACAGCATTATTCTCCCACAAACTTGGGGTTTGCAAAAAACCATCAAAATGTTGCTGAATTTGTTTTGTTGTTAGTGCCATTCTTAAACCGAAAATACAAATCTATTTCCTAATTCTTTTGTACATTGAAATTTTTAAAAATAATGCTTCTTCATGTTTACTAAAAAGTATTTCTACCTTGTAAAATTTCAATATTTAGGCTATCGTTTTCATGGTTGGCAAAAACAACCAAAATTAAAAACCATACACTTAATGATTGACAGAACGTTTAAATACATTCTTGAAGGCAATTATTTTAAAACTCTGGCTGCAAGTCGTACAGATGCTATGGTTTCAGCCAATGAAGCTGCTTTTGAACTTTTTTTGCGTCATGAAATTGAAAATGAAGAAGAGTTTCTACAACTGTTCAATCATAACTTACCACAAGATATTCGTGCTTTATCCATAGAGCAAGTTAGTAAGGAATTCAACATTATTCAAAGCTCCAAAACAAAAGAATATATTTATTTATTCACCTATGGAGAAAAATGCCATCCGTTTTGCGCTTCAATAATGACAACCGTTTTAGATGATTTGGATATAGACCTTATGAAGCAAGGTGCTAAATTATTTGAAGGCACGCACAACTTTAAAACCTATTGCTATAAAGCCACAAATGAAGGTAAATACACAAGAACTTTAGATCATTGCGAACTCACAGAAAACACCTTGTTCAACGCCAATTTTTTTCCTGAAAAAACATATACGCTAAAAGTAATAGCCAAAGGTTTTGGCAGGAACCAAATACGACTAATGATGGGAGCACTCATTAAACTGGGTCGTGAAGACATATCGTTGGAGTACATAAAAAACTCCCTGTTACCCGAAAGTACCGAAACTATGGATTACATAGCGCCAGCATCAGGGTTAATACTCAATAAAATAGAATTTGATGTGTAGATTACTTTTCGTATTTTGAAGCAAAATAAATGTGATGAATAGTACAGTTCCATATAGTGCTTTTGATTTTTTTAAAAAGCTAGAAAAAAATAACAATAGAGAATGGTTTAATGAGCATAAAACCGAGTTTAAAAAAATAGAAGCAGAAGTAAAAAAAGTTTATAATGAGATTTATAATAATCTCAATAAACATGACGAGATAGATAAACTAAAGCTATTTAGAATTTATCGTGATGTTCGATTTTCAAAAGACAAAACACCTTATAAAACACATTTTGGTGGTAGTTTTCATAGAAAAAAGCCAGAACTAAGAGGAGGTTATTATTTGCATATCCAACCAAATAACGAAAGTTTTATAGCCACTGGTTTTTGGGAACCTCATAAAGATGATTTACTGCGCATTAGAAAGGAATTTGAAATGGATGCTTCAGAGATGCGAAAAATAATGAGTGATAAAAAATTCAAGTCTATTTGGGGCGAATTGGTTGGTGACGAAGTAAAAACAGCACCTAAAGGTTTTGATAAACAACATGAAAACATTGATCTTATAAAAAAGAAAATGTACATATTCACCAGAAAATTTACAGACAAGGAAATAACTTCAAAAGATTTTTTGAATGTTGTAGATGACTCCTTTAAAGCCATACGACCATTCTTCAATTACATGAGCGATGTATTGACTACCAATCTTAATGGAGAGTCACTAATCTAAACTTAAACAGCTGCTAGAGTTTTTGGAGCAATAATCACTTGAATATTGTCAATCAAACGTTCCTTTACGATATTCATCATACGCTTATTTAAGGCTGAAGAATTCTGCATATATACCAAGTACTCATCAACTGTAAACAGACCAATAACCATCCCTTTAAGGCTATTTCTAAACTTCATATCCTTGTGAATGGAATTGTTAATGTAGTCAATCTGTTTTTCGGTAGATAAGTCGTAAAAAACATTCTTGTGCTTTGACGCATAATTCTTAAAAACTTCAACAAAAAAATCATTTTGAAGCTTGATAATTGGACGTAAAACTAGGTTTTGAAAACGCTCTTCGGTAGACATTCCATCGTTGATTGTTGTAGTCATATAATCAGGACGAATGCGTTTGAGGTCAAGGTCTCTATCAATCATAAGGCAAAGATTTTGAATAAAAATAAAGAAACCATAAAGCATTTTAAATAGATATCTCTTTGTGTTGTTAACGATGTTATTAACATAAAAAAAGCCGATTCATTACAAATCGGCTTTAATTGGTTGGTTATGAATGATGTATTAATCTTTAAAACTGTCAAATGATTTTAATTCAACATCTTTTACTTTCTTCTTTAGTTTTTCAAATGTTGCTTTTGAAGCGTTAAAACGATCTTCAATTGTTTTTAAATTAGCTAATTCATTGTTCGAAGGCTTATCATAACTACCAACAATCTTACTAAAAAGGTTAGCTAACTTCTCTCTTAGCTCTGGCTTAGCACTTCCAACATAATTATCACCAGTTGTAATCACAAGGGTTTTCTTTAACTCATTAAGCTCTTCTTTAACTTTAGATTTCGTGTTAGGCGATTCAATCATGGCATCAATTTGATACACAATGTAAGCCAACTCTTCAGTCATGTTGTACATTTTCATGGTTACTTCATGCTTGAACTTTCTATCTGCCTCAGATAAGCCAGCTCTATCATCATTAACAATTTCAAAGGTTTGCTCAAAAGTGTCTTTGCCTTTAGTTAAAACTGCTTTGTAAGTTCCAGCAGGTACTCTTGGCGCAGTAAAGCCTCCAAAAGCCAAAGTTTTGCCTTCTGCGATTCGTGGTTGTTTTATGGTTCCTGCCCAACTCACAATATTTATACCTTTTGATTTTCCTGGAGTAAGCGTTGTAAGTACATTGCCTTCCATATCTTGTATTTCCAAAATCATTTTACCAAAGGTATGACGCTTAGGAAGTAAGTATTTTATTTGAGGTGATGTGTTGGCATTTGATCCAACAAATTGTGTTTCAGCTCCAAAACTTCCTGCAAATCCACTTTCATCAGAAAGCATCATAGGTTTTGTTTTAAAGAAATGAACATCTGCACTTAGTGCTTCTGGTGTAATCTCTCTTAATGGAGAAATGTCTTCAAGAATAATAATGCCACGACCATGAGTTCCAAGAACTAAATCGTTTGTTCGTTTTTGCAAATCAATAAAATGTACTGCAACAGAAGGCATGTTTTTCGTGAATTTGCCCCAATTTTTTCCGCCATCAAGCGTGATGTATAAGCCAAATTCTGTGCCTAAAAACAATAGATTTTCATTTTCATAATCTTCTTGGATATTTCTTGATGTACCAACAATATCATCTGTTAAAATATTGGTCCAAGTTTGTCCAAAATCTGTTGTTTTGTAAACATAAGGATTCATGTCACCACTTGTATGTCCATCAAAAACAGCATAAGCAGTGCCTTTTCCATGCACACTAGCTTCAATATGATAAGTCCAAGTGTTTTTTGGTAAACCTAGAATATTACCAACAGTATTAGTCCAAGTTTTACCACCATCTTTAGTGACTTGAACATTGCCATCATCAGTTCCTACCCAAATAATATTCTCATCTAAAGGAGATTCTGCAATCGTAAAAATTGTTGTGTGATTTTCAGCACCAGAATTGTCCATAGATAAACCTCCAGAATCTGCTTGGTTTTGTTTCGTTGGGTCGTTGGTGGTTAAGTCTGGAGAAATAATTTCCCATGTGTCTCCCATATCTTCAGATTTGTGAAGAAATTGACTTCCCATATAAAAGCGATCTGGTTTATGAGCACTTACTGCCATAGGAGCATTCCAATTAAAGCGTAACTCAGCGTGACCTTCTTGAGCTAGTGGCTGAATGGTTTTAACCAATTTTTTATCTACATCATAGCGCCAAACATTTTCTGCGCCTTGCATTTCAGAATAAATGATATTTTTGGTTGGATGTTTTAAAACTCTAAATCCATCGCCACCACCAATAGAGTTCCAGTCACCAGCGTTAATTCCTCCACTTGATGAAGAAGGTCCATACCAAGACCCATTGTCTTGTAAGCCACCATAGATGTTGTATGGTTCGGCATCATCAACACTAATTTGATAAAATTGAGAAAGTGGTAGATTTTCAACAATTTCAAAAGTTGTACCACCATTCCAAGAACGATAAACACCACCATCAGTTCCAGAATAAATAACATCAGAATTATTGATATCAAAAACGATATCATGAATATCGCTATGCATATTTCCTAAATTTCTGAATGTTTTTCCACCATCACGAGAAATAGAACCTGTAAGACCTCCTTTCAAAATCACATCTGGATTTTTAGGATCTACAGTAATTCTTGAAAAATAAAATGGTCTAACTGTAATTCCGAAATCGTTATTTAATTGCTTCCAGCTTTGTCCTGCGTCTTCACTTTTATAGAGACCTTTACGTTCTGGCTGCTCTGCTTCAATAACAGTGTAAAGTATGTTAGAATTAGAAGGTGCCACAGCAATTGCTAAACGACCTAATTGACCTTCAGGAAATCCATTGTGAATTTTATTCCAGGTTTTTCCTGCGTCTGTTGACTTATATAAAGCACTATTGTCACCACCTGATTCAAAAGACCAAGCGGTTCTTCTAAATTCCCACATTGAAGCATATAAAATGTTTGGATTATTTGGATCCATCGTCATGTCTGCTGCTCCAGTTTTTTCATTTACATAAAGGATTTTTTCCCAAGTTTCTCCAGCGTCTAATGATTTATAAACACCACGCTCATCACTATCAGACCATAAAGCACCTAAAACAGCTACATAAACTTCGTTTGAGTTTTTAGGGTTCACAATAATGTTGGCTATACGTTCAGATTTATCAAAACCTAGCTTTTTCCAAGTAGTTCCTCCATCAGTAGATTTATATAAACCATCTCCATAAGAGACACTGTTTCGAGTCCAAGTTTCTCCAGTTCCTACATAAACCACATTGTCTGGATCATTTGGATCTAATTCTATAGCACCAATAGATTGGCAATATTCATCAAAAATAGGGTTGAATGTTGCACCGGAATCATTTGATTTCCATACACCACCACCAGCAGAGCCTGCGTATATAATTCGAGGATTGGTTGGATGCGATTCCAAGTCATTGATACGACCACTCATTACAGCAGGTCCAATGTGCCTTGCTCTAATGTCTCCAAATAAATCTTTTGGGTCAATACCAGAATCTTGAGCATAGGATTGTACAGACAGTAAGCCTATAGCTGCTAAAGCTATAAATATTTTGTTTTTCATTTATTAAAAAGGTTAGTTGTTAATAAAAAAATCCTCAGCGTTTAAAGGCTAAGGATTTTTTTAAAATTTAATTTTTTGTTGTAGGAGTTGCATCTTCTTTTGGAAAAGCAAAAATACTATCATCTACAGTTGGATTAACTTCAACCGATTTGAAAGTAATTGCAGGAGCTTCAGCACCTGGAGCCATAGCTGCTCCCATAGTTTGAGAAAAAGGGAAGTATATACCAGCACCTTCAACTTCTTGATAATCACTAAATTTACTTTCACTCATTTGACCTTTTGCTGGTCCTGAAGGTACAATCGCTCTAGAAACGATTGGTACAAAATTATCTTTGTCAAAGAAATAATAAACAATGTTTTCTTCTTCTTTACCATCAACCATAATAGGTTTTTTGGTCAATTTAATTTTAAAAGTTTCCGTTCCATCAATAGTCTCTTCCCCATCTAATTCAATGGTAAATCCATTTTCCTTATAATTAAGGAAAGGATCAGGAAATTCAACACCAGCTTGCTTTACCATAGCTGTTTGCTCTGGATCGCTTTTTTCGGCTTTCATACTCATAAAATTGGTGTTCCATAAAGTTTCTCCATCAAAAACACCTTGTTTGATTTCTTTTCCTTGAAACGTAATTGTAGTTGCCATTCTACCATCTGTTAACTGTACCATTTCAATAGGAATTTCCATTCCCATTTGGTTAACACTAGCAACAAATTTAATGCCTTTAATTTTTTTCCAATTGTCAATGCCTCCAGTATTTTCAAAGTAATTAGCAACAATTTCTTCAGCAGTTTGTGCATTTACTTGTGCGAATGCAGTAAATGCAAACGCTACCAATAATAATTTAAAAGTTTTCATAATGTTTTTTCGTAATGTAAGTTTTGTTTTTGTATAAGTATTGCAAAATACAAAATTGTTACACTATTAGTCATACTTTTTTTTGAATAATGGAATCTATGGAATTTGATTATTACAGTTTGTTGTTATCTTTGAAAAAAACATACTATTATGAAGTTTGGAAACGTTGATAACCCTGAAAATATAGACTTCACTTTACCACCTGATCATCCTGATACCAAAAGGGTATTGAATAAGTTTAAAGGAAGCTCAGATTTTAAATTATTTGTAGGCTGTGCCAAGTGGAACAAAGCCGATTTGAAAGGGTTTTATCCAAGAGGCACAAAAGATGAGTTGGAGTATTACTCAACACAGTTCAATTCCATAGAGTTAAATGCAACGTTTTATAGAATTTTCCCTCCAGACACATTTATTAAATGGTATGATAAAACACCTAAAGGATTTAAGTTTTTCCCAAAATTGAATCAAGAAATCAGTCATTGGAAACGATTGACTGACGATATAAAACCTGTAGTTGATAATTATTTATACAGTGCTTCAAACCTAAAAGAAAAATTAGGAACCATCTTTTTACAAATGCACAATAATTTTGCACCAAAAGATTTTGACCGAGTTATTAATTTTGTTGAGAGTTGGCCAAAAGAAATTCCGTTAGCCATTGAGTTTAGGCATACTGATTGGTATAACGACAAAGCTGTTGCTGAAGATTTATACCAACTTCTAGAAGCTAATAACATTACTAATGTTATTGTGGATACTGCTGGAAGACGTGACTTAATGCACATGCGTTTAACCAATAATAATGCTTTTATACGCTATGTTGGCGCAAACCATCAAAGTGATTACAACCGATTGAATGATTGGGTTGAACGCTTGGCTATATGGAAAGAACAAGGTATAGGTGAGGTGGACTTTTTTGTTCATCAAAATATTGAAAAAGCTTCACCATTACTTTCTGCGCACTTTATTAAGAATGCAAACCAAGTTTTAGGTACAAATCTCATAATACCAAAAATGGGAACAGAAACAGATACTTTATTTTAATATATTTCTACTTTTAAAATTATAGTATCCTAGCTGAATTCTTATCTTTGAATTCAAATTTATTATTCTTCAAAAAATGCAAAAACAACTTATTGAATGCGTACCAAATATTAGTGAAGGACGCGATTTAGATAAAATACATACCATTGCTAAGAGTGTTGAAACTTTTGAAGGTGTAAAACTTCTAGACATAGACCCAGGAGCAGCAACCAACCGAACAGTAATTACCTTTGTTGGCGAACCAGAACAAGTTATTGAAGCGGCTTTTGTTTTGATAAAAAAGGCTTCCGAACTCATTGATATGAGCAAGCATCATGGTGAGCATCCTCGTTTTGGAGCTACAGATGTCTGTCCTTTAGTGCCTATTTCAGGGATTACTTTAGAAGAAACAGCAAAATATGCTCATAAGCTTGGAAAACGTGTAGGAGAGGAGCTTGGCATTCCAGTGTATTTGTATGAAAAGGCTGCACAAGAGCCAAAGCGTGTTAATTTGGCCAATTGTAGAGCTGGTGAATATGAAGGCCTAGCAAAAAAACTATCAGACCCAAATTGGAAACCCGATTTTGGGCCAGCAGAGTTCAACAAAAAAGTGGCACTAACTGGAGCAACGGCAATTTCGGCAAGAGACTTTTTAGTCGCTTATAATGTGAATCTAAACACCACATCCACACGACGTGCCAATGCCATAGCTTTTGATATTAGAGAAGCAGGTCGTGTAAAACGCGAAGGCGATCCAATTACTGGGAAAAAAGTGTTGGACGATAAAGGTGAACCTGTTAGAATTCCTGGAAAACTGAAAGCAGTAAAAGGCATTGGTTGGTTTATTGAAGAATATGGTATTGCCCAAATATCCTATAACCTTACCAATATCAGTGTCACCTCGATGCATGTAGCTTTTGATGAAACCTGCAAAGCTGCAGATGAACGTGGTTTGCGTGTTACTGGTTCAGAGCTTATCGGATTGATACCTCTAAAAGCCATGTTGGACGCTGGAGATTATTTTTTAAAGAAGCAAAATCGTTCTTTAGGAATTTCGGAAGCTGAGAAAATAAAAATTGCAGTGAAATCTTTAGGTCTAGACGATTTAAAACCATTTAAACCAGAAGAAAAAATAATAGAATATGTTCTTAAAAATAAAGCAGAAAAGAAGTTAATTGACTTTGATTTGTCATCCTTTGCTGAAGAAACAGCAAGTGAATCTATGGCTCCAGGTGGTGGTTCAATCTCTGCTTATGTTGGAACGCTTGGAGTTTCTTTAGGTACTATGGTTGCAAATTTATCTGCTCATAAACCAGGTTGGGACGATCGTTGGGAAGAGTTTTCAGTTTGGGCTGAAAAAGGACAAGCCTACAAAAACAAATTATTAGCTCTGGTAGATGAAGATACTAATGCTTTTAATAGAATTATTGAAGGCTTTAGAATGCCTAAAGAATCAGACGAAGAAAAGAAGGTAAGAGCTGAAGCCATTGAAGCAGCCACTATTTACGCAACTGAAGTGCCCTTATTAGTCATGGAAACGGCTTGTAACTCCATGGAAGTTATGATGGCTATGGCTAAAGATGGATTGCAAAATTCATTATCTGATGCAGGTGTAGGAGCTTTATGTGCCAGAACCGCTGTATATGGCGCTTATTTTAATGTTCGTATCAATGCTAAGGATATTAAAAATAGAGAGACTGCTGAAATGCTATTGGCAAAAGCTAAATCTATATTTGAAAAAACAATAGCTACAGAAAATGAAATGATAGCCTACATAAACGAAAAAATATAATGAGATTTCATACACGTAATTGGGTAAAACCCCAAGATTTAAATCCTAATGGTACCTTGTTTGGAGGACGTTTATTAGAATGGATTGATGAAGAATCGGCTTTATATACAGTGATTCAACTTGAAAACCCAAGAATTGTAACTAAGTATATTTCAGAAATAAACTTTATGAGTTCAGCAAAACAAGGCGACATTATTGAGTTGGGCATTGAAGTTACAAAATTTGGAAAAACCTCCATCACCCTTAAATGTGAAGCCAGAAACAAAATGACACGTGAAACCATATTAACGGTCGAAAATATTATCATGGTCAACCTAGATGAACATGGAAATCCAACACCTCATGGCAAAACAAAAGTGGAATTTGTAAAAGATAGGTTAAAGAAATAATTAGTCCAACTCTGGAATTGCTGCATTCAACTCATAGACCTCTAAATCGAAATATGGTACTGCAGCTAAAGCATGGTCAAAAATATCAGACATGATATACTCATAATTTTCCCATCGCTTATCACTACTAAAGCAGTAAATTTCTAGAGGTAGTCCTTGAGGAGTTGGTGCCAATTGTCTAACCATAATGAACATTTCTTTATTAATGGCTGAATGGTTTTCAATATAAGATTGCAAATACTTTCTAAAAACACCCAAATTGGTAAGATTTCTACCGTTAATTAAAAAAGATTTATCAATATTATGCTGGCTGTTAAAATTATCAATATCTCGTTGTCTTGTATTCAAATACTCTGAAATTAATTGTATGCTTTTTAGCTTTTCAATTTTTTCAGGCGTTAAATAATGAATGCTTTTAGCTTTTAAAATTATAGAACGTTTAATACGCCTACCTCCAGAAGCTTGCATACCTCTCCAGTTTTTAAAAGAATCTGATATCAAGGCATAGGTCGGAATATTGGTAATGGTCATATCAAAGTTCTGTATTTGAACAGTAGATAGATTAATTTCAATAACATCACCATCAGCCCCATATTTATCCATAGTAATCCAGTCTCCAATCCTAACAATATCATTAATGGCGACTTGTATGCTTGCAACAAAACCTAAAATGGTGTCTTTAAATATTAATAATAAAATTGCAGAAGCTGCACCTAGTGTTGTAAAGAACTTTAAAAACGAAAGGTTAATAACAACTGCTAAACATGAGGCAATGGCTATAATCCAAACAAAAAGCATGACTACCTGAATATAACTGTCAATAGGTTTATCTTTGAGTCGAGGCAAGGTTTTAAAATAAGACTCAAACGTTTTTAAAATACTTCTAATAATCCAAACTGCTAAAATAATGCCATAAACTTTCAGAATGATTATAATATATTTTTCAAACTGAGGAAAATCATAAAAAACAATAGGAAATAATTGAATCGTTAAAATTAAAGGCACTAAATGTGCGATGTTACGTGGTGCCCTGTGGCTAATTAACAGGTTATCGAAATTTGTTTTCGATTTTTTTGCCAATTTAATAAAGCCAATACGCAACAACCTACGAGAAAGTGAATCTGTAATAAAAATAATAACTGTTAGTATTATAAATAAGCAAAGCATATTCAAATACTTAGCAGCTGTTTCAGAAATTCCTGAAGCTACAAATAAGTGATAAAAAAAACATTGGATTTGTTCCATTAATTATTTGATGTTTTTTAAATATTTATGGTCTAGGTAAAATGTGCCAAAAGGTATAATTGAAGCCAATAGGACCATTTTAAAATTATCTTTAAACCAAGTATTTTCTTGCTTGAGCATGAATGCCAAAACAATATATAACATGAACAGTACACCATGAGGCATCCCTAACATTTTTACATATTGAGGATCATCAGCAAGGTACTTAATCGGTGTTGCAATAAAAAGTAACAAAATATAAGATAAACCTTCTAAAAAGGCAATAATTCTAAAAATATTAAAAAGCGATAACATAACCTAACTTACTTTGAAGTTGCAAAAGTAAGTTAGGTTTGCCTATAAAATTAGTTTTTAACTATTTTTTTTGTAGAAATTGTAGAATTGTTCTTATCAGAAATTTTAGCAAAATAAAGACCTGATGATAATTGAGTCGTATTTATGGTTGCTGTATTTGAATTCACATTTTTTTCTAAAATCAGTTTCCCTTCTAAACTATAAAGTTTAAGGTTAAAAGATTCATTGTTTTGTGTTTTTACGGTAAACTCATTACCAAAAGGAACAGGGTAGAGTAGTGGTTCATTGTTAGTTACCACACTATCATTGTTGGATAAGGTTCCGTTAAAATAATCTAAAGCAAGATTAAATGTTTCAATTCCTATTTTATGACCAATAATCCTCCCGCGAATATCATCAATAGGAGGATGGATACCTCCCCAAATTCTTGACAAACTGGTTTGGTCTGATGCGTCTTGATAGGTTGCCCACTGCAATGTAAAACTTTGTGTTGGACCTTCTTCAAAAACTAAGAAATCATTTTGAACAACATCAAAAGTTCCCATACCACCTGGAAAAAATTCATCACCTGTAAGCAATGTCATTACTTCAGCAGCAGCTCTTGAGAATGTTGAGTGACCAGATAAATATCCTGCAAAAGGAGGTGTTACAAATGTACCACGTTGATATGGCCACCAATGGGTACCTAAAATCCAATCTACTCCAGCCACATCTGTTTCAGGGTCTGAGATAAAATCAGGACCTTTCCAAGCTAATATTTTAATTTTTCCTACATTTTCATCGCCTGAGCCAGCTAAAGGATCGCCAGTTTTAATAATCTCAATATAGCCAGGAACCAATGGTAATCCGTGAGGATGATAGCTTGCAATGCCTTCAGGTGTTGTATTGTCTGAACTTTGACCTTTGGTTGCCATGTACCTAATAGCTGAAATGGGTCTTATATAATCATAATACCCTTTAATTCCCCAAACATCAACAGCAACATCGTGCATGGCACCACCTAAGGTTAAATAACATTTCACGTCCCATTCTAAATCTGACAGCACATTACCTTGTCCTCCTAATTTTTTAACTGTATCAGGATGATCACTTACATAATTAAGCAAAGTAAACCAATGTCCTGGAGGTGTTTCGGAATCTGGGCCATCTGCCCAGAATTCAGCAAGTACACGTGCGTAATCTGATCGCTTTACCATTTGTGGTGCATAAGGTGCATTTGTTTTTGGGTTTAAAGGACGTCCAGTTCCGATATCGCCACCATTTGTAAAATCATAAAATGCTTTATATTCTTCTAAAGTCTCTGGGTAACTAGACATATCAACATTTCCTAAAGCTCCTGGAGAAATATCTATCATGGTATTGTCGTTTGGATCTAATTGAGCCGACCAAGAAGCCACTAAGGCAAAATTCCATTTATAGGCATCATCAAAACCATCTTCATTGTTTGAATTCTGAATATATGCTGGAGGTCCAGGATTATTGTACACATAACTATTAAAGCCATTATTTAAAATTTGTAAGTCATCAGGAAGTAAACAAAAAGGTTTAACTTGTCCCCATTCTGGGCCTAAAAAAGCAGGTGTTGACTGCGGAAAAGGGTTACCAGATTGGTCCACAAAATAATCAAAAGCTAAAGGTTGCCAACGGTTAGGATCTATTAAATTATTATCCTCATATAAGTCTAATATTATTGGCTCATTAACAGGCGTGTAATATTCGTTTGCATAACCATTTTGCTCGTTTGAGCCATCTTGATTACCAAAGGCAATTATTTGTTCTGCTAAATAATTTCCTAAGGCTGCATAAGATCCTCCGCTATAATCTGTAGAAATGAAATTGCGGTCATAACCATAGCTAGTAAACTGTATTTTAAAAGCATTGATCGTAACAAAGGCATTTGGCGAATTTGCAAAACGATGACTTAGCAACCTGAACATGGCATAGCTCATCATTTCATGCCTAGCTGCTTCCACATCAGCTGGATTGGCAATACCATTAAAATTACAATTGTAGCCTTGAAAATTTTTACCTAAAAAAACGGTTTCTGCTTGGTTGTCAAAAACAGCCCAAGAATCGTACATTACTAAAGAGGTATGAAATAAATTTCTTGCATGAACTGTAGGTCTAGCAAAATCCTTTCGAATGGCATTTAATAATTGCTCATTCCAATCACGAGCAACCGAATGTTGCGCGTTAACATTTAAAAATGAAAAGCCTATAATGGCTAGTAGAAATGTAATTTTTTTCATCTATAATAAATTTGGTTGATGTAAACTTAGGTTTCAGACAAAAAAAGTACAAATATTTCAGACAAAACATCGTTTTTTTCCAATAAAAAGCAGTTTAGGTCATATTTTACTACAAAAACACTTTAAAAATTTGTAGGAGAGAGGTTTGCAAAAAAAATAGGCTACTTGAGGGAGTAGCCTATTTAATAACATTAATAAGTTGTTAAAATGTAGAAAGGATTAATTAATCATTCATTGAAACATGTTCTTCATTGCCCATAAGTGCAAAGAATTTATTTATGTTAGGTAAAATAACGATACGTGTTCTTCTGTTTTTTGCACGATCTTCTTTAGTATCGTTGCCAGCAACAGGATTGTAACTACTTCTACCAGCTGCAATTAGTTTTTCAGGTGCAACATTATATTTGTCTTGTAATTTTCTTATAACAGACGTGGCACGTAACACACTTAAATCCCAGTTATCCTTAATTTTTTCAGTGTTGATTGAGCGAGCATCTGTATGACCTTCAACCATCACTTCCAAACTTGGCTCAGAGTTTATAACATCAGCTAATTTTTGCAAAATGTTATTGGCTTTATTGCTAATGACGTAACTTCCTGTGTTGAACAACATTTTGTCAGAAATTGAAATCATCACAACGGTTTCGTCAATATCAATCGCGATATCTTCATCTTCGTTTAAAGTACTATTGTCTAATGATTTTTGTAAATTATAGGATACAGCTAAATTCATTGAATCCTTAAGAGTAGAGGCCTGAGCCAATTTATCTTGATCTACATTTTTTAAGGTTTCACGCATGGCCTTTTTAGTGTTGTTTGATATGACAGCAGCATCACCAACAGCTTCAAACTTAATATCGTTTTCTAGTTTCAGACCAACGTTTTCATCAGATAATGAAGATATTTTTGTGTTGTACTCATCAACACGTTTCTGAATTTTAGTGAATTTTGCCTCAAGGTCTTCTTTGGCTACTTGGGTTTTTTGAAGTTCGCTTCTTATTTGTCCGTTTTCGGTTTCAAGAGCAACATACTTTTTTTTAGACACACATGATACGATGGTTGCAGATGTTAATAGTACTAATGCTAGTTTTTTCATGAATTAAGTTTTATAGTTTGTTTTAATTACGATGAAAAACACGTTTTGGATGACGAAAAGTAATTTTTATGTTAACTTTTAACATTTGCTTAAGGGAATGATCGCAAATTAGCTCAATTACATTGGTTTTATGAGAATTTTAAGTCGTTCACATTTTTTGTTTTAGTATCTTGTAGTTATGATGCTTTATAAAGACATTACAGCTATTATTATGCTATTACCACTTCTAGCATTTTCGCAATATGCTGAAAACGACTGGGATGAAAGAAATACGTGGATGAATGTGTTCGCTATTTTTGATATTTCCAACATTCAATATGGAAGCCATGTTGCAGATATTGGTTGCCACGAAGGCTATTTAAGCATTCATTTAGCACGCAAGGTTGGAAAAGGTGGTCGTGTGTATGCTGTAGATGTTAGGAATGATAGGTTGGAAGTATTAAAGAAAAACCTTGAGGATAGGGCACTTTTTAATGTAGATGTTATTCTTGGGGATTATGATAACCCTAAATTGCCACAAAATAAATTAGATGTTGTTGTCATTATGGATACGTATCATGAAATGACCGATTATATGACCATTTTAAATCATGCTAAAAACGCCTTAAAACCTGGAGGTCGCATTGTGATTATTGAAAAACTTAAATCTAGAATAAAAGACAAAACTAGAGAAGAACAAACCAATGCGCATAGTTTAGGAATACGTTATGTAAAACAAGAACTTAAAGACGCTGGGTTTAAGCTTAAATATGAAAATGATGATCTGGGCGATTGGGAAAATGATCCTGATAAAGTAATCTGGATGGTGGTTGCAACCAAACCAAAGTAGTGGATGTTGAAATATTCTATTTTACATAATATAAATTATAGTACAAATGTATTGTATAAGTAAAATGGCGAATACTGTGTATTTAACATAATTGTAGATATAATGAACACGTGTTATAAGGTCAAGAACTTAAGAATCTCAGAATCAAATATTTTTCATATTTATTAACAGCAAATGTGGCAATAATGAATTATATTTCAGTATAACAACAAAATTGCACGTTATGAAAAAAGCATTTATTTTATTACTACAAATGATGTTCATCTTACCAGCTTTAGCTCAAGTAGATGATTCGAACACGATTAATACTACTAGACAAGGCTTTGGAGAGTTTAGAGGCATCAATATGTCAGTTGGTTTTGTTAACGCCAAGCGTATCACTGAAGGTTCTGCCTATTATTTTGAAGATTGGAATACAGAAGGAACAATATATCTAAAGGAAGAAGGACGAGTAAAATTAGAAAAAGTAAACATAAACTTATACGATAGTAAGCTTGAAGCCATTTATGATGAAAACAATGTGTTTACTTTTGATAGTGAAAACCTAGTTAAAATAGTCATTAACGATAAAGTTTTTAGAACTTTTGAAATTAATAAAGAGCTTAAAATATTAGAATTAATTTTTAATGGTGAGTTTTCAATTTACAGGTACTATAGTGTCATTTACCGAAAAGGCGAAGCCAACCCAATGCTGAGCAGAACTACCAATAAATATATTAAAAAAGCAAAGTATTATGTGTATCGCGATAGTGAACTTACTCTATTAAAAATGACTAAAAAACAACTTGCCAATCAATTGCAATCAGATAAAGTAGGTGAAGATTCCATTTTAGAATTCATTAAACAAAACAAATTGTCTTTAAATGATGAAGCCGATTTATTACAGGTTTTTGAATTTGTGAATAAATAGCACATTTAGTCCACTGGATTATTTTTTAAAGCTATAGTACAAATATTATTATTGGTATTTTTTACTCAACTCATCCACATGAACCATATAGGTAGCTATGGCATCTAATTCCACGTCGGTTATTTCTTTCAAAAACCCATCAATATTAGCTTGCATAATAGCTACTTGTGTAGCTGTAGTATCTACAATAGGTTTTGATTCTCCTTTTAAAAATGCCACAATATTAGCATTATTTTTTTTGTAAGCTCGCATTATTTCAACAACAGATGGTGCTTTGTTTTTGCTATCTATAGCATGGCAAGTAATACATGTTTTTTCTGAAAATAAACGATTGCCAAGAAATATTTTTGAATCTTGACTTAATTCAGCACGTTCTGGAACTTCAATTTTATTGTTTTGTTCAATTTTTTTGTCTGTGTTACAGCTAGTATAAACTAAGATTCCGATTAAAGCTATCAATATGCGCATAAAGATATATTTTAACAATTTATAGATAAAATTAATTTCCAACTAAGTTAAATAATATTTCAATAAACAAAACATTTTATATGTAAGGCTATATAGTATTTATATGGCCTTAGTAACTTTTAAGGTCAATTTTATAAAAATCATGAAATTTTAAAATTCTCGATTAAAGTTTTGATATAAAACATTCAACCCAAAAGTAAAAAGTTAGATAGCGAATCGGTTATCGTTAAAGGGACTTTAAAACCTGAAAGAACATAGAATATTTAATACTGGAATAAAAAAACATCCTGCTCGACGCAGGATGCTTCCAAAATATAAAAATAGTGATCTATTTAATTTCTGAAGTATTTTCTTCAAGCACTATATCTCTTGTAGCCACTAATAGATCACCTTGTTTTACTGGTTTTAGTATACTACCATCAGCACCTTTTCGCTTTAAACGCTTGCGACAGGTTTTGGTAAGTAAAGGATCGTCGTCAAACAAAAAGGCATCTGCATTGTATTCAGCTTTACCTGCTTCTATAATGACAGGGTATATTTTTTTAAGACCTTTACGACGTGGAAATGTAATAGGGTCTGTAGCAGCTCCAGGCACAAAGGTATATAAAGTGTATTGACCATCAGTATTGGTTTTTACCCAACCTCTGTGGTGCATATAGCGTCCGTTATCTTTTGTTTTAATTTGGTAATCGCCATTATCATCAGCTTGTTCTATAAACAAAATGACGTCTTTGGCAGGAGTTACACCATCACTTTGGTAAATGGTACCTGAGATTTTTAGTTTGTTGGTTTTGGTTTCAAAACCAGGTATAGTGTCTGTGTTGCTTAATTGTTGCTCTGCATAATCGTAAATAGGATTATCATTAACAGGCTCTTGCGCAGAAAGAGTAAGAAAAGAACCTGTAAATAAAGCAAAACATAAAATAGTAAGTAGATGTTTCATGGGACCATTTGTTTGTTAACCGTTTCGAAATTAACCAACAAAGTCTGTTTAAACATGGAAACTCCATTAACGCTAAAAATTTACGATAAATGGTTTAAAGTTTATATAAACGGAAAAAAACATCGTTGAATCGATGAAAGACCTTCTTTTAATTAAAATGACCCTGCTCTGGTTTTTTTTGTGCCTGGATCTATTTATTTTAACAAAGTTGCTTTTAAGGCACCCTTACCTTTCTGGATGCTCTTTAGCGTTTTGCGAATTTAAACCAATTGAAAACAGTACACTAAAAGTGATTGCTATGTCTTTGATGTGATTGTTGAATATGATTCATGTGTTTTGAATGATGAATACATACAAATATAACTAAATAATTAGTTTGAACTAAATAATTAGTTTTTTTAATTAGCACAAGCACAAAAATAATAGCTTAAAACACTATTCTTTAGCTTCTTGCTTAACTTTATTAAACTGTTGAATCAACTCTTGATAACGGTCTTTTTCTTCTTGACCAGGCAGCTTATCTGCGCCATCAAGTATATTCAATAGATATGAAATTTGAGACACCAACATTTGCTGTGGATAAGCACCTTCGTCATTCTTTAATTGACTTAAAACTGCATTGACTTTTTCTAGTCTATCTGCTTTAGCTTTCTTATCTTTTAAGGACTTAGCCTCCTTTTCCAAATTATCTTGCAGCCTTCTCGCATCAGATAATAAATCGGTTACCTTGTTGAGCATTTCAATTTGGGTTTCAATATCGGCTTTAGTAATGCCTTCGGCTTCAACCCTTGGATCCATAAGAATTTCAAAGTTTTGCTCCACTGAATGCTCACCAACAGTTAACCTAGCAATATATGTACCTGGAGCTACCATAGGTCCGTTTTTATAACTTCTTTTCTTGTCTTTATGCCAAGCTCCTTTTTGGCTTAAATCCCATTCAAAACGGTTTAATCCTGGTTTTTCATTGAGTTTGTTATCTACATAACGAAGTATTTGACTAAGTTGCATGTCCTCAACTTCTTTGACTGTAGATTTTAATTGTGTGCTATCGCTTAAAATCGTTGAAACGATTTCATTATTTGCATTTAAAATTTCCAATTGAATGCCTCCTTTATGGTTTTCAGGAATAAAATAATCAATAATAACGCTAGTTCTTGGGTAGTTTGGGAACGCACGACTACTTACATTTGGGTAACGATAACGAATGGTGTTGTCAGGCTTAAACAAATGCGCTGTGTCTTTTAGATTGTTGATTTGCTGTTGTCTTAAAGAGGTGATATTGTCTAAAATCCAGAAGCCTCGTCCCATGGTACTAATCACCAAGTCACCTCTGAATATTTTAAGGTCTGTGATTGGTGTCACTGGTAAGTTTTGTTGAAACTTATTCCATGTTTTTCCATCGTTAAATGATACAAACATACCAAACTCAGTACCTGCATAAAGTAAGCCTTCGCGCACAGGATCTTCACGTAAAACACGCGCTGTGAAGTCTGAAGGAATCCCATTGGTTGACGTTGTGAGGAGTTCCCAACTCTCTCCAAAATTGGTTGTTTTATAAATGTAAGGTTTATCGTCACCCAATAAATGTCTATCGACAGCTATATAGGCTTTACCTTGACTGAAGTGAGATGGCTCAACAGATTCTACCCTACCTCCTTTTGGTAAATTCTTAGGCGTTACATTTTTCCAGGTTTTCCCTCCATCATTGGTTACAGAAACAACACCATCGTTGGAGCCTGTCCAGATTAAGCCCTCTACGAGTTCTGATTCTCTAATAGAATATAAAGTGCTGTAATATTCTTCACCTGTAATATCACGAGTAATAGGGCTTCCTGAGATGACTTGTTTATCTGCTTCAAAAGCCGTTAGGTCTGGAGAAATGGTTTGCCAAACCAAACCATCAGTAACGGTTTTGTGCAAATACTGCGAACCATGATACACTACGTTTGGATTGTGAGGAGATACGTGAACAGGAGCCACACGTTGAAAACGGTATTTTAAATCTTTGGGATTGTGTCCATAGATATTAGAAGCACCAACAGAATATTCTCTCTCGGTTCCTGTAAGCTTATTAAATACGCTAAATCGTCCTTTACAATTTGCATACACAATATTGTGGTTGCCTGGTTTTGGAACTGCAGGTCCTGTTTCGCAACCACCAGAATTGATAATCCAACCTGTTCCTGGATTTTGAATGGCACTTGGTGGATAACTCGGTACAGCTATGGTTGATGAGTTGTCCTGTTGTCCAGCATACAACCAATAAGGATATTGATCATCTACTTCAACGGTATATAACTCTGCTGTTGGTTGGTTAAATTGAGTAGACCATGTTTTACCTCCATTATGTGTTACATTAGCACCACCATCGTTACACTGAATTAACAAATCAGGATTGTTTGGATTGATCCATATATCGTGATTGTCGCCATGAGGCACACTCATACGTTCCCACTTTTTTCCGCCATCAATAGACTTTAATAATGGATTTGCATTGGAATAAATGATATCAGGGTTTGTTGGATCCAACTCAATATTGGTGTAATAAAATGGCCTATTTACCAATCCTTCGTTACTGGAAACTTGCTTAAATGACTTTCCTTGGTCTTCAGATTTGTACAAGCCTCCTTCTTTGCCAGGAGCTTCAATAACAGCGTATAAAATACTTGAGTTTACAGCTGATACTGCTAAATCAATTTTACCAATTAATCCTTTAGGTAATCCTTCTTCAAGTTTTTTCCAATCTTTTCCACCATTGATCGATTTATAAATACCACCTTCATTGTTTTCACCACCTGAAATGATAGTCCATGGTTTACGTTCGCCTCGCCAGGCAGCAGCATAGACAATATTTGGGTTGCCAGGAAGTAATTCTAAATCTGCAAAACCAACTTTATCAGATACAAACAAAACTTTTTCCCAGTTTTGACCACCATCAATGGTTTTGTAAATACCACGATCATTATTTGGTTTAAAAGCATTTCCTATGGCTGCCACCCAAACGATGTTATTATTTGTTGGGTCAATCTCAACAGCACCAATTTGTCCAACATCTTTTAAACCGATGTGTTCCCAAGTTTTTCCAGCATCGATAGATTTATACATGCCTTTACCACTAATGACATTACTGCGCAATCCATCAGAACCTGTACCAACGTACACAATATTAGGATCGTTAACAGCCACCTCAATAGCACCAATAGAAGGTGTTGCAAAAAAACCGTCGGAGACATTGTTCCATGTAGTTCCGTAATCTTCAGATTTCCATACACCACCACCTGAGGCACCAAGGTAAAATGTACCAGGAAGCATTGGAGTGCCTGTAACAGTAGTAACACGACCACCTCGTTCTGGACCAACGGTTCGGTATTGCAATGCTTTAAAATCTTGAGCGATTAATGTACTTGTAATAAATAAGGAAATTAGTAATTGGATAAAATGTAATCGAGTTTTCATTGAAAAAATGGTTGGTTAGAATTCAAAGTTAAGTAAAAATTGCACTTAAGTGCATGTAAAATTTTATAAATATTACATTGATTTAAATTCATTTTTTTAATGATTATATAAATCATTTCTTTAATAAACATTTAATACTATTTCTTTTTGTTGCTTATGAAATATTTGTACATTTGTTAACCAAATGGTTAAACTATATAGTTAATTATGAAAAAAACAAAAGACGAAAACACTGAAGGACAAATTCTTGACGCTGCAAAAAGCATATTCCAAACCAAAGGAATGGATGGAGCACGTATGCAAGAAATAGCAGATAAAGCAGGAATTAACAAGGCCATGTTGCATTATTATTACAGAAGCAAACAATTGTTATTTGAAGCTGTTTTTAAAAATGCATTCTCTTTATTGGCACCACAGTTAAACGCAATTTTAAATGATGACTCTTCCATAGAAGATAAAATAAAAAATTTCACCTCTAACTATATATCATTTATAATTAAACATCCTTATTTACCCAATTTTATCATTCAAGAGCTTAATAGGAATCAAGATTTTATTTTAAAATTAAAAGACAATAAGGGCTTTCCAAATCTTGAAAAATTTAAAAAACAAGTTAATGATGAAGTCAGTAAAGGACATATAAAACCAATTAGTGCAGAACAACTGTTCATCAATATTCTGGCATTAAATATTTTTCCGTTTGTTGCAAAACCATTGGTTATGGCTTTTACCAATACAGACGATAAAAGCTATAAACAACTTATGGAAGACCGTAAAACCGAAGTTTCAAATTTTATTATTAATTCTATAAAGAAACATTAAAATGAAACGCTTCATAATTATTTTAGTAACCCTAACTACACTTCCAAGTGTATCACAGCAAAGCATCACATTAGAGGAATGCTACAGTTTGGTTACTAAAAACTATCCTTTAGCAAAACAAATACAACTATTTGAAAACCAAAACCAAATTGATTCCGAAGTTATATCTAAAGCAAAATTGCCTCAAATTCAGTTAGATGCACAAGCAACCTATCAGTCTGATGTGATTGAGATTCCAGTTCCTAATACCAATATTAAACCTTTAAACAAAGACCAATATCGTGCAACCCTTTCTGTTAACCAATTAATTTATAATGGAGGTGCAACTGATGCTACTTTAAACGTGAAGGAAGCGCAAACTAAAACAAAACAAAAACAGGTTGACGTTAATCTATACCAATTAAAACAGCAAATCAACCAACTGTACTTTTCCATTTTATTGTCGCAAGAGACCAAATTATTATTAGAAGCAAAACAAGCACAACTGCAAGCAAAACTAAAGGAAGTGCAATCAGGAATAAAATATGGTGTCATTTTACCAGCTTCAGATAAGGTTTTGGAAGCAGAACTCTTAAAACTTGGTCAGCAATTTATAGAAGTTGAAAGTAATAAAACTGCTTTAATAGAAACATTATCAAGCATTATTGGTCAATCAATAAACAACGAAACAACGTTTCAAAGTCCTTTAATAGTAACACCTTTAGAAACAGAAATTAACAGACCCGAATTGGACTTATTTCAACTTAAAAAAGATGAAATTGCACAATCAGAAACCTTAATCTCAAAACAAAATGCACCTAAATTATTGGGTTTTGCAACAGGTGGTTATGGCAATCCTGGACTTAATATGCTCGATAATTCGTTCCAAACATTTTACACAGTAGGCCTCAAATTAAATTGGAATGTTTTTGATTGGAATTCCAACAAAAAACAACGTCAATCCTTGGCTATTAATAAGGAGATAGTTGATTCTGAAACGGAAACTTTTAAATTAAATACAAACATAGAACTAAATCAACAGCAAAAGGAAATTAATAAGATTGAAGGTTTTATCGTATCCGATTTAGAAATTATAAACCTTCGAAAAGAAGTGCTTAAATCGGCAGATTCACAACTTAAAAATGGCGTGATTACGTCTTCGGCTTATATTACAGAATTGACCAATTTATACGAAGACAAAAACACATTGGTAAGACATAAAATCCAGTTACAACTGGCAAAAGCAAATTATAATGTCATAAAAGGACAATAAATACAAACACATGAAAAACTACAACTATATTATAGGAATAAGCGCTATAACAATAAGCCTGTTTTCCTGTGGAAGTGGCGATGATAAAGCAGATGGCTATGGAAACTTTGAAGCAACAGAAATAACAGTTTCGGCCGAAAACAGCGGAAAATTAATGCAGTTTGATGTTAATGAAGGTGATGTTATTGAAAAAGACCAATTTATTGGGTATATCGATACCATTCCGCTTTCATTAAAACGAGAACAATTAGAGGTTTCAAAAGCAATAATTAGCTCAAAATCCAAAGGTGTATTGTCTCAAATAGCCGTTTTAAATGCTAAATTAAAAACAGCTCACACCAACAAAACCAGAATAGTAAATTTAATAAAAGACAACGCAGGAACCCAAAAACAACTGGATGATATTGAGGGTGAAATAGACGTGATTAAAAATCAAATAAGAAGCGTAGAAATCCAAAACGCACCTGTTGTTAATGAGTTAAAAAGTATTGATGTGCAACTCCAACAAATCGACGATCAAATTCAAAAAAGCAAAATCATAAATCCTATAAACGGAACGGTTTTAACCAAATATGCAGAGCCAAACGAAATTACTGCTTTTGGAAAACCATTGTACAAAATTGCAGACTTAAACATCATGCAATTAAGAGTGTATATTAGTGAAACACAATTGGCAACTATAAAAATAGGAAAAGAAGTAACCGTAAAAATTGATGAAGCACAAGGCATGAAATCCTATACAGGAACAATTAGTTGGATTGCTTCGGAATCCGAATTTACACCTAAAATAATCCAAACCAAAGAAGAGCGCGTGGCTTTGGTATATGCCGCAAAGGTAGATGTCAAAAATGATGGAAGCCTAAAAATTGGTATGCCAGCAGAACTATGGTTAAACAATTAATAAACAATCTAAAAACTATATAATTATGAAAAAATCAATAATCCTAATCTTTTTAATGATACTAATTTTTACAGGTTGTAAAAGCAACAAATCACAAGATGAAGGTTTAAACGAACAATGGATGAATGATATCCAGTTAAACAATGGAGAAAAATGGAATGCAAACATTGAAACTACAGAAGGTGTTTTAAAAATGCAAGATATTTTAAAAACACACAAAACATCTACTATTGAAGACTATCACGAACTGGCAAACCAGCTAAACGAAGTGAAAAACAAAGTAGTAAAAGAATGTACCATGAAAGGTGCATCGCACGATAATCTCCATATTTGGTTGTATCCTTTAATAGAAAAAGTATCGGCATTGTCAGAGGTGAGCACTATAGAAAATGCTTCAGTTCTAAAAAACAGTATTGTTGAAAATGTGAATGCCTATTCAAAATACTTTCAATAAAAAATAAAAACCATGGAAAAACACACGTATAACGTAACTGTTAATTGGACACAAGACCGAAAAGGCATGATGTGTTCTCCAGAATTACATAATAACAACACCAATGAAAGCAATTGTTTAGAAGTTGCTACACCACCAGAATTTCCAGGTGGAATGCCACATATTTGGTCGCCAGAACATTTGTTTACAGCAGCTGTAAGCAGTTGTTTAATGACTACTTTTTTGGCGATTGCTGGTTTTTCAAAATTAGATTTTGTGAGTTTTAAATGTGATTCAAAAGGAATTTTAGAAAAGGTGGATGGCAAATTTGTAATGAGCGAAGTGTTATTGTTTCCTGAAGTTGTTATTGCAGACGAATCGAAACGTGAACGTACAGAACGGATTGTTGAAAAAGCAGAAAAAGCCTGTTTGATTTCAAATTCCATTACCTCAAAAATCACCATGGAAACGAAAATCATCGTTCAAAACTAAAGTTTAAATGGGAATTTCAGTCAATCATATCAGCAAATCTTATAAAAGTGTCAAAGCCTTACAGGACATTTCCTTTGAGGTAAAAAAAGGTGAGCTTTTTGGACTTATAGGACCTGATGGTGCTGGTAAAACAACACTATTCAGGATTTTGACCACGCTTTTGTTTGCCGATGAAGGCACAGCAACCGTTGCTGGTTTTGATGTGGTTAACAATTATAAAAATATAAGACACAGTGTTGGTTACATGCCTGGGAAATTTTCGTTATATCAAGATTTAACCGTTGAAGAAAATCTGGACTTCTTCGCTACCATATTTGGAACAACCGTTGAAGAAAACTACGATTTAATTAAAGATATCTACGTGCAGATTGAACCTTTTAAAAACCGTCGTGCTGGGAAATTATCTGGTGGCATGAAACAAAAACTTGCCTTGAGTTGTGCCTTAATCCACAAACCAAAAGTGTTGTTTTTAGATGAGCCAACCACAGGTGTAGATCCTGTATCGCGAAAAGAATTTTGGGACATGCTTAAACGCTTACAACAAAAAGGAATCACCATTTTGGTATCCACACCTTATATGGATGAAGCCGCTTTATGCGACAGAATTGCATTGATTCAAGATGGGAAAATCTTGGAGATTGATACACCTCAAGCGATTGTAAAGCACTATCCGAAGCCAATTTATAATGTAAGTGCAAACAATATGTACAACCTCATTAATAGTTTAAATGCCTACGAATACAACCATAGCGTGTATCCTTTTGGCGAGTTTGTGCACTATACAGATAAACGTACAGATTTTAACCCAGAGCATTTAAAAACCTATTTAGAATTCAAGAACCTTTTAAATATTGAAATAGAAGAAACAAAAGCCACCATAGAAGATACTTTTATGGAATTAGCAAAATAGATGATACCTCAAGTTTCCTGCAAGATTTCTAAAACCTTGTAGGTATAAATCCAGAAATTTGGGAAGTTGGTATAAAAATGAGATTCCCACTTCCGTGAGAAATAAATATGAACAACAACAACAACAAAGTCATACAAGTAGAAGGATTAACCAAAATGTTTGGCGATTTTACAGCAGTAAATGCCATTACGTTTGAGGTGGATAAAGGTGAAATATTTGGTTTTTTAGGTGCCAATGGTGCAGGAAAAACCACAGCCATGAAGATGCTTATAGGAATTTCAAATCCTACCTCTGGAAAAGCTAATGTAGCAGGTTTTGATGTGTTTACACATGCCGAAGACATCAAGAAAAACATAGGTTATATGAGTCAGAAATTTGCTTTGTATGACGATTTAACGGTTAAAGAAAATATTACTTTTTTTGGAGGTATTTATGGTTTATCAAAACAGCGTATCAAAGAAAAATCGGATGCTTTAATTAAAGAATTAGGCTTACAAAATGTTGCCAATAAACTTGTTGGTGCTTTGCCTTTGGGTTGGAAACAAAAACTATCCTTCTCTGTGTCCCTAATTCACGATCCTAAAATTGTGTTTTTAGATGAGCCAACAGGAGGCGTAGATCCCATTACAAGACGTCAGTTTTGGGAATTGATTTACAAAGCAGCCAATCAAGGGACCACCGTTTTTGTAACCACACACTATATGGATGAAGCAGAATATTG
>JAGQYS010000019.1 GCA_020435965.1 Flavobacteriaceae bacterium | reverse complement strand
TTCGTTTAATGTTATGATATCTAACGTTTTAATGTTTAGTACATGATGTTAAACGAAGTTCGACTTTTTTTTGTCACAAAGTCAAGCTCTTAATAACTTTTTATAACTTGGCAGTGTACCCAATAGGTATCGTTAATTAAGGTGCTAAATGTTTTAAAACCTACGTGTTCAAGCCAATTTTTTTGGTCTGGAAAGCTGTCAGGTTTATCAAACTCGCTGTAATGCTCCATAAGCCATTCCCACTTTTCTTTACTTGGATAATTGTTAAGTACGAACGTTTTCCATTTTTCCAATAAAGCAGTATGCTCATCACTTTTTTTATCGATCATTAAGTCCGAACAGGAAAAAATACCATTGGGTTTTAAAGCGGTGTAAATTTTGTTAAAAAGTTCTTTTTTATCGTCGCTATTGCAATGATGCAAACTAAATCCTGCTACAATAAAATCATATGCATTTTTACTAAATTCAAAATCTTGAAAATAACTTGCTACACAATGTATATGGTAGTCTTTAAAACGCACTTTACAGATATTGAGCATTTCCTCAGAAGCATCAACCAAGGTGTATTGAGCTTTAGGGAAAAGACTTAAAAGTTGTGCAGTAACATTGCCATTGCCACAGCCTAAATCAAGTATTGTTAAAGGCTCAAAGTTTGGTGGTAAATTTTTTGTAAAACTTGATATCAATGTGTTGTAATAAGGCACACATTTAATCATATCGTTGGTATAGTCTTTTGAAAACTCGTTAAATTCTGATGCTATGCTATCACTTATTCGCACTTGATACTATTATTTTAAAAGCTCATCCAAAACTGAAAAAGCTTCTTCACCATTGCCAACAAATCTATGAAGGATTTTACCTTCTGGACTTACAATAAACTTGGTTGGAAAACCAGCAACATTAAATCTAAACACAAAATTAGCATCGCCTTTGCCATCCATTAAATGTGTCCAGGTGTAACCTTTTGGCGTTATAAATTTGTCAATCTTGTCTTTGGTGTCACCTTGGTTTATACCTAAAATAGTTAGCTTGTCTGAATATTTCTCTTGGTATGCTTTTACTTTTGGCATTTCTTCAATACAAGGGCCACACCAAGTTCCCCAAAAATCAATTAAAACATATTTGCCTTTTAGTGAATCAAACTCAAAAGCGTCACCTGTAAAAGTTGCATCAGTTGTAAAGTTTTGTATACTTTTTCCAATCAAAGTAGCTTCAATACCTTTAACTCGTGTGGCTACTTCTTGATAGTACCTGTAATCCTTTAATTGTGTATTAAAAGCTTTAAATGCAGCAATAGCCTCATCGTTTTCAATCTGACTTCGCAGCATCATATCAGATAAATACCATACAGCTGCTTCAGATTCTGGATTCGACATCACAAACTCCTTTTTTAACGTAGCCACTTGCTCATTTAAAATAGTAATTGAGTCTTCAATAGTTTTATATCTATCATCATTTTCATTCAATAACTCTTTTTCCAACATATAGTTAACAGATGTGTTCATTAAAGGAAAAATCTTTCTATTTATTGATGCTAAATCATCGTTTGCTTTTGTTCCTGTAGGATAAGCATTTATAAAATCTGTGACTTCGCCTTTAAACTCTATCTCATCTCCTGGATTTGCCAAAAATGCGAACTGAGATGATTTTGCAGGATAATAGCCGCCATTTTGTGTTGTTTTTATAGTACTTTCCACATTTGGCCAAAGAAAGAAAAATGTAGGCTCAGTTATTTTTCCTGTATGAGAGAAATGTTCATTTTCAACAAAAATAGAATCCCAAATCCTTTTGCCATTTTCATCATTAAAAGAATAGGTCATGAATTTAGTGTCTAATCCTTTTATTGTTCCCGAAACTGTATAAGAATTCGCAATAGCTGGTTCTGTTTTTTGGTCTTGTTTACAAGAACAGAATAGTATTATGATTAATAAAAACCTGCTAATATAAGTGACTCCTTTTTTCATAGATTATTATTGCTTGTCTCCTGGATGATACTTTGCTTCTGCACGTTTTTCAACATCTTCTCTGTAATAAGCAACCTCTTTAAACTCACCATCTGCATAACGCTGTGCTTGATCATCAAAATGTGGCGAATCTGGATTTCCGCTTTGCCCACCAGCCAACATAGATTTGGCTTTTACTTTATCACCAAACTCAACAACTGCTACAAAACTGTTTCCTGAAGTTCCATATTGTCTTTTAGTATTCTCTCCAAACCGAGTTCCAAACGAAGCCAAAGCTCCCCATGAACTTGAAGCCATGCCAATAGGAAGACTAGGTTTTGAATCATCAAATTCTTGAAAAATTTCACCATCGTTTCTTTGATAACGATTAAATTCTCCCCAAGGTGTTTGCCATGAGCCAAAATCTTTAGTTAATTTCTCAATAGCTGTTTGAAACACTTCTAAGCGCTCTGCTGGTTCTGAGGTTTTGCTCATATAATCAAATTGTCCTAATCTGGTTATTCGTTTATTGCCTTCCATGGCAGGAATTTTACCTGACTTATAATAGGCATTTATATAAAACTGTGCCAAGGTCATTCCGACTGAACTTTCAGATACTCTAAAGTCCCATTCTTTTAATAAGTTGATAGCGTCTTTAGCTTCTTGTGTTTTTAATGGGGCTTTTGAAGCAGCATCCAACAAACCACTAATTAATAAATCTGCTCCAGGTAAATAGGTGTCATAAGCCAAATCAATCAATGAATCCAAAGTTAAATTTTCTGCTTTAGTTAATAATGGAATAGCGTGCATACCTCTAAAATTCTCAGGGAAAGAGGTCATGTATTCTGGATAATCTTCACGTTTCGGACTATACTCTGCTGCACTTGTAAAAGGTGTAGAATTACAATTTTGAATCCATCCATTTGGTGGATTTAGCACCATTATATTTTCCTCTAAAGGATGTAATCCATCCCAATCTGTTTCCGGATTGCTGCCATCAACTGGTTGGCTATAGTCAAATTTCTCATTTCTTTTTGGTATAAAGTTGCCATGATAGTAGGCAATAGTACCATCTGCATCAGCATAAACCGTATTGTTAGATGAGTTGGTTCTTATATTCATCATTTCATAAAACTCTTTATGATTTGATTTTTTGGTTCTCGTAAAAGACTGCTCCAAAGCTTTTACTGGACTCCACATTAATGCTGTTGCAACCCATTTGTCATCATTGGCATGTGTAATTGGCCCATGATGCGTTCTATATGTCATAAAAGTTTTGTCATTAATGCCATCTTCACTCTTATATTTTAAGGTCACTTCCAAGGAGTCAATAGAACGTAATTCTTCCCCATATTTATAAGACAATTTTGAGCCATCTTTAACAATAGTTTCTTCAAACTCATCAATAATATCAGTGCCTGTTGAAGTATGCATCCAACCGGTTTTTTCATTAAATCCTTGATATACAAAAAACTGTCCCCAAGTTACAGCTCCATAAGCATTTAAGCCTTCTTCACTCACAACATGTACTTCACCACGAAAAAAGAATGACGTATGCGGATTAATAAGCAACATGGCATCACCAGATTTTGTTTTGCTACCAGCTATGGCAAAACCGTTGGATCCTCTTGGCTCATCATCTTTCAATCGGATTAGACCATCGTTAATAGCAACTCTGTCATCAGTTGTTTTGTCATAAAATTCTTTTATTTTTCCAGTAGAAACGCTTTCAATATCACCACCAATAGAGCCTTCGCTAAAATACATAGGCATCCAAGGTTCAAAACGAGTTAATAATTTTGGTTGAACCTCAGGATTTTTATGGAGATAATAATTGATGCCATCAGCGAAAGCAATACACAATTCTTTAAGCCATTTAGGACTATTGTTGTAGTTTTCAATTGCCTCATCTTTGGTCATGTAAAGATTAGCACGTAAATCGCTATACAAGGATTCTTCGCCTTCTACTTCAGCTAGTCTTCCAATTGCCCAAATATAATTTCGCTCTACACGATTAAAATCGTCTTCGCATTGTGCGTATAACAATCCAAAAACTGCATCAGCATCAGTTTTGCCATAAATATGAGGCACACCAAAATCGTCTCTAATTATTTCTGTGTTTTCAGCTCGTTGTAGCCAGCGTTCTTCTTCTTCAGTAAGTGTTTTTTCGTTCTTACAGCTAGTAAAAAGTACAATAGATAGTATTAAAAGTAAACGATTCATAATGATGGTTTTAAACAATTTCAATAATAAAATGAAAGATATTTTTAAGAATGAACTAAGATAATTGATTTTTTTAAAAACCCAATAATCATTTTGTTGCTCAAAGTTAAAAGGTTGCATACCTTTGCAGCCCTTAAAAATTAGAAGTTATGAGCCCAAAAGGAAAATTGAGTTTTGATGTATTAATTGAAATCCCTAAAGGAAGTAGAAATAAATATGAGTATGATTTCGAATTAAAGAAAATTCGTTTTGATCGTATGTTGTTTTCATCCATGATGTATCCAGCAGATTATGGTTTTATTCCAGAAACTTTAGCCTTAGATGGCGATCCATTGGATGTTTTAGTGCTTGGAGGCGAGCCTACGTTTCCTATGTGTGTAGTTGAAGTAAAACCAATAGGTGTGTTTCACATGGCTGACGAAAAAGGTCCTGATGAAAAGGTGGTATGTGTTCCAGTGTCTGATCCTATTTGGAATAAGTTAAGCGACTTGTCTGATATGAATCCACATCAAATAAAAGAAATAGAACACTTCTTTCAGGTATATAAAGATTTAGAAAAAAAGAAAGTTGATGTTGGTGGTTGGGGAAATGCTGATGAAGCCTATGATATTCTAAACAAATGTGTAAATCGCTACGAGACTAGCGAGCACAAGGTAAATGGCGATTTTACCATTTAAAGATTAATATTGGATTAGTTTTAAAAAAAGTCCTTTGTCACGTATTTTAAAAGGGCTTTTCTATTAACATTCAATTTACTACTTTTGCGCAGCTAAATAAACAAAACCAAACAATATGGAATCGAATATGATTTTTGTGCCAATCGCATTGGCAGTTTTAGGACTTCTTTTTATGTTAACCAAAATGGCTTGGGTAAAGAAACAAGCTGCTGGAAGTGAAAAAATGCAAGGCATTTCTAAAGCAATTAAAGAAGGTGCATTGGCCTTTTTAAATGCTGAATACAGATTATTGGCAATATTTGTTGTTATCGCTTCTGTTTCGCTTGGCGCAATTTCTTACTTTGTTGATACAACACATTGGATTATCATTGTGGCTTTTATTATAGGAGCGATTTTCTCTGCTTTAGCTGGAAACATAGGTATGCGTGTTGCAACCGAAGCCAATGCTCGTACTGCTGAAGCTGCTAAAACAAGCTTGCCACAAGCGCTTAAAGTATCGTTTGGTGGTGGAACAGTAATGGGACTTGGTGTAGCTGGATTAGCTGTATTAGGACTTAGCTTATTGTTTTTTGTATTTATAAAAATGTTTATTGTAGGTGAAGCCTCTTTTTATGATGAAATGACAGTAGCTCTTGAAGCCTTAGCTGGTTTCTCTTTAGGTGCTGAATCTATTGCATTATTTGCTCGTGTTGGTGGAGGAATTTATACTAAAGCAGCAGACGTTGGTGCAGATTTGGTTGGTAAAGTTGAAGCTGGAATTCCGGAAGATGATCCTCGAAATCCTGCTACTATTGCAGATAATGTTGGAGATAATGTTGGAGATGTTGCAGGAATGGGAGCCGATTTATTTGGTAGTTATGTAGCAACAGTATTGGCTGCAATGGTATTAGGTAATTACTTAATTAAAGATATGTCAGTGAATGCTCCATTTGCAGATGACTTTAATAATATGGGACCAATCTTATTGCCAATAGTAATTGCAGGAGTTGGTATATTAGCTTCTATAATTGGAACATTTTTAGTTAAAATTTCAAACAATGATGCTAAAGAAGCTCAAGTTCAAAAAGCATTAGATACTGGAAACTGGGCAGCCATTATCTTAACATTAGCTGCAAGTTTTGGTTTAATAAAATATATGTTACCTGAAACAATGAACATGAAGTTTTTTGGCGAAGGTTATGTTGAAGTGTCGTCTATGAATGTATTCTGGGCTGCGTGTATTGGATTAGCTGTTGGAGCATTAATTTCTGTAGTGACAGCTTATTATACTTCTTTAGGTAAAAAACCAGTTTTAGATATTGTTCAAAATAGTTCTACTGGAGCTGCAACCAACATCATTGCTGGTTTAGCAGTAGGAATGAAATCTACTTTTGCCTCAGTAATTCTTTTTGCTGCTGCAATTTATGGGTCTTATGAATTAGCAGGTTTTTATGGTGTTGCTTTAGCAGCATCTGCAATGATGGCAACTACTGCAATGCAGTTGGCTATTGATGCTTTTGGACCAATTGCTGATAATGCTGGTGGTGTTGCTGAAATGAGTGAGTTAGATCCAGAAGTACGTGAGCGTACAGATATTTTAGATTCTGTTGGTAATACAACAGCAGCTGTTGGTAAAGGATTTGCTATTGCATCTGCTGCATTAACAGCATTAGCTTTATTTGCTGCTTACGTAACCTTTACAGGAATTGACGGAATTAACATTTTTAAGGCTGATGTATTAGCGATGTTATTTGTAGGTGGAATGATTCCAGTAATTTTTTCAGCTTTAGCTATGCAATCGGTTGGAAAAGCTGCTATGGAAATGGTACACGAAGTGCGTCGTCAGTTTAGGGAAATTCCAGGAATTATGGAAGGAACAGGAACACCTGAATATGCAAAATGTGTTGATATCTCTACTCAAGCGGCATTAAAAGAAATGATTTTACCTGGTTTAATTACAATTATTACTCCAATTTTAATTGGTTTACTATTTGGAGCAGAACCATTAGGAGGTTATATGGCAGGAGTTTGTGTTAGTGGTGTAATGTGGGCAATTTTCCAGAATAATGCTGGTGGAGCTTGGGATAACGCTAAAAAATCTTTTGAAGCTGGAGTTGAAATCAACGGACAAATGACTTACAAAGGAAGTGATGCTCATAAAGCTGCTGTAACAGGTGATACTGTTGGAGATCCTTTTAAGGATACATCAGGGCCATCAATGAATATTTTAATCAAATTAACGTGTTTAGTAGGATTGGTAATTGCTCCGATTTTAGGAGGACATGGTTCAGAATCTGAAATGTCTTTAAATGAAGAAGTAAATGTTTGGGTTGATAAAGACGGCAACAAACATGAAGTGAAAGGAGATGCTCAGTTTATGTCTAAGGAAGATGCTGAAGGTATGGATATGAGTAAAGAGGTTAAAGTTGAAATGACTAAAAATGAAGATGGGTCTGTTAAAGCAGTAGTAACAACGACTACAACTGAAAATGGAGAATCTGTAACAAAAGATGAAACATTTGAAGAAGGAACTGAAGAAGAAGTTAAAGCTAAATTAGATGCTTTAGAAGACGTTGAGGTTAATGTAGAAGGCTGAAAAAAAGTTGTAAAAAAAGTAATTGAAAAAACTAAAGAGACTTACTAAACTTTTTAATTCAAATAATAAAAAAACCACACTGAGAAGTGTGGTTTTTTATTTTAAAGAGTAATTAATTAATTTTGAGGTTTATCTCTATTCATCTCTGTAATATCAACGCTTGTTGCTTCTTTTTCTAAGAAATATTTACTAAAATGATCTGCTCTTAACCAGAACGAATATTCTGTCATGCTTCCAAAACCATGACGCTGTCCAGGCATAATCATAAACTTAAAACGTTTGTTGTTTTTAATTAAAGCTTCGGCAACACGAATGGTTCCTCCTGGGTGAACATTATTATCTACATCACCATGAATTAACATTAAGTGGCCTTTTAAGTTTTTAGCTAAGGATTGGTTATCATCAATGATATACTTGTACTTTACATTGCCATCGTCATCCATTTCTTCTTTAACACCATGATGTGTTTCACTCCACCAACTGTTGTAAATATTATTATCATGATTTCCTGCAGATGAAACAGCAGCTTTAAAGAAATCAGGATATACCAACATAGCAGCAGTTGACATAAAGCCACCACCTGAATGCCCATAAATACCAACTTTACTGATATCAATAAATTTATGCTTGTCCGCTAATTGCTCAGCTACGTATTTTTTATCAGCCAAACCATAATCCCTTAAGTTGCCATAGCCATAATTATGATACCATTTAGAACGATCTGGATGACCTCCTCTATTTCCCATGGTAATTACAATAAAACCTACTTGAGCCATTCTGTCTAAACGATCCATGCTCAGCGAAAAAGATTTGTTTACAGCTTCTGTTTGTGGTCCTGGATAAACATATTCAAGAAGAGGATAGCTCATGGTTTCATCAAAATCAAAAGGTTTATACATAACACCATAAATATCTGTGATGCCATCATCGGCTTTCACTTTAAATGGTTCAGGGAATTTATAGCCAGTTGCCATTAACTGCGATAAGTCTGCCTCTTCCAATTGCATCACTACATTGCCAGAGCTATTTCTTAGTTCAGATTTTGGTGCTGTATTAACTCTTGAATAATTACTTACAAAAAATGCATTGGAATCAGACATGCTAGTGTTTGTGTTATAATCTCCAGGATTGAGTGCTTTTAAACCTGTTCCGTTTAGGTCAATTTTATAAAGATGCTCAAAATAAGGATCTTCATCTTTCGGTATGCCATGTGCTGTAAAGTAAAGTGTTCTCGATTTTTCATCTACACCAATAGCATTTTCAACATGGTAAGATCCATTTGTCACTTGATTTTTTAAGTTTCCCTCACTGTCATAGAGGTAGTAATGCGCCCAGCCATCGCGTTCCGCCCAATGCAACATTTCGGTTTCGTTGTTAAAAAGTACTAGTTGTCGAGTTTCGATATATGTGTTAAAACGTTCTTCAATAAGTACTTTTACATCTCCTGTATTAAGGTCTGCAACACAGATGTCCAGTTTTTTTCGATCTCGACTAATGGTGTTAAAATAAATTTTTCCTTTTTTTGAAAGCAATAGGGAAGGTTGAAAATCATCATCAGCATTGGATTGTTTTCTCGGTTCACGATATACGGAAATGCTTTGTTGTTTTGTGGTATCTAGTTTAACGGTATTTATATTTTTTGAAGGAATATCAAAAATCAATAGTTCAGGCTTGTAGAATTCTTGTTCTCCAGGCATGTGATACTTATAGGTTTCAAGGGTTGGCCTTTTACTATCTGTTGAATTTATAACCCATAAATCTTTTATGTGTCTGGAGTCTGTACGCTCAAACACAAATTTTTTGGAGTCATGGGACCAAGTTCCCCAAACACCCTTGCGTTTGTCTTTGTTTTTTTCTTTTTCCTCGTTGTTTTCACCTCTTCCGCCTCCACCATAGCTGTAGTTTTCCTCGCCATCTTTGGTCCATTGATGTTCAACAATGGTTGAGTCTTTTTCATCTTTTACAGCCTTCATGAAATTCTCTTTGTCCATCCAATACAGATTATAGTTTTTAGAGAATAAAACAATTGAGCTATCAGGAGCAACATTGGCCCAACTCTCCCATTCTTTTTTGTCTTCTTTTTTATTGTCTATAATGGTTAACCCATTACTGCCAAGTCTATACTCAAAATGGTAAACTTTTTTTTCCTTTTTTAGTTTTGTCTTATCTTTTTTTGTTTCAGTAGAGTCTGTGTCAGTTGTTTTATTACCTTCAATTGCATCAACTTCTTCTGTTGACGTTACCCTAAAACGAATAGCAGTTTCATTTTTCACAAATTTAAAATCCATACGAGGTAAGTTTTGAGCGTCATAAGGATCTTTAGTGATTTCGGTTAACCATCTTGCCATTTTTTCATTGTCAAATAGCTTGGTTCGGGTTCTATTATCAGCATCTACTAAATAATAGTTAGAGCCTTCTGTGGTTTTGTACTGATACCAAAAACGGTTGCCTCTTTTTAGCCAATGAGGTCTCACGGAAGTTGAATGCACTAATTTTGCTAAATTGGTTGGAGAATATTTGGACGCTTGCCTATAATTGGGAGTTGGCATGTTTTTCTCTGTTGTATCTTGCGAAAACATTAGTGTTGTACTTAGAACGAAACTAAATAGTAGTAAAATTTTTTTCATAATAAGGATTGGTCGTAATAAAAATGAATATTGATTATACGACTAATGTAAGAAATCTCATTAAAAATGAATATAAGAAATTATCTTATTTAAGTTTCTTAATTGATTCTTTCTAAAATATAGGTTTCAATTCTTGTTTTAGACACCAAAACATTTTCTGAATTGGTTTCAGAACTTGATTCACTAGTCCTGAATTTAAGAGTAGTTTCATTTAACTCTTGAATGGTAACTTGTTTATAATCACCATTTTGATTAAAAGTTAAGCCTGTATTGCTATTTCTTGTATATGTGCCAGATTCGTTTCTAATAAGATTGGCAAAATAAAAGTACTCTTGACCGTTTTCATCTGTGAAATAGTGGTCAACATTATGATCACCATCAAAAGAATAGTTATTTGGGCTTTCAGAAATAGACATTTCAAAGTTAAGAAGCCAACCAGCTCCATGATATGAAGTGTTCCATGCTTCATTGGTATTTATGGCACGATAAGCTGTGGTGCCCTCATACTCATAGCTTTTCACTTCCCAAATTCCTGTAAGTTCAGCAAAAGATCTTTCAGGAGTTGGGCTGTCATCTTTTGAGCAACCTATCAAGGCGACTAAAAGTAAAATTAGTGTGGTTTTTTTTAAAATTTTCATAATTTCTTTTTCTTGCAATTGAACTAATATAGTTCACTTTTAGCAAAAAAGAAAAATTTTTAACAATGTAGTGTTAAGATATTACTTAAAATAAGCCATGAATCTCGGCATCTATTTTATTAATGATGCTTCCTAAATCTTCAGGATTGTCAACAAAATCAAGGTTGTCTACATCAACTATGAGGAGTTTCCCCTTGTTATAACCATGAATCCAAGCTTCGTAACGTTCGTTCAATCTACTTAAATAATCGATACTGATGGAGTTTTCGTAATCGCGACCACGTTTGTGAATCTGGCTAACTAGATTTGGTATTGAGCTTCTAAGGTATATTAATAAATCTGGACCGCTAACTAATGATTCCATAAGCTGAAATAATAAGGAGTAATTTTCAAAATCACGATTGGTCATGAGTCCCATGGCATGCAAATTTGGCGCAAAAATATGAGCATCTTCGTATATGGTTCGGTCTTGAATGATTTCTTTACCACTTTGGTGAATTTGTAGTACCTGACGAAAACGACTGTTTAAAAAATACACTTGCAAGTTAAAACTCCAGCGTTCCATTTGATTGTAGAAGTCATCGAGATAAGGGTTGTCAACCACATCTTCCAGCTGTGCTTCCCATTTATAATGTTTTGCTAGTAATTTTGTGAGTGTAGTTTTACCTGCGCCAATATTTCCGGCAATTGCAACATGCATAATTTAATCGTTTATTAGTTGGTATTGATGAAGAAATTCACCGTCGTAAATATACAAGGTTTCATTGGTTACAAAAAACTGTTTTATTAACAAATTTGGCAGTTTTATAGAGATTGCATTTTCTGAGTTATTTTTTAAAAAAAACAGAGTATTGTTTTTTTTTAACACAATATTTCCGTTACTCTCGCTTAAAGAACTGTAATCATTATTCTTCATTTTTTTGAGCAAACTTCCGAAGTAATTATATGCATATAAGTGGTTTTTTGTAAGCACCCAACATGTGTTGTAATTGCTGGTAATCTGAACCACATCTTCAGCAATAGGTAAGGTTTTTGCTTTGGTGGTATTGGTTCTGTAGTCAAACAATTCTAATTCTTGGGTATTTTGATTAAAACACCAAATGGTGTTATCATGTGCTGTGGCAATGTGCGAAACATTTCTAAATGGTCTTTTTAGATTAAAATTAATCTTTTCTATTTCAGATAGCCTATTGTCTAGAACGACTAAAGTGTTGAAATCTCTATAAAATAGATTAATTTTCAATGGATTAAAAACATCCACAATATTAAGCTGACCTAACTGGAAGTTATTATAGATATACTCACTTGTATTTGTTTGCTTTACTAAAGCATTTTCACCTAAATAATAGGCGTTTTTAAAATTGTCTATTTGAATAAGATTATCCTCTTGAGGTTTGATTTTATCAATAAATTGAACCTCTATACTATTTTGTGAAAATAATATAGAGCTAAAGGCTATAAAGAAAAACTTAATGTGCTTCATTTGAAGTGGGAAAGTACAAAAATTGAACCACTTTTCAACAGATTAATTTATATCCAAATCCTCTTACATTTACAATTTGAATAGTCTTATCTTGTTGCAATTTTTTTCGAAGTTTGGTGATAAATACATCCATGCTTCTTGCAGAAAAGAAATCATCTGTTCCCCAAAGTTTTTTTAATATTAGTGAACGATCTAATACTTCATTTTTGTTTTTTATAAGATGATAAAGTAAATGTGCTTCACGATGTGTTAACTGTAAACTTTCATTCTTTTTGTAACTTAACAATTGCTTAGGGAAATTAAAGGTATAGCTGCCAATTTCTAAAACATCTGCTGTTTTTTGCAGTTGTGTTCTGTTTAGCAAATTGTTTATTCTAACAATAAGCTCTTCAATACTAAAAGGTTTTTTTAAATAATCGTTTCCACCAATATTAAAACCTTCTACTACGTCTTCGGTTTGAGATTTTGCAGTTAAAAATATAATTGGAATGGTGTCGTCTTCCAACCTGATTTCCTTAGCCAAAGTAAATCCGTTTTTTTTTGGCATCATTACATCAAGGACTAAAAGTTCAGGATTACTTTGTTTGTAGGTTTGATAGGCTTTTTCACCATTGTCACATAACAGTACCTGAAAGTTTCTGGTTTCTAAACTTTCTTTAATTATTTGCCCCAAAGCTGGCTCATCTTCGGCTAATAATATGGTGTTTTTATGCTTATCCATTTGGAATTGTGATTTTAAAAGTGGTCCATTCATTATCTAAATTCAAGTGAATTGCTCCATCGTGTTTTTCAATAATTTTTTTTGCATAATACAAACCAATTCCAAACCCTTTTACATCGTGAGTGTTTCCTTTTGGGATGCGATAAAACTTCTCAAAAATTTTATCCTTGTTAGCTTTTGTAAGCGTTTTACCATTATCAGAAATAGTAATGGTAAAACCATTGTCATTTTGTTGCAGATTTACCATTATCTCATTCCCTCCATATTTAATAGCATTATCAATAATGTTATTTATTGCGTTTTCAAAATGAAAAGCATCAATTTGTGCATAAATGTCCTCCTGAAAGCCATCATATGTTAAGGATTTATCTTTAAGTTCTAACTTATGTTTATTAACCAAACCTTGTACAAGCTTTGTAATATTGCTTTTCTCTTTTTTTAGGCTTAAGTTTTCACTATCCAAAGAGGCAGTTTCCAAAAGTTTTTCAACCATTACATTAAGTTTGCTTAATTGATTGTTTGACATATCAATGTAAGATTTGGTTTTTTCAGTATCATTTAAAACATTAAAGTTTTTAATGCTTTCTAAAGCAACTCCAATGGTTGAAATAGGAGTTTTAAACTCGTGAGTAATATTACTGATAAAGTCATTTTTAACTTCTGCTATTTGTTTTTGATGTTTGATAATTTTCAACAAATAAAATAGACATCCAATAACCACTAAGACTAGTAATGTTGATAATAAGATTCCTGAAAGAATACGCTTTAAAATTTCTTTGGTTGTATTTGTAAAATCAATTTTTAATGAAGTGTTTTGTGGTAAAAAAGTAGAGTTTGACTTTGCACTTAATGAGGATGTTTTAATTACAGGTTCATTTAAAACATTAGGCCTTTCATCAGGTTTGGCTAGTGTTAATCCAAATTCAATGTCTAAGTTTTTACGTTGTAAATCTTGCTTCAATAAGGAATCTATGGTTTTTAAATTTAAAGTGTCTTGTGACATCGAAAAAATAACCTTAGAAGTAAGAATCTTAAAATCGTCTATAACCAATGAATCTGGTCTTACATTATTGTAGCTTTTATACTCAACTTTTTTATTTACAAAACTTCTTTGGTCATGATTATTATGTATTGTGAGCAATAATGAGTCTGCTTTTTTGCCTTCATAAATATGGATACCATCACTATTATCAATATTTACCAATAAAGAATCAATGTTTGTAAAGCCTTTATCTTTAAAATTAATTGAGTTTAAAATACTGTCAAGCTTTCCATCTCTGTCAAAAATATCATTATTTGAAGTCGCTTCAATAGCAAAACCAATTGTGTTTTGTTTGGCTAGGTTGGCATAATACATCTCAACTGCATTGTCTAAACTCGCCTGAACTTCATTGGTTAATTGCTGTTTGTTAACCTCATAGTTTTTATAATTCCAGTAAACCTGAATACCAATAGTGCCCAAAATTACTGCAACAATAATATATAAAATGACACTGTATCTTGCATCGTTCATACCTCAAAAGTAAACGTTAATTTTATAGTAAACCAATCGCTTAACACACGTTAACACTAGTTAACTCAAAAAAGGAATACAAATTCTCATATTTGTTTTGTAAAAAATTAAAAACACAATCATGAATAGACTAGTTAAACTAATCACTTTGCTTATTATGGCTATAACAACTAATGTTATGGCGCAAGACTTTCAAGGTATAGCGACCTACAAATCCCAAAGAAAATTTGATATTAAGTTGGACAGTACTCAAATGAATTCTGAAATGCATCAGCGCATGATGGATATGATGAAAAAACAATTTGAAAAAACACATATTCTAACTTTTAATAAAGAGGAGTCCATGTACAAAGAAGATGAGCAGTTAGAAGCACCACAACCGCAAAGCATGGTTATGGTAATGGTTGAAACTGGAGGCTCTGATGTGATGTATAAAAACACAAAAGAAAAACGCTATACCAATCAAAATGAATCTTTTAGTAAACTATTTTTAATACGAGATAAGCTGGAAGATATTAAATGGGAACTGGGAAGCGAAACAAAAAACATTGGCGATTACACGTGTTATAAAGCTACATTTAAAAGAAAGGTTGAAGTTGTTCAAGGAGGTATTAGTGTAAATGGCGATAAAGATCTGGACGAAGAAGCCAAACCAGAACTAAAAGAAATTACTGTAACCGCTTGGTATACACCTCAAATTCCTGTAAGCACAGGTCCAGCACAATATCATGGACTTCCTGGTTTAATATTAGAAGTAAGCGATGGTACAACTACAATGATGTGCAGTAAAGTAGTATTAAATCCTGAGAAAGCTATTGAAATAAAAGAGCCAACCAAAGGTAAAAAAGTCACTCAAAAAAAGTATGACGAAATGATGGATAAAAAAATGAAAGAAATGAACGAGCGTATGAGGAATAACCGTGAACATCGTGATGGAGAGAGCATTGAAATCAGAATTGGAGATGGTAACTAAAATATCTTTTTAAATAATTTAACGATGCGGCTTTAAACTAAATGCAACTATTTGAGTCTAATACGAATTAAAAAGTGTTACTTTTACTGTAAAATAGACAATATAGATATGAAATCATACGCTAAAATTTTTGTAAGTGCTATTTTAGTATTACTTACAATATCAACATTTGCTCAAAAAGATTTTCAAGGCAAAGCTTATTATTTTTCTAAAACCACTCTAGATATGGAAAACTTTGGAGGAAGGGAAATGAGTGAGCAGCAGAAAAAACAGATTGCAGACCGAATGAAAAGCATGTTTGAAAAAACATTCATTCTCACTTTTAACAAAGAAGAATCCATTTATAAAGAAGAAGAAAAACTAGAAGCTCCTGGTGGAGGAATGCGTTTTGGAGGCTTTTCTATGACAGGAGGCGATCAGTATAAAAATGTAAAAGAAAATAAAATGCTTATTGAAAATGAATTCTTTGGAAAACAGTTTTTAATAGATGATGAATTGCCAAAACTGGATTGGGTCATGACTGGCGAAACTAAGCAAATTGGTCAGTATATGGCAATGAAAGCTACAGCTATTAAAAAACTTGACGACACAGATTTTATGAGTGCTAGACGAAGAAATAGAGATAATGAAAATACAGAAAAAACAAAAGACTCCACCAAAACAGACAATCCAATGGATGATTTTGAAATACCAAAAGAGCAAACCATAACAGCTTGGTACACACCACAAATCCCAATTAACCAAGGACCAGGCGAATATTGGGGACTTCCAGGGTTAATACTAGAAGTAAGCGCTGGACGAACAGTAATTTTATGCTCTAAAATTGTAATGAATCCAGACCAAAAAGAAGAGATAAAAAGACCATCAAAAGGAAAACAAGTTACTCAAAAAGAGTATTCTGAAATCATCAAAAAGAAAATGGAAGAAATGCAAGAAATGTTCCGTGGAAGAGGAGGTCGTGATGGTGGTGGAAGAATCAGAGGAAATTAACAATCAAGCTTAAAATGATTTATGTTAACATTTTGATAATATGCGTATATTTTGTTTAATAAAATATTATTATTGCTAAACAAAATAATTATTTGTAATTACCTTTTCTAAAAAATCTATAATTAACTTATGAAATATACTTTAACAACTTTGCTACTCATTGTAGTAAGTTCAACCTTTGCTCAAATTAAAGTACAAGGTACCGTAAAAGACAGTATTGGTAACCCTCTAGAACTTGCCAACGTTATTGCCATCAATCAGGAAACCAAGATTTTAGATTCGTATGGCATAACCAATGATGTAGGACGTTATAAACTGGATTTAAACGAAAACAGCAAGTATGAAATTCAGGTAAGCTACATTGGGATGAAAACTGCCAAAGAAATTATAGATACAAAATCTGAAGACATTAGCAAAGATTTCATTATGTATGAAGACAATGCACTAGATGAGATTGAACTTACTTATGAAATGCCAGTTTCGGTAAAAGGAGATACTTTGGTTTACAATGCAGATTCTTTTAACAAAGGAACAGAAAGAAAACTTGAAGATGTACTTAAAAACCTTCCTGGTGTTGAAATAAATGACGATGGACAAGTCGAAGTTGAAGGAAAAGTAGTTTCAAAAGTGATGGTTGAAGGCAAGGACTTTTTTGATGGCGATACTAAATTGGCTACCAAAAATATACCTTCAAACGCAGTAGATAAAGTACAAGTATTAAAAAATTACGCTGAAGTAGGCCAATTAAGTGGCGTTACCAATAACCAGGATAATGTAGCAATCAACATAAAACTTAAAGAAGGAAAAACCAATTTCTGGTTTGGAAATGTTACTGCTGGAGCAGGAGATTCACCTAATAATGGCTTGTATTTATTTCAGCCCAAGTTATTTTATTACAGTCCAAATTACAGTATCAACATCATTGGAGATTTAAATAATCTTGGCGAAGTTGCCTTTACGCGTCGCGACTATTTTAATTTTTCCGGAGGTTTTAGAGGTTTAAGTAGATCAAGCGGCACAAACATTAATTTGGGAAGTAATAATTTAGGGTTTCTTACAGCACAAAATGGCAAAGCAAAAGATATTGAAACCAAGTTTGGTGCTGCAAACTTTAGCTGGTCGCCTAACAAAGCATTGGATTTAAGCGGATTTGCAATTTTTGCAAATACAAAAACAGAGCTACAAGAAAATACAAGCAGACAGTATACAGATCCAGAAATAGGAATTCCAGATGAAAGCACATTAAGTAACACTTTGCAAAATAGTGATTTAGGCATGCTAAAACTTTCAGCATCATACAAACCCAATGTAAACAATCAATTAGATTATGATGTTCTTGGTAAAATCTCAAAAGAATCACAAGATCAAGGTTTTTTCTCATCAGTTATTGGAGATATTGACCAACTGGAAAGCTCAAGTCCTTACAGCATCAATCAAAATGTGAACTATTATTATACGCTTAATGAAAATAACATTTTTGCGTTAGAGGCGCAACATTTGCTCTCTGACGAAGACCCTTTTTATAACGCCATTTTGGAAGATAAAGATAACTACGAAAATACTGCTAATAGTTTGGGCTTGGATGGTGCACAACTTAACTACAATGTTGCTCAGGACAAGCGTATAAAATCTAATCAACTTGATGCTAAATTAGATTATTGGAATATTTTAAACACCAAAAGCGATATCAATTTCACACTTGGTACTATTTTGAGCAATCAAAAATTCAACTCTAATATTTTTCAATTTTTAGATAATGGTTCAGTGTTTAATCCTACGCCAGCTATTAATGGAGGATTAGATGATAACGATATTGATTATAGTTTTAGCGATGTGTACTTAGGCATTCACTATCGTTTAAAATCAGGTATTTTTACTTTTACGCCTGGAGTTTCAGGACATGCATATAGTGTAAAAAATGATCAGTTTAGTGAAGAAACCACAGATAACTTTTTCAGGTTATTGCCAGATTTTAATGTGAGAATGCAATTGAAAAAAAGTGAGCAAATTACATTTGATTATCGTATGCAAACGCAATTTACAGATGTGTCCAGATTTGCTAGAGGATTAGTACTAAATAGTTATAACTCATTATTTTCAGGAGTTCCAGATTTAGAAAACGCATTATCACACAATCTCAGTTTGTTTTACTATAGCTTTAATATGTTTAATTATACGAATGTAACAGCAAGTATAAATTATAATAAAAGTATAGATAATATTAGAAATGTATCTGTTTTTGAACCAGGAAGCGTTATAAGTATAAGCTCGCCTTTTAATTCTGAGTTTGCTGATGAAAGTGTAAGCACATTTGGACGTTTTCAAAAAACATTTAACAAAGTTAGGGCAACTTTAAGTGGAAGATTTAATTATGGGAAATATTTTCAATTCATCCAAAACACACGATCAGTAAACGAAAGTTATACTCAGAGATATAATGCTGGTTTACGAACTAATTTTAAAACAGCACCTAATATTGAGATTGGATATGGTTATACTATTCAAGACAACCAGCAAGGTCGTGGTGGCAGTACAAAATTTTTCACCAAAACACCTTCTATTGAGGTTGATGCTTTGTTTTTAAAATCATTTACTTTTAGAACAGATTACACCTCTAACAATTTTAGCAGTGATGACAATACAATTGATAATACCTTTGAATTTTGGAACGCTTCATTGGCTTACAGAAAAGATAGAGATGCCAAATTTGAATATGAGATTAAAGCGACCAACTTACTTGATACACGCTCGCAAAATGAAAGTAGTGCAGGAGCGGTTTCGGTAAGTGCCTCAGAATACTTTATTCAACCAAGGTTTATTTCCTTTAGGTTAGTTTATAGCTTATAAAAAAGAAGCCAGCTTTTAAGCTGGTTTTTTTTCTCAAATTTTCTATATCCACTTTCATAATACTAGATTATGCCTTTTCATTAGTGTTAATATTATAATAAAGAAGATTAAAATGTTTAATGTTTTATTATATTTGTTAAACAATAATCAATTAAGATTAATAATCATGATAAACTTAATTTCAAAAATCTGCTTTTTCATTTTAACCTTTTTATTATCATCACCATTATTTGCACAAGATTTTCAAGGCAAAGCTTATTACTTCTCAAAATCCACAATGGAACTAGGAAGTTTTGGAGATAGGATGACTGAAGCCCAAAAAAAACAAATTTTTGAGAACTTAAAAAATAGACTTGAAAAAACGTATGTTCTTACTTTTAATAAGGAAGAATCATTTTTTAAAGAAGAAGACAAATTAGACGCTATCTCAGGAGCAACTGATACTTGGGGGAAGAATTTTACACCAGGAGAACAATATAAAAATATCAAAACCAATATGCTTTTACAAAGTCAGGAGTTTTATGGAAAAAGGTTTTTGGTTAAAGATGATTTGTTGACCATAGATTGGCAGTTAAGTAGAGAGAGTAAACAAATAGGACAATATACATCTTTTAAAGCAACAGCAATGATACCATCATCTCAACTAACTTGGTATGATTTTTCATGGGGAGAATTAAGTGAAGATAATTCTGAAGAGGTTAAAATGACAAAAGTAACTGCTTGGTATTCTTCACAAATTCCAGTAAGTCAAGGACCATTGGAATATTGGGGACTTCCAGGACTGATACTTGAAGTGAGCTTTGGAAATACAACAATGTTGTGTTCTAAAATTATTATGAATCCAAAAGAAAAAGAAATAATTGAAGCTCCAGATAAAGGAAAAATAGTTACAAAAATGGAATACAAAGAAATTATTTCTGGAAAGATGCAAGAAATGAGAGATAATCGTGGTAGACCAAGAAATTGATACAATCACTAAATTTGTTTGAATAAAATTGAATAAGCCAGCAATGAGCTGGCTTTTTTATACCAAAATTTTAACACTCTAAATCATAATAATTATCTATTTTAGAAAACTTTTAAAAATTTGATAACCAACAAATACATTTTACAATGAAATTTACAATTAAACTATTTCTTATTGCATTGCTGTTTTCTGGAGGTAACCTGTTTGCTCAAGATAATGTGATTGATAATATAATTAAAGAAGCAAACGAAAACTCTCAACTTGAACGTTTGGCTCACGAACTATTAGATGTAGTTGGTCCACGTTTAGTGGGAACACCTCAAATGGAACATGCTAGCAAATGGGCTATTGAGCAATATACGAAGTGGGGAATTGAAGCCAAGCAAGAAAATTATGGAACATGGCGTGGCTGGGAGCGTGGTATCACACATATTGATATGGTATCGCCTAGAGTACAAACTTTAGATGGGATGCAATTGGCTTGGAGCGCAAGTACTCCAAAAGGAGGCGTAACGGCTGAGGTAATAACATTACCAGCAAATATTAAAGATTCAATTGCTTTTAAAAATTGGTTGCCAAGTGTTAAAGGTAAGTTTGTGATGATAGATATGAAAGAACCAACTGGTCGTCCGGATTATAACTGGGAAGAATTTGCCACAGAAGAATCGTTCACAAAAATGAAAGAAAGTCGCGATGCTCAAACCAAAGAATGGCGTGAAAACATAGCTAGGTCTGGTTATAACTCACGTACCATAGGTGGTGCTTTAGAAGAAGCTGGAGCTGTAGGACTTATAGCAAGCAATTGGTCAAGTGGTTTTGGTGTTAATAAAATATTTAGCTCTAGAGTAAAAACCATTCCTACTATTGATGTTGAATTGGAAGACTATGGAATGCTGTATCGTTTAGCCGAATATGGCAACAAACCAGTAATTAAGGTCGTAGCAGAATCAAAAGAATTAGGAGAAGTGCCAACATTCAATACTATTGGAACTATTAAGGGTTCTGAAAAACCAAATGAATATATCGTGTTATCTGCCCATTTTGATTCTTGGGATGGTGGACAAGGTGCAACAGACAATGGAACAGGGACTTTAGTCATGATGGAAGCCATGCGTTTGTTAAAGAAATTTTACCCTAATCCAAAACGTACCATTATTGTTGGTCATTGGGGAAGTGAAGAGCAAGGCTTAAATGGTTCTCGTGCTTTTGTTGAAGACCATCCGGAAATCGTAAAAAACTTACAGGCTTCTTTTAACCAAGACAACGGAACAGGACGTGTTGTAAATATTTCTGGAGCAGGATTTTTACATTCGTATGACTATTTAGGAAGTTGGTTAGCAGCAGTACCTAGAGATATTACCCAACATATTGAAACAACATTTCCAGGAACACCTAGTGGAGGAGGAAGTGATAATGCATCATTTTTAGCTGCTGGAGCACCTGCGTTTAACTTAAGCGCATTAAACTGGTCATACTGGAATTATACTTGGCACACCAACAGAGACACTTACGATAAAGTCATATTTGATGATGTTAGAAACAACGCCATATTAACAGCGATTTTAACATATATGGCATCTGAAGATCCTGATAAAACATCCACTGAAAAAATTGTATTACCTGTTAGTCCTAGAACAGGGAAACAAATGGAATGGCCTACACAACGCTCGCCAAACCGTAAAGGTGGTCTGGACGATAATTAATATATCATAATATATAAAAACAAAAGCCTTCTTATTTTAGAGGGCTTTTTTGTGATTTCGTTTAGCGGTTTATCGAATATGGTTTGTTTTAATGAATTATATTCGAAGTTAAACGACTTAAGTTTACAATTCACTAAATTTAAGTAATAAAATCAAATCACAAAAAATCTAAAACACGCTCCAAAGCCATTCCTCTTGAGCCTTTTATTAAAATGGTCGCATGGCTTATAGAAGATAGTTTGTTGGCTTCTTTAAACTCATCAAACGACTTATAAGTATTACTTTTTGTTTTAGTGCCATAAAAGTTCTCACCAACCAAATACCACTCATTTAAGTTTAGGTTTGTTGCATAATCTGCAATGTATTGATGCTCTAGTGCTGCGTCAGTTCCCAACTCGAACATATCACCTAGTATGGCAATTTTGTACGTATCGTTTAGTTGTGCAAAATTATCTAAAGCGGCTTTCATACTCGTTGGGTTGGCATTGTAGGCATCTAAAATGATTTTATTGGTGCCTTTTGCTATAATTTGTGAGCGATTGTTAGATGGTATATAATTTTCAATAGCTTTTTTTATAGCTAATGCTTCAACATCAAAATAATTTCCAATAGCAATAGCTGCAGAAATATTCGTAAAATTGTAGCTTCCTATGAGTTGGCTTTTTATCATCTCACTTTTAAATGTTGAAACTACAAAAGGATTGGCTTCAATAAAAGTTATTTCTGCTTCATTGCTTGTAGAACTTCCAAAGCTATAAGTGTTTTGATAATCTTTTAAAAGTTCCTTTTGTTTTTCATCTTCATTATTAATAAAAATGAGTTTATTGTTATGTTTTAAATATTGGTAAAGTTCACTTTTTCCTTTTATAACACCTTCAACACCTCCAAACCCTTCTAAGTGTGCTTTGCCAAAATTAGTAATATAGCCAAAGTCTGGTTGTGCAATAGAGCACAAAAACGCAATTTCTTTTAAATGATTGGCTCCCATTTCTACAATACCAATTTCGGTTGAAGTATCCATAGAGAGTAACGTAAGTGGTACACCAATATGATTATTTAAGTTGCCTACGGTTGCTGTGGTTTTATATGTTTTAGATAATACAGCATTGATGAGTTCTTTGGTGGTTGTTTTTCCGTTACTTCCTGTAAGTGCAATGATTTTTGTTCCTAAGAAATTTCTATGGTAGTTGGCAAGTTCTTGTAATGTTTTCAAAACATCATCTACTAGAATATATTGGTCGTTTTTTTTATAAGCTTTTTCATCTATTACTACATAACTAGCTCCTTTTTCAATAGCATCTTTGGCGAATTTATTCCCATTAAAATTGTCGCCTTTTAAGGCGAAAAACAAGTCGTTTTCTTTAACTTTTCGAGTGTCTGTTGAAACGGAATTTGATTTTAGAAAAATCTTGTGGAGCTGTTCTATGTTCATAGATTAAAAGTAATAAAAAAAGTCCCAACGAAAATCGTTAGGACTTTATATTTTAACACTAAAAGGATTAGTTTTTGGTTTTGTTTTTCTGTTTGGATTTTGAGCCAACTCTAGACATTGCACATCTAAATCCAATATAGTCTGTTGCCATATCTTGAGGATAGTAGCGTCTTTGAGCAGGATCTAACCAATATTCACGATCTTTCCAAGAACCTCCTTTGTAAACTCTTACTTCGTCGTTTATTAAAGAAGTTCTGTTGTTTTGCTTATCGTATTCTTTAATAATATTACCTAGAGAATCTCTTTCAATATTATGTTTTGGAGAGTTGTACATTTTTCGAGTTTCAGACTCTTCATCTGATAATTCATCATCATTAAAATCTTCAAAATAACGTGATGATCTTTTATCTCCATCTCTAAAGTTTCTGTTGTCACTTCTATCAAAGTTGTTTCTTAAATAGGTTTCGTTATCATCAACAGATACTTGCTTGATTTCACCAGGTAAATTTCTAGCAACTAATTTTCCGTTAGATAAAGTGTCAAACTCAACTTCATTAGGCATAACAATTTTTACGGTTCCATCATCATTAATGGCATTTTTAGTATATACATTACCTCTATAGTAGTTGAAATCGTTAAACTCATCATCTACAATTGGTCTGTAAACGTCTGCAACCCATTCGGCAACATTGCCAGCCATATCATATAAACCATAATCATTTGGCTCATAAGATTTTACTTTTCCAGTAATATCAGCACCATCATCAGACCATCCAGCAATTCCGCCATAATCACCTTTTCCTTGTTTGAAATTTGCCATTTGGTCGCCTCTTATTTTACGCTTGCCTGAACGTGTATACTGTCCATCCCAAGGATATTTTTTACGTCCTCTATAAACATTGTAGCTTCTTAGCTCACTCATGCCAAGTGCTGCATATTCCCATTCTGCTTCAGAAGGCAGTCTGTATTTAGGGGAAATGATTCCTGTCTCTCTTGATGCATACACGTTTATTGTGTCTCCACTTGCAGTAGTAGTAACACGTCTTCTAGATTTAACAGGGTTTATAATACTATCATTACCACCATAAGTTTGAGTGGGTGCAATTAAGTATGTGTCTGTATTAAAATTAGACTCTGCATTGGCAGCTATTTTTGCGTCACGCTCAATATATCCTGCTTCTTCAAGATATAATTCGTTAACTCTGTCCGATCTCCAATTGGCAAACTCAACTGCTTGAATCCAGCTAACGCCTACTACGGGATATTCTGCATAAGCAGGATGGCGTAAATAATTGTCAACCATTACTTCACTGTAACCTAAACGGTTTCTCCAAACAAGAGTGTCTGGTAAAGCACCTTCGTAAATAGCTTTGTATTGTGGTTCACTTGGAGGGTAAACAGCCTTGATCCAATCTAGAAATTCTAGATACATCATGTTTGTTACCTCAGTTTCATCCATATAAAAAGATTGTACGTGTTGCTGGTTTGGAGTGTTGTTCCAGTCATGCATAACATCGTCTTGTACTTTTCCCATGGTAAATGTACCACCTTCAATGAAGACTAATCCAGGGGCTGTGGCTTGTTCTTTAAAGTCAGTATTGTACTGAAATCCTCCTTCTTTTGCATTGATTTTCCAACCAGTTGCTCTAGAACTGTTCTTAGAACTCGAAGATTTCTTACAACCAAACATAGATAAAGACAGTACTAAAACTATCAGAATCCTTAGTGTTGCGGTGTTTTTCATATCCATACTTTTTCGTAAGTCGATTAAATTTTGGTTGTGCAATATAATCATTAAAGCGAATATTGCAATGTTTTTTTAAGAAAATTCACTAAAAAAAGTGTATTTCATCCTATTTTTCATACAGAACATCGGATTTTTTATCCTATTTCAGTGTGTTTTTATCTTTATTAAACGCATATCTTACTCATTTATTATTGTAAATTTGCAGAAAATAAAAACTGTAATACTAACCACTACTTTTAGACGTTTATTGTGTATGAAAAAAATTATTTTTCTTTTTACATTATTTATATGCTTTGCTACTTTTTCACAAACCAAGGATTTTGTGATTAAATGGGATGGTACAAAAACATTATCAACAGAAACCTCTACTATTGAGGTGCCTTTTTTTAATAAAGAGAATTTTAATTTTTCGGACACTAAAGGATTAACGTTTTTTTCTGAGTGGAAGGCAGATGGATTTATTGATAAAAATTCAGCTGAAATTATTAATGTAAAGTATGAAGCAATTTCAATTACTGATTTAAAAGGGGTTAAACAAAATACAATTCCTAATAAATTAAAATACTCACTTAATAACTCTATTGCTAGAAATGAACAGTCAGTGGTTTTGGAAATGTCTCCTATTATTAACGACAATGGTGTTTTTAAAAAAGTAACATCGTTTTCAGTTCAATATAATGGTTCAAGAAACAATAATAATGTTTTTAATTCACAGGTTATTACAAATTCTGTATTAGATCAAGGTGAATGGTATAAATTTTATGTTGACACAACTGGTGTTTTCAGGTTGTCTCAAAGTTTTTTGTCTAATCTTGGTGTCAATACTAGTTCGGTAGACCCAAGAACAATTAAAATATTTGGACAAGGCGGGAAATCGTTACCATTAAGAAACAGTGAATTTTATCCTTTTGATTTAACTGAAAACGCTATATATGTCAAAGGGGAAGCAGATGGAAGTTTTGATAATAGCGATTATATCCTATTCTATGGTGAAGGACCAAAAGGGTACAACGCTGAGAATAACTCAAACATAAATCCGTATTCTGATAAAGCATACTATTTTATTAATGTTGGAGGAGGTTTAGGAAAACGCATACAACCAATGATTGAGCCAACTGCAAACGCAGATGTTCAAATAGATACGTTTCAAGATTATCAATTTTATGAAGTAGACGAATATAACTTAGCAAAGCTTGGAAGGCGTTGGTTTGGAAATAGGTTTGATTTTGATAACAACAAAACATTCGATTTTGAGTTTAAAAACCTCGTTACAGCAAATCCGATTAACTTAAAGGTATATGTTGCAGCTGTTGGTGAAGTCTCAACATCGATGCAGTTAAAAGTGAATGGTACAGATATTGATAACTTTGCATTTGCAGCAATTGACGACCCTATTTTAGCAACTGAAGACTCGTATATTGGGAGTTTCACAGTCAATAGCTCGCAAATTTCTGTGAATCTTAACTATAACAATAACGGAAACCCTTCATCTGTTGGGTATCTGGATTACATCTCTATTGAAGCCACAAGAAACTTAATACACACAGGAAACCAGTTTGTGTTTAAAAACAATAATACAGCATCTTTAAGTGGTGTTGGGCAATACAACATTTCCAATGCTTCTGATATTACAGAGGTCTGGGATATTACAGATAAATACAATGTTGCCAAGAAACTCAATACCGATGAAAATTCAAACTTTAGTTTTAAAGCACAGTTAGGAGAAACCAGGTATTACTTGGCTGTTGATCCTTCAGATTATTTTGAGCCAAAACGCGATTCAAACTCAAGGGTTGCCAACCAGAACATAAAAGGAACAGTTTTTAAAAACAACTTAGGCGATTTCCAGGATATAGATTACATTATTGTTGCCAGAAACGACATGGTCTCTCAAGCAGAACGTTTAGCACAAATAAACAGAGATCAATACAATTTAAATGTAAAAGTATATCGTTTACAAGATATTTATAATGAATTTAGCTCTGGAAGTCAAGATGTTGGTGCTATTAGAAACTTTATGCGCTATGTTTATGATAATGCAAGTTCGCCAACAAACAGAATAAAATACCTATGTCTTTTTGGCGATGCTTCATTTGATTATAAAGATAGAATTTCGAACAACACCAATGTGGTTCCTTCATGGAATTCCCTAACCAGTTTTAGTTTGTCTAGTTCTTTCATATCTGATGATTTTTATGGAATGATGGATAATAACGAAGGCTCCATGCAAACATCAGATAAATTAGACATTGCTGTTGGTAGAATTTTAGCAGACACACCACAACGTGCCAAAGAATTGGTTGATAAAATACAATCTTATTATATTGAGGAGGCTTATGGAAGCTGGAGAAATAATATTATCACCATTTCGGATGATGTTGATCAATCTTGGGAAACAGTTCTGCAAAATACTACAGATGATATTGGCCAAACAATAACCCAATACAAACCATTTATTAATGTTACAAAGATACACTCAGACGCTTTTACACAAGAATCTACTGCTGGAGGTGAACGCTATCCATCAGTAAACAAAGCTATATTTGACGCTATTGAAGTTGGTGCCTTAGTTGTAAATTACTTTGGACATGGAGGCGAAGATGGCTTGGCTAGAGAACGAATTTTTGATAAAATAAACGCACAAGAACTAAAAAACCCATGTAAATTAAATTGCTTTGTAACCGTTACTTGTGAATATACAAAATTTGATAATCCTTTAAGGCCAACAGCAGGCGAATACCTATATTGGAACAAAGATGGAGGAGCCATTGGTTTGATTACAACTACAAGACAAATTTTTGTAAGTGTTGGTGTTGCTTTTAATGTTGTGCTAGAAGAACATTTGTTCGCATTTGGTTCTAATGAATATCCTTCAATGGCTGAAGCATTGAGGCTAACTAAAAACGACCCAACAATATCAGGTATAGAGCAAAGACGACTTGTCTTTTTTATTGGCGATCCTGCAATGAAATTAGCATTTCCAAAGCCTAATATAGTGTTAACTGAAATAAATGATGTGCCAGTTACTGGAGATACAGATGTGTTGCAAGCACTTAGCCATGCAAAAATAGAAGGTGAAGTGGTTGATGAGTTTGGTAATCCGTTACCTAATTATAATGGAGTGCTTACAGCTACTATTTATGACAAAAACATACAACGATCTACATTGGGAAATGACGGTACAGCTCAAAATGGCCAATTAATTATTATGGATTTTAATACACTTGGAGAAACCATCTTTAGAGGACAAGCAACAATAACAAACGGGAAGTTTGAGTTCGATTTTATAGTGCCTAGAGATATTGGTATTCCTGTCGGAACAGGTAAAGCAAGCTTTTATGCAAAATCTTCAACACCATTAGAAGATCAAGCTGGGGCAAATTTTGATATTAAAATTGGTGGACTCAATGAAAATGCACCAGAAGATAATCAAGGACCAACAATTGCATTGTTTATGAATGATGAAAACTTCATCTCAGGTGGTATTACAAACGAAGCACCAACATTACTTGCAAAATTGCAAGACGAGAATGGAATAAATACAGCAAGTGGTATTGGTCATGACATTATAGCAATACTTGATGGTGATGAGGCAAACCCTTTTAAATTGAATGATTATTACCAAAGTGACGTAGATAATTATCAAGCAGGAAAAGTAACTTATCCATTTCGAGATCTTGAACCAGGTTTACATACTTTAACCTTCAAGGCTTGGGACGTTTACAACAATTCAGCAACTTCCGAGATACAATTTGTGGTTTACAACCAAAATGAGTCACTTGTTATCGAAAATGTATTGAATTATCCAAATCCTTTTGTTAATTACACAGAATTTTGGTTCAATCACAATAGTTCTGATGCTTTGGACGTTTCAGTACAGATATTCACTGTGTCAGGAAAATTGGTTCGTACAATCAATGGACAAACACTTGGAGGAAGTAAAAATACGAGTTCCGTTTCAAGAGATATTGTTTGGGATGGACGAGACGATTTTGGCGATAAAATTGGAAAAGGAGTCTATGTTTATAAGCTCACAGTGCGATCAAACCAAATAAACAAACAGGTAGAAAAATATCAAAAACTTGTAATACTATAATAATAAATTATATTTGTTAACGATTAATGCTAGCCATAGCCTTAATTAAATTAAAAAATCAACATGAGAAACTACATCTTAGCTTTAATGACTTTAGGAATGTTTACCCAAGTTAAAGCTCAAACCTTAACCGAAATTATTCCCTATTCAAATGATAGTAGAGTAATCACAACAGGAGTACCATTTTTATTAATCGCATCAGATGCTAGAGCTGCAGGAATGGGAGACTTAGGAGTTGCAACATCTGCTGATGCTTACTCACAACAATGGAATCCTGCGAAATATGGATTTTCTGAAGCCAAATCTGGATTAGGAATAAGCTACACTCCATACTTAAGCAAACTAGTAAATGATATATTTTTAGGAAACATTACCTATTTTAACAGACTAAGCGAAGGTAGTGCTTTTGGAGTGAGCTTAAAATATTTTAGTCTTGGCGAAATAGAAATCGTGCAAGATGAGTTCTCTGAGGCACTTATTGAAAAACCAAACGAACTTACCATTGATGCTTCTTATGCCTTACGTTTAGCAGATCAATTTTCGCTAGCAGTAGCAATGCGTTATTTACGTTCGGATTTAAAAATCCAAGCTGTTGATGATAATGCAAGTGCAGCTAGTACATTTGGTGTTGATATTGCTGGTTATTACCAAAGTGAAGAAGATGCTTACAATAGTTTCAATGGTCGTTGGAGAGCAGGTTTTGCCATCCAGAATTTAGGGCCAAAAATCAAATATGATGATGCTGGTCGAGAAAACTTCTTGCCAACCAATTTAAGACTTGGTGGAGGTTTCGACTTTATCTTTGATGATTACAACAGACTTAATGTAACGGCTGAAGTTGCTAAACTGTTAGTGCCAACACCTCCAATTTTAGGTGTTAAAATAGAGTACGAAGATGATAATGGAAGCGGAAGCTATGAAGAAGACGAAGACACCTTAATTAGTGAAACCGAAGATTACATCATTTCAGGAAAATCACAAGACGTAAGCTTTATATCAGGAGTATTTCAATCTTTTGGAGATGCACCAGGAGGATTTAGTGAAGAGTTAAAAGAGTTTACTTGGGCTTTAGGGGCAGAATATCAATACCAAGATTCTTTTGCTCTAAGAGCAGGTTACTTTAATGAAAGTGAAGATAAAGGAGCAAGAAAATTCTTTGCCTTAGGCGCAGGATTTAAATACACAACCATCAATATTGATTTATCGTATTTATTTTCGGCATCTAAAGTGCAAAGTCCATTAGAAAATACATTACGTTTTTCTCTTACTTTTAATTTTGGTGATGGTGAATACACGGAATATTAGTATATCATAAATAATATATGAATAAAAAACTATTGTATTTTGCAATAGTTTTTTTGTCTAAAATAATTACACAATGAAGGAAGTAAAAGTAGAATCCAATTTTTTTGTATATGAAGATGTAAAAGATATTCCATCAGATGTTCAACAACTCATGCAAAAAGCATCCGAAGCACGAATTAATGCCTATGCTCCTTATTCAAAATTTCATGTTGGTGCAGCAATCCTTTTAGATAATAATGAGGTAGTAACTGGTAGCAACCAAGAAAACGCATCTTATCCTTCAGGTTTATGTGCCGAACGTACAGCTATTTATTATGCTGGAGCTAAGTATCCAAAATCTAAAATTTTAAAAATGGCAATTATTGCAGGTTCTACCAAAACCATGACCACAAAACCCATTCCTCCTTGTGGAGCCTGTAGGCAAGCCATTGCAGAATATGAAATAAAGCAAGAAAGCCCAATTGAAATTTATTTTATGGGCGAAACAGGAAAAGTTGTAAAGTCAAATTCTTTGGCTAATTTGTTGCCTCTTCTGTTTGATAAATCTGTACTATAACGATTTCGTAAAAAACTTTATAAGTATCTAGAGATTTTTACAAATTTGAGTTTTTTTTATTCCTAACTAAAGTATTACTTTTGTAGCTCTACTAACTAAAACGTAAATATAGTCCATGCGAAAAATCACAAAAGAAGTTTACCTAAAGTGGTATGAAGATATGTTGTTTTGGAGAAAGTTTGAAGACAAACTTGCAGCAGTATATATTCAGCAAAAAGTAAGAGGATTTCTTCATTTATATAATGGTCAAGAAGCAGTATTAGCTGGTGCTTTACATGCCATGGATTTATCAAAAGACAAAATGATAACTGCATATCGTAATCACGTTCAGCCTATTGGAATGGGAGTCGATCCTAAACGAGTTATGGCAGAATTGTACGGAAAAGCCACAGGAACCTCACAAGGTCTTGGTGGCTCAATGCACATTTTCTCCAAAGAAAAAGGATTTTATGGTGGTCACGGAATTGTTGGTGGACAGATTCCCTTAGGTGCAGGAATGGCATTTGGAGATAAATATCACGATCGTGGCGCTGTAACCTTATGTTATATGGGAGATGGCGCAGTACGCCAAGGGTCTTTACACGAAACTTTTAACATGGCAATGAATTGGAAGCTTCCAGTAGTATTTGTTTGTGAAAATAATGGTTATGCTATGGGAACTTCAGTAGAACGTACAGCAAATCATACAGATATCTGGAAATTAGGTTTAGGTTATGAAATGCCTTGCGGCCCAGTGGATGGCATGAATCCTGTAAAAGTAGCTGAGGCTATGCACGAAGCTATTGAAAGAGCAAGACGTGGTGATGGACCAACGTTCTTGGAAATGAAAACCTATAGATATCGTGGTCATTCCATGAGTGATGCACAACATTACAGAACTAAAGAAGAAGTTGAAGAATACAAAAAAATAGATCCTATTACTCAAGTTATGGATGTTATTTTAGAGAAGAAATACGCAACTGAAGACGAATTGAAAGCCATTGATAAACGTGTTAAAAAACTAGTAAACGAATGCGAAAAATTTGCTGAAGAATCACCTTGGCCAGAGAAAAGCGTCATGTATGATGCTGTTTACGAGCAACAAGATTATCCATTTTTACCACATAAACTATAAGCTATGGCAGAAATTATAAACATGCCTCGATTGAGCGATACCATGGAAGAAGGTACTGTTGCTACTTGGCTTAAAAAAGTTGGAGATAAAGTTGAAGAAGGCGATATCCTTGCCGAAATTGAAACAGATAAAGCTACAATGGAGTTTGAGTCGTTTCACGAAGGGACCTTGCTTCATATAGGTGTCAAGGAAGGCGAAACCACAAAAGTAGATGAGTTACTTGCTATTATTGGTAAAGAAGGAGAAGATATTTCTTCAATTTTAAGTGGAGCAACAACAAAAACAAAGAGTGAAGACAAAGAAGATGTCACTTTGAGCGCAGTCGAAGAGCCTTCAAAAAGTGATGATGAGTCATCTGTCGAAATTCCAGATGGTGTTACTGTGGTTACAATGCCACGTTTAAGTGACACGATGGAGGAAGGAACAGTAGCGACTTGGCTTAAAAAAGTAGGTGATAAAGTTGAAGAAGGTGATATCCTCGCAGAAATTGAAACTGACAAAGCTACTATGGAGTTTGAGTCGTTTCAATCTGGAACTTTACTTCATGTTGGTTTAAACGAAGGTGAGTCTGCTAAAGTCGATGCTTTGTTGGCTATCATTGGTCCAAAAGGAACAGATGTTGCAAACATTGCTAAAAACTTTAAGGTTGCAGGAAGTTCACCTGAAAAACAAGTTGAAGCTCCTAAAAAGGCTGAAACACCAAAAGTTGAAGCAAAAACGGAATCGAAACCTGTCGTCACGTCGAGCGCAGTCGAGACGTCTCAAAACGGGAGATTATTTGTTTCGCCATTAGCAAAAAAACTAGCTGAAGAAAAAGGCATTAACCTTTCTCAAGTTAAAGGTTCAGGTGAAAATGGACGCATTATAAAACGAGATATTGAAAACTTTACACCAACTTCTGCTACTGCTGCAGTTGGTAAATTTGTGCCTTCTGGACAAGAAGATTTTGATGAAGTTCCAAACTCAAACATGCGTAAAGCCATTGCTAAAAACTTAGCGAAATCTAAGTTTACAGCGCCACATTATTACTTAAATGTAGAGTTTGATATGGATAATGCCATTGCATTCCGTGAGCAATATAATACCTTGCCAGATACCAAAATATCATTTAATGATATGGTTGTAAAAGCTTGTGCTTTAGCATTAAAACAACATCCACAAGTAAATTCACAGTGGTTTGATGATAAAATGCGAATGAATAACCACGTACATATTGGAGTAGCTGTTGCAGTTCCTGATGGTTTGGTTGTTCCAGTTGTTAAATTTGCCAATGAGCAATCACTAACACAGCTAAATGCAACAGTCAAAGATTTTGCTGGTAGAGCTAGAAACAAAAAACTAACGCTTGACGAAATGGAAGGCAGTACGTTTACAGTGTCAAACTTGGGTATGTTTGGCATTGAAAGTTTTACATCTATTATCAATCAACCGAATTCAGCCATATTATCAGTTGGAGCTATTGTGCAAAAGCCAGTTGTTAAAAATGGACAAGTGGTTCCTGGTAATACAATGAAGTTGTGTTTAGCATGCGACCACAGAACAGTTGATGGTGCTACTGGAGCTCAATTCCTTCAAACATTAAAAGGTTATATTGAGAATCCTGTAACGATGTTAGTATAATAAATAAATTGTCATTCTGAACTTGTTTCAGAATCAATAGCAATATCAATCCTGCTTCACGAATTTGAAGCAGGATTTTTTATACAATTAAAAATAATCTGTACACTTATATATTTTTTTAAGACACTTATCAAAATGTTAAAAAACACTGTCATATATACTATGATAATCGTGTAGTAGTAAGCGAAGATTCGTTATTTTAGTTAAATATTTCAATTCTTTGCAAGTAAATGAAGGTTAGGGCAATACTATTAATAAGTGTTCTATTTTTTTCGCTATCCATGACTTCCCAAAATAGCTGCTTTTGCGAGTCAATTTATGATAATGAAACGATAGACTTTAATAATGATGCAGACTCTTTGAAAATATTTCAAATATCAAAAGCCTTAAAAAAATCTGAATTTGAAGGCTGTATTATTAAGGGCTTGAATCTGGAATTTCAGTATTATAGAAGCCAAGCCAAATTTGTAAAAGCACTTTCCATTTTAAATACAATAGATAATATTTTAAAAACGTCGAGTTGTAAAGAATACTTTGCTTTTGAAGTGAACTATCATAAAGCATTGTATTACCATGCCATCAATGATCTGGAAAATTTATCTGATTTTGCTTTTAAGGCATTGAATGAATCTGAAAAACAAAATGATGATGAAAAACAAGTTTTGGCCATTCAGGAAGTAGTCTATCTGTTTACCAGAATGAATGAAGATGTTAAAAATTGGCTTTATATTAAACGTGCCGAAAAATTGATTTTAAACTTGAAAAATGAGGAAAATCTGGTAAGATACTATAGGTGGCTGGCTTTTGAATATGAAAATAAATACACTCTTACAGAACGGAAAACACTGCTTGATTCTTGCTTGATGTTTGGCAACAAAGCCAAGAAATTGGCTTTCAAATACAATATGTACGATGAAATAACAAAGGTCTATCGTGTACAGGAAGCTTGCGCGTACCATAGAGGCGATTTAAAAAAAGCCTTGGTTTATATAGATTCTTCCATTTATTATGCAAAAAAAATAAAAGGGCATAAAAACCTTTCTTCGTTGTATTTGTCAAAAGCTTGGGATCATCTGGGTTTAGGGCAAAACAATGAAGCCATAAAATGGATGGATACGGCCTTGGCTGCCAATACTTCAATATCTGCTGCAAGAATGATGATGTACTCTGAAGCGTCACAGATTTATCAAGGAGCAGGAAATGTTGACAAAGCTTTTGCCACTTATAAAATGTACACCAAATTAAAGGACAGTATTTTGAATCTTGAAACGATTGGAAAAGTCAATGAACTGGAACAGAAATATAATAAGGTACGAAACGAACAGAAAATTTTTGAACTTAAAAAAACCAAACAACGCTACCTATTCTTAATAGTGTTAAGTCTATTAGCCATTTTAACCATAGTTTTCTTTTTTCGCCAACGCTCGCTTAAAAACAAGCAAAAAATCATGGAAACCGAGCAACGATTAAACAGAGCACGCATCAATCCTCATTTTTTCTTCAACGGTATGGCATCGTTGCAAAACCTTTCGTTGATAGAAAAAAGCCCAAAAACAACCTTGTTCATTTCACGATTTGCAAAAATCATGCGACAATCGCTGGAGAGCACATATGAAGAATTAACCACAGTTGAGGAAGAAGTAGATTTTTTGACCCAATACCTCGAAATCCAGAAATTGCGCTACCCAGAAAAATTTGATTATGCATTTCATATAGATAATAACCTTGAAGTAAATGAACTTCAAATCCCTGGCATGCTGTTACAGCCATTTATTGAAAATGCCATAGAGCATGGCTTTAAGGATATTGATTATACTGGAAAGATAGATATCACATTTCAAACTGATAATACCAACCTTATTGCTATAGTAGAAGATAATGGTAGAGGGTTAAATCCTTCTGAAAATACAAAGCAGCATAATTCTAGAGCCATGCAAATAGTAAAAACTAGATTGGAATTGTTCAATAAACAGAACAATTCAAAAGCCTTTTATAAATTAATTGAGCCCATAGATGGTAGAGGTCTCAAGATTATAGTTACTTTGCCCAAAATATATGTGTAAATGAGAGTTTTAGCAATAGATAATGAAGCCAATATACGAGCAAGTCTTGTTCAAATGATTGCCAATTTTTGCGATGATGTTACGGAATTATATGAAGCCGATGGCGTCGCAACAGGATTAATAAAAATTGCAGAAACCAATCCAGATCTTGTTTTTCTGGACGTAGAACTAGATGATGGCACAGGTATGGATTTATTGTTAAAACTAAAACAAATAAACTTTCACCTTATTTTCATTACGGCGCACAACAAATACGCCATTGATGCTTTTAAATTTAGTGCCACAGATTTTTTATTAAAGCCCATTGAGCCAGATGAACTGATAGATGCTATTAATAAAGTAAAACAGCAACTAAAGAATAATTATCTAAGCGAGCAGTTGCATGTCATGCAGCAAAGCCTGAATAGAATGGTCAATAAGGAAAAGAAAATTGTTTTAAAAGACAGTAATTCCATTTACTTTGTTAATATAAGCGATATAGTTCGTTGCGAATCTGCAGGACAATACACCGAGTTTTATATTGATGATACAAAAAGGATAGTTATCTCGAAATCCTTAAAGGAGTACGAAGAATTATTGAGTCCTTATGGTTTTATCCGTCCACATCACTCACATTTAATAAACGTTAACAGGATTCTTCGTTTTGATAAGGTCAATGGAGGCAGTTTGGTTATGGAAACGCTTGAGGAAATTCCAGTTTCTCACCGGAAAAAAGCAGAAATCCTTCAAATATTGGACAATTTATAGCTATAATGTCATATTTATAAGCAGCATAAGCACTTATCAATAATTTCTTGTCACTTATTTATAAAGCCAGTTACTACTGGCTTTTTTTATGAGTTTTGGGTAAACATTATAACCCACTATCATGAAAAAAATAGGCTTTTTATTTATTCTAACCCTAAATCTTCATCTTATGAGTGCACAAAATTCAAGGGCAAAAATACTTGTAAACGCTTTTGAGAAACAAATAGAAGTGGCTAATAAAGCATTAGATCAAAATTTCTTTAAAACGGCAGAAGGCAAAATAGGAGCGCTAGAGCGTTCATTGGAAAGCATCAAACAAAAAGATCCAGATTTTGACATCTCAAATTTAGAAAAACAATTGTCCGATTTAAAAATAAGATGTGGAGCCACTAAAGATAAAACTTTGACCACAAGAGCAAATGACAAAGAACATTATTACAACAATATTAAAATTAGTGATAAACTAGATGTTATAACAAGAACAAAAAGTTTAAGTAATGAAGATGCTTCAGAACTTTTGGCTTTAGATATTTCAACAATTGATATGTCTAGATATCAACGAGTGGTAGAAGAATTTTCAGAAATGACCTTGAGTAGAGATTTGCCTAATCTTAAATCTCTTATAGATGAAACACCTATTGTGCAAGAAGTGCTCATTCACTATAACAGGTTTTCAGATCAAAAGCGTTACTGGCAAACAGTTTCAAAATTAATGCCTAATTCAGATATCATAAAAAATACCTACCTAAAGTACGAAGCTGTAGACAAAGAGTTGGGTGGGGAAGCTGGAGTGAAATCTAAAGCAAAAGCACAATATGGAGAGTATTTAAAAAACAAAACCATGCCAAAAGCTGTAACCCATGATGCCACTGCCGAAGCCATTATAAAAAAGGCCTATGAAGATGAAGGTAGACGACAAGGCTACAACCGAACCTTGATAAAAATTAACCTTTTAGAAAACGATTGGACCATCCTTACTAAAAAATATACTGGGGTTATTGTTGGCAGAAAGCGCGCCGCAGCCATTGCTTTTAAGGATAATAAAACTGGGGAATGCTCCATGTATCGATTCTTTGAGGTATATCAGCAATACAACGGGTCTGGTTACAGTAATGATGAAGGTACCTCTACAACCCAAGAGTTAATCCCCTGCGAAAACATAAAATAACGATACCATGGTAATTAAAAGAAAACTCTATTGGGGCGCAGGCATTTTAGGAGCCATAATACTTCTGTTTTTGGTGGGTGTATTTGTAAATAGGCAGCTTTACCAACAAAAACTTTTAAAAGAAGGAATTCGAACGGAAGCCCAGGTAATAAATAAATACCACCTTAAAAATAAAAAGGGTTTAATTAAAAAGAGCTACATCGAATTGGCTGTTTTTGAGGATACAACAGCCGTAGTTAGGCAACAAAATAAACCCCAAAAAGAACCAACAAACATTAATGACAAAATAGATGATTTGTTCAACAATTTTGGAAGTAAAGCACTGCCAACGGGAGATTATAAAACCAAAGCCATTCTTGTTGATTTATCCCAATATGATGCCATTAAAATAGGAAGTACCAAAACCTTTGTGTATTTAAAAGATGAAGTAGATAAAGGCATGCTATTAACCAAATTAGAATAAATAAACAGAAAATTAATATAAATTTTAAAACCCAAACATTATGAAAAACTTTACTTGTTTTCACAAATTCTTAATCAGTAAGAATCTAGTTAGTAAAAAACTATTACTTTTTACTACACTATGTTTAACTTTTAGTGTTAATGCGCAAATAGCATTTAGTGAAGTTCAAACAAATACAAATAATCCATTTTTAGCAATGAACTCTACTTCAATTGCTTATGGAGATATTGATGGAGATGATGATTTAGATGTCGTTATTTGTGGAAGCCAAAACACTACTACTTATAGAACTGTTCTTTATAGAAATAATGGTTTAGGTATTTATACAGAAGATACGAGTAATACATTATTAAATATTAGTGGTGGAAAAGTTGCTTTAAAAGATTTAGATGGCGATTCAGATAAAGATTTAATCTTAGCAGGGTATAATTCAAGTAACATTTGGGTAACTAAAATTTATGAGAACAACGGTACTGGTTCATTTTCTGAAATTACAAATCCTAATATTGTGCCTTTTTATCAAGGAACTTATGCTTTAGCAGATGTTGATGGCGATAATGATTTAGATTTGCTAACAACAGGTAGAATATCCGCAAGTGGAAATGCATTTACAAAAATGTATACAAATAATGGCTTTGGTGTTTTCACAGAAGTATTAGGGACTTCTTTCTCAGGTGCCTATAACGGCTCAAGTATAAATTTTGCAGATATAGATGGCGATAATGATCAAGATGTATTTATAACAGCTTCTGATACAGGTTCAGCAGGAGCAAAACTTTACACAAATAATGGTACTGGAGTTTTTACAGAAGTTGTGGGAACTTCAATTTCACCAACTTTTTTTGCAGGAGTTCAATTTGAAGATGTAGATAGCGATGGTGACCAAGATTTAATCATTGTTGATGGATATGGAGGAAAAGTATACTTAAATAATGGTGTAGGAATCTTTACAGAAGATACTTCAACAAATATTATTGGGTTAGGTAATAGTACATTAGTTTTCTCTGATGTAGATGGTGACAATGATAAAGATTTTTATTTAGTTGGGCGTAATCCTAATAATGGGAATGCAGTAGAAGGAAAAATATATAAAAACGATGGTATTGGAGGTTTTACAGAAGAAGTTGCAGTAATTATTGAACCTGCTTATTCAAGCACAAGTAACAGTAATGTAGCTTTTTTTGATAAAGAAGATGATGGTGATGATGATTTACTTATTATTGGTTATAACCCTTCTTTTATCAATGTAGCCAATTTATATGAAAACGACGGTAGCGGTAACTTCACTTCTATTTACAACAATACAAGTGTTATTAATGTAACTATTAGCAAAAACGTTTTTGCAGATATTGATAATGATGGCGACCAAGATTTATTAATTGCTGGTTATGACGGTACTAATCGAATTACAAAATTGTATGATAATGATGGAACTGGTCAATTTTCAGAAAACACATTAAGTACTTTCGATAATATTTCAAATCCTTCAATTGCTTTTGCAGATGTTGATAACGATTCCGATTTAGATCTTTTTGTTTCTGGGTTAACTGATTCTAATGCCATTTCAAAATTATACACAAATAATGGCAGTGGAGTATTTACAGAAGTAACGAGTCAATCTTTTACCGGAATTTATTCAGGAACAACAGTTTTTGAAGATATAGACAATGATAACGATTTAGATTTAATACTTATAGGAACTGGTGATTTAAGTCTGGAATCTATAATTTATTTAAATAATGGTTTAGGAGTATTTTCGGCAACTTCTTCAAATCCATTTGTAGCTTTAGATTCACCTTCAATTTCTTTTGCTGATATCGATAATGATGGCAATAAAGATGTTATACTTTCGGGAAGAGATATTAGTTACGTTCCAATTACAAAATTGTATTTAAGTAATGGTATTGGAGGTTTTACAGAAGTAACAGGTACTGGTTTAGAAAATATTTTTGGGAAATCTCTTTTTTCAGATATCGATAGCGACGGCGATCAAGATTTATTACTTTCAGGTTATAACGATTCTAATGTTCCGTCTTCAAAGTTATATAGTAATAATGGTTCTGGAGTTTTTTCAGAAATAGTAGGAGCAGGCATTCAAGCTGTTGGATATAATGATGCTGTATTCACAGATATCGATAACGATTCAGATTCTGATATTTTAATTGTAGGATATAATGGTTCTGTAAGTGTAGCTAAACTATACTTAAATGACGGTAGTGGCTCTTTTACTGAGTTAACTGGACTTCCTTTTGCAGGTGTTACAGATGGTTCTGTTGCTATTGCTGATTTTAATGGCGATAATAAAAAAGACGTATTAATTTCGGGAAATAGTTTTGGTACTATTTCAACAAAGCGATATATTAATGATTCTACATTAAGTACATCTAACTATAGTTTTAACAAAAATCAAATTTCATTATTCCCAAACCCCACAAACAACCATTTCCAAATTGAAACTACTGAAACTTTAGGCAGAGTTGAGGTCTACTCATTACAAGGGCAATTAGTAAAAAGTTTTGTGCCACAAAGTCAATATGATATTTCAGGTTTATCTTCTGGTATATATATAGTTAAAATAAAATCTAATGACAGCGAGATTACAAAACGAATTATTAAAGAGTAAAAAAATATAACTCCAAATCAAAACATTATGAAAACAATTAAATTTTTTGTGTTGTTTTTAGTAGCAACCATTAAATCATGCAGTAATGATGATGGACAAAAAAATCAATTACCAGTTTTGGAAAATAAAACGATAAATGTTTCTGAAAGCTTAACTTCAGATTTGATTACCAGTATGGCAGCTACCGATACCGAAGGAGATACTTTAACCTACTCCATAGTATCTCAAACACCAGTAAATAGTGTCATCATCAACGAAACAATAGGTGAACTATATGTCGGAAATGCAAGCGCTTTTGACTATGAGCAAAATACATCTATTACTGTTGTTTTAGAAGTTACAGATGGTACATTAACAGCTCAGGCAACACTTACTATTAATATACTTGATATACAAGAAAATGGTTAGAATAATAGATACAATCGAAAAATTTAAACTTGAAATTTTCCTTACTATCAAATATACAATTATTGTTCTGTGCTTGTACGCTTGGTTAGGATAATTTAGTTTAGTTAGCTCCCAATCACCAAAATCCTATTTCATTAAGTTGGAATAGGATTTTTTATGCATGCTGCTGAATGTATTTTGAAGGTAAAATCTTAAATGAATCCTTAAAACACTTTGAAAAATAAGCTAGACTATTAAACCCAGATTTATTGGCAATTTCTGTGATGTTTCCTTGTCTGTAATGTAACATCAACATGGCTCGTTTTAGTCTAAAATCCCTTAAAAAAATGGTGGGCGATTTTCCTGTTAACTTTTTAAGCTTTCTGTAAAATTGTGAAGTGCTTAAACTAAGATGCTTACTAAAATTGTTAACGTTAAAACTAGCGTCATTCCAAATGGTTTCAACATAATCCATAAGATTGGTCAAAAATTGTGCTTCACTAGTTTTTAATATTTTAATGTCATCTCTATTGATAAAGTTGTTTCGGTTTTCCTTTTCATAAGCTTTTTTCACTGCTTCAGAAATCACAAACTTGTCTTTTACTACAATTTCACACATTCTGGTTGCTAATAGTTTAGATTTAGCCAATTTCCCTTCAGCAATTCCCGGTTTTAAATCCCTTATGGATTTGTCAAACTTAGGTGTGATGTACTTAAAATTAGCTTTCAGTTTTAAACCACATAGCACAGCATTGGTGACTGTATCAAAAGTAACTTCGTAAGTATTGTCGTTGTGTTTTAAAACAGTTCCTTGAAATTTTTCCACAAGGTTTGAAATCCCATTGTGAAGCTTTTGCGTGAACAAATTAAACTGATTAGCTTCAAGTCTGTGCAAAAAATCACTGGTTTCTATAACCATAATATATACAGAAGGATTGCTTGAAGACATAAACTCAAATTTGCTTTATACAATTTAGTCATTTTAAGCGAATTATACTAAATCGTTCATCAACTTAAAACAATATTAAACTAAGGTTAAAAAAGTAACTTGATACCTTTCAATTTTTTTATCTTTAGCAACAAATAAAAAATTATGATTAGAAATATTGTATTAGCATTGACTGTCTTAGTTACGTTTAGTTGTAAAGGTCAAGACAAAGAGGTTGTTGAAAAAATTAAAGTATCAAGCGATGAGGTTGGAGCGATGGTTTCATTTTTGGCTTCAGATGATATTGAAGGACGTGATACAGGCAGCGAAGGCATTGCTGAAGCTGCAACATATATTGAAAAACAATTGGAGTCCTATGGTGTGAAACCTTACTACGATACCTATAGAGACCACTTTAAAGCCAAGGAGTTAGATGCGTATAATGTTGTTGGCTATTTAGAAGGTACAGATCCAAAACTTAAAAATGAAGTTGTTGTTATTGGTGCGCATTACGACCATATTGGTTTGCGAGCAAGACCTGTTGAAAACGATTCCATTGGAAATGGCGCTAATGATAATGCCTCAGGAACAGCAACGGTTTTGGCTATGGCAAAATACTTTGGTGCTGCAAAAAACAATAAGAGAAGTATTGTATTTGCATTATTTTCTGCCGAAGAAATGGGCTTGTTAGGCTCTAAGCATTTGGCAGAACGTATGAAAAACGAAAACGTTAATCTGTACACCATGGTCAACTTCGAGATGATGGGAGTTCCGTTTCCTGATAGAGATTATCAAGTTTTTGCTACTGGTTACGATTTGTCTAATATGGCTGAAGTGCTAAACAAATATGCTGGAAATAAATTGGTTGGAAAATCTGATGAGGCTGCAAAGTTCAATTTGTTTAAACGTTCTGATAACTATCCATTTTATGAGCAGTTTAAAATGGCAGCACAAACCATTTCGTCTTGTGATTTAACCAACTTTGATTTTTATCACCATGTTGATGATGAAGCTGATATTATGGATTTCAATCACATGGCAAATGCCATTAATAATCTATTTCCTGCTATGGAAGGTATGATTAATGCACCAACTCAAGAAATTAAAATGAATGAGTAAAAATGTTATCATTACTGGAACGAGTAGAGGCATTGGTTTCGAGCTCGTGCACTTATTTGCCAATGCTGGACATAAGGTATTGGCATTGTCAAGAAATGCACAGCCTGTAAACAATTTACATTTTGATAATATCACCTCGTTTGCGTTTGATTTAAGCAAAGCTGAAGACTATAATAAAGTCAGCACTTTTGTAAAGGACAACTGGAAAGGAAAGGTAGATATTCTGATCAATAATGCAGGAACCTTATTGAATAAACCCTTTGCGGAAACGGCAATACAGGATTTTGAAACCGTTTACAAAACCAATGTGTTTGGCGTTGCCGAATTAACAAGAGTGGTGATTCCTTTTATGAAAAGCAACAGCCACGTAGTGACCATAAGCTCAATGGGAGGCGTTCAAGGTAGCATGAAGTTTCCTGGCTTGGCAGCTTATAGCTCCAGTAAAGGCGCAGTGATTACCTTAACCGAACTTTTGGCCGAAGAATATAAAGAACAAGGTGTAAGTTTTAATGTATTGGCACTTGGCGCTGTACAAACCGAAATGTTGGCTGAAGCCTTTCCAGGTTATAAAGCTCCAACGAATGCTAAAGAAATGGCTAATTATATTTATGACTTTGCCTTAACAGGACATAAATTTTACAACGGGAAATTATTGCAAGTGTCTAGTACGACGCCTTGAGTTTCTTTAGAGTTTTGCTTTCGGTTTGTCACAGACTTTAGCAATTTCGAGTGGATTCGGACGTAGTCGAATCCGACATAATTGCGGTTATACATTTTTGTAGGTAGTTAATTAATCAGTCACTATTTTCCTATTATGTTGCTTATGAGCGATAAATATTAGTATTGTCATAATGGCAATTGATACTAATGAAGAATAAAGTGTTCCTAAATCCAATCCGCCTTTTGAAGTTGGTTTTGTAAGGAAATCCCCAAATGTAGCTCCAAATGGTCTTGTGAAAATAAATGCAATCCAGAATAGTAAAATATGATTTAGTTTAGTGAAATAGTGTAATAAAACCACTATTAAAATAATTGTGCCAGTAACTATTGCGCCATTTAAATAACTCAATCCGATATTATCACTTAAATAATCTCCGAAAGCTGTTCCTAAACTATTTGAAAATAAAATAGTTGTCCAATAATAAATTTCTTTAGGTTTATCAAAAATGGGATAAACTTCAAGATTCTTATATTTTTTATACCATAAATAAAGTGTTATGGCTAAACAAGATACTAGCAATAAACTCCCTAAACTATATCCTAAATGAAGGCTTCGGTCAATAAAGTCTGAAATTTCAGTTCCTAATGTTGTTGTGCCAATAATCACTAACCAATATATAGCAGGAGTATACTTTTTTACAGAGAGTTGGGCAATCAAGACAATTAGGAAAAACAATAGCGTAATTGCAATTCCTATGGCATATCCTAAGTTTAAAGTCATAGAAATAAAATCACCAAGCGTTTCTCCAAGTGTAGTTGCCACAATTTTCATGAGCCAAAATATGAGTGTTATTTCGGCTACTTTATTTAATTTTTCTTTCATTTTTTGAATTTTCGGTTTGTTTTAATTGCCTACAACGATAACGATATAATTTAGCAACTTGTTTCTGAATGATATCGTCCAAAAGTTAAAGATGTCTTTTTTAAACACAAAATCAATACGTAGTTCTAGGTATGTTAGTGGTTTAGCATCATTGTAATATCGTTTCCATCTAGTGTTTTATAACGTTTCATCAAATCAGCAGTCATACAAGAGTGAATTGGTAACACATAAATGAGGTCACCAATATTATATTGGTCTATTAAAGTTGGTGGCACAACTACTACACCATGCTCTTGAGATAAGGCTTTAACATACATGTTTGGTATAGGGTCGTTCCAACCATTAGTATCGTTTTGAGCAATGATGCCAAAAATGGTTTTTCCTTGGTGTTCAATTCTATCTTTAGAAAAATGTATGCCTCCACCATAAATGACTAATTCATTTCTATCTTTATGTATCGATACAATTGGGCAAGCCATGGCCACTGCAATATCGTTATGGGTGCAATCTCCAATTTGTACTTGCATCACATCATAAAAAACAAAATTTCCTGGTCGTAGTTCGTCTAGGCCTTCAAAATTTTCAGCAACACTACAACTTGGTGTATCTCCATAAGAGGCAATAAGTTTAGGATATTGTATTTTGTATTTGTTCTTCACACTCACAATAGTTGTTTTGGCTTCGTCGTGCACTTTTTGTATCTCTGCTTTGCTTCTGCAATTATAAGTTTGTCCAGCATGACCAAGAAAGCCTATAAAATGTAGCTTGCTGGACTGTTTTGTGGCTTCAAGAATAGCATTAATGGTTTCAGTATGGTTTGGTAGCAAGCCTGTTCTGCCATTGCCAATATTCAGTTTGATTAAAAAATTAACCGAGTGGTTTAAGTGCTTCATTAAATACTGAGCAGTTGCAACAGATTCAACCAAAACATTCAAAGTTATTTTTTTAGCCAATCGGTTTATGGTTTCAATTTCTAAAATATTTACAGGAAAAGCCACAGTAATATCGTTCCATTCTTCAGCAAAATATTCAGCCATATCTAAAGATGATACTGTAATTTTAGTAATACCAACATCTTTAAACCATCTGCCAATGTCCAGCGATTGATGTGTTTTAAAATGAGGTCGTAACACTACGTTATGTTTCTTTGCTTTGTTTGCCATAAACACAATATTGGCTTTGCATTTGGCTTCGTCTAATATTAAGGTTGGCTTGATAATGTTCATAAGCAATTAAGTGTTTTTGTAAAGTGCTATAAGTCCTAAAAAAGGACCAATAGCCAATAGCATAAAGATATAATTTGGATTCCAAATTGTGGCAACATAATTTAGTAATTGAATACTAATAATGGTTATACTAAAACCAATACAATTCACCATGGTTAATGCAGTGCCTTTTAATTTTGGAATGGCATTTTGAGCCACAAGTGTTGAAAATAAAGGAGAATCTGCAATGACTACAATTCCCCAAAACATTAAAAATCCTAAACATAAAAACTCAGAATTGGATTGAAATATTAAAGGCGATATTAAGCAGCACAAACAAGACAAAAGTAAAGCCACAAAAGCAACACGTTTTGTTTTGTAAAGTAATGAAAAATAACCACTGAGCACGCAAGCCAAACCTCCAACAGCAATAACAATAAACGACCACAACGACACATTAAAGCTTAATGTTGAATTATTAGAAAGAAAAGTTGAAAGAATTAAAGGCGCAAAAGCCCAAAAGGCATACAATTCCCACATATGTCCAAAATAACCAAAGGCAGCTGCTCTAAAGTTCTTATCATTGAAATTTAGCAGCCAAGCATTAAGTTGAAGTTTCTGGCCTGATTTTCTGTAAGGACCATTTGGTACAAACAGCAACATGAGAATACCACCAATGGATGCAATTACTGAAATAAAAATGATGAGATATTGCCAGTTTACATTCGTGTCAAAAGCTTTTAGAAAATGCGGAAATGCTGTGCCAACAACCAAAGCACCAACCAAATAACCTAAAGACAAACCTAAGCCTTTATCAAAATAGTCTGCAGCTATTTTCATGCCAACAGGATAAATACCAGCAAGGAAAAATCCTGTACAAAATCGGATAGCAATTAAAGAATATAACGTTTGATTATCGAGAATCGTTGCTAAATTGAATAGGCTTCCAATAAGTGCACAAACAAAAAACACTTTAGATGGCGAAAAACGATCTGCAATGGTCATAAGAGCAAAAATTAAAGTACCTGAAATAAACCCAAGCTGAACGGCTGAAGTTAAATGCCCAACAGCAGAAGCGTCTAAATTAAAAGTTGAAACGAAGTCGTTCATGACGCCATTACCAGCAAACCAAAGTGATGTACAACAAAACTGTGAAACCACTATGATTGGAAGAATTAATTTGGATTGCTTCATCCATGCTAATTTAAAAGATTTGTTATGCAAACGCAATTTAATCTCTTATTTTTGCTCACATGCAAAATACGCTTAAACCATACATTCCTGAGCCAGCAATTCCAAAAGTTTTAGAGCTTTTGGCTCATGATCATTTAGTTGTTAAAGTTAAAAATGAGCGTAAAACAAGACATGGCGATTATAAACGATTGCCAAATGGGAAACATCAAATAACAGTAAATTCAAATTTAAATAGTTATCGGTTTTTAATGACTTTGATTCATGAAATTGCACATTTTGAAGCATATAAAGAGTATGGTCGCTTTATAAAACCTCATGGTATAGAGTGGAAGCGAACTTTTCAGCGTTTGATGCTGCCATTTTTAAACCCTGAAATTTTTCCTAATGAATTATTACCTCTGTTAGCAAAGCACTTTAAAAACCCAAAAGCATCAAGCGATACAGATGCTCAGTTAGCCTTAGCTTTAAAACAGTTTGATGAAGCCAATGATAAATTTTATGTGTTTGAAGTACCAAGAGGGCGAAGTTTCAAGTTATATAATGGTAGAATATTTTTAAAAGGCGAACAACGTAGAAAGCGTTTTGAATGTATAGAAGTAAAAACAGGAAAGTTGTATCTTTTCAATCCGAATGCTGAGGTGGAATTATTAAATTAGTAGAATGAACAAAAATTATTATGCCATTTTAATGGCTGGAGGAGTAGGCTCAAGATTTTGGCCTTTAAGTACACAAGAGTTTCCTAAACAATTTCACGATATGTTGGGAACAGGTGAAACACTCATTCAAAAAACATTCAGTCGCCTAAGTCATATTATCCCTAAAGAAAACATTTTTATTCTTACCAATGAACGTTATAACGATTTGGTATTTGAGCAACTACCAAAAGTTACAAAAAGACAAGTGGTTTTAGAACCAGCAATGCGCAATACTGCACCTTGTATTTTATATGCCGCATTAAAAATTCAAAAGGAAAATAAAGATGCTGTAATAATTGTGGCACCAAGTGACCATTGGATTGAAGATGAAAACGCTTTTACTGAAAATGTACAGAAAGCTTTCGACTTTTGTGCAACAAACGATGCCTTAATGACCTTAGGAATAAAACCAACGTTTCCAAATACAGGTTATGGTTATATTGAATATGACAAATCAAATACTTCAAATATTAAATCTGTTAATCAATTTCGAGAAAAACCAGATTACAATACAGCAAAAGAGTTTATAGCAAAAGGCAATTTTTTATGGAATGCTGGCATTTTTATATGGAGTGTTAATAGTGTAGTTAATGCATTTAAAATAAATCAGCCAGAATTATATCAATTATTTGAACGAGGTATTGATGTTTATAACACCGATTTTGAAGACGATTTTATAAAAGATAATTATGGCAAGGCTGAAAATATTTCAGTGGATTATGCCATAATGGAAAAAAGCAATAACGTTTATGTGTTAACTGCTACTTTTGATTGGAATGACCTTGGGACTTGGGGAAGTCTGTATGACAAGCTTGATAAAGACTCACAACAAAACGCAGTAGTTAATGCACAAATATTAGCAAAAGATGCCTCTGGAAATATGATTAGGACCAACAAGAATAAAATTGTAATAATTGATGGCTTGAAAGATTATATTATTGTTGATAAAGATGAAGTTTTGCTTATCTTTCCGAAAGCAAAAGAGCAAGACATAAAGAAGGTGTTGCAAAAGGTTAAAGATAAATTTGGGGAATCTTATGGATAATCAAGAAAATAAGTTCAACTTTTCAGAAGAAGAAGAGCAAAAGACTCAAGAAAAAGCTGTTGAAGAACAAAAAGAAGCTATAGTAAAAGACGCTAAAGGACTTGTAAGCAGTTCTAAGCAATTTTTGTATGGAATTTTCAGTTTCAGAAATGATACAGATAGAGATGCAACTATAGATGCTATCAAGGCAGATATTCCCTTTAAAGGTGCAACAGCTTGGATTTTAATTTGCTCAATTATGGTCGCTTCAGTTGGTCTAAACGCTAACTCTACAGCAGTTGTAATTGGAGCCATGCTTATTTCGCCATTAATGGGACCGATTCTTGGAGTAGGTATGTCTATAGCTATTAATGATATTGATACGCTTCGTAAGTCACTCATCAATCTGGCAGTCATGATTGTGTTAAGTTTGCTAACTGCATTTTTGTTCTTTTGGCTGTTCCCTCTTAGTGAAGACACTTCAGAATTATTAGGTAGAACACGTCCAGACATAAGAGATGTACTCATTGCATTTTTTGGTGGCTTGGCACTTATTATTGCAAGAACCAAAAAGGGAACTATAGCTTCTGTTATATTTGGCGTTGCTATTGCTACGGCTTTAATGCCACCACTTTGTACTGCTGGATATGGTTTGGCTAAAGGAAACTGGAGTTATTTTGGTGGAGCCATGTATCTCTTTAGTATCAATACAGTTTTTATTGCCTTAGCGACGTTTTTGGTGTTGAAATTGTTACGTTTTCCAATGCTTCGTTATGCCAATTCAGCTAAAAGAAGAAGAATTGCAAAATTTGCAGGATTATTGGCTTTCATTGCTATGGTTCCAGCTGGATGGACGTTTTACAACGTTTGGGTAGAGAGTAAACTGGAGAATGATTATAAACAATTTATCACAAAAGAAGTTGAATCGAACGAATCCCTTTGGTTACAACGTGAAAAACTGGATCCAGATAATAAAACAATCACGTTGTTTTTTAACGGTGAGATTGCTGAAGCCACGGAAACAGACTTGAGAAACGAGCTTAACAAATACAATAATATCAAAGAATTTGACTTAATCATTAATGGAAATAAAAACGTGAGTGCAGAACGTTTAATGGATTTGTACGACAACGCACTTGTTAGTGTTGAAAAAAGAGATAGCCTCCTATTTGTAAAGCAAAAAGAGTTAGATAGTATTAAGGTCTATTATGCTAAAAAAGGTAATCTTTTAGATGTGAATGAATTTAGCTTGCTGGCAAAAGATGCCAAAATTGAGTTTACAGATCTTCAGTATTTTGGATATGCTAAAATGCTAGAATCATCAGATTTTCGTAAAGTTGACACTATTGCTGTTGCAAGTGTGCGTTGGAATGCTAGTTTAACAGATAGCATTGTGTCTGTAAGAGAACAACAGCTTAATGAGTGGTTAAAAAAGGAATTAAATATTAAGAATGTATTAATTAAAAGAAACTAATTAATGGTTTTCTTCCAAATACATTTTGCGTACTTTTTTAAATAGATTTGAAGAGTATACAAAATCTGTAACAACTTCGTTATCGGTTTTAAAAATGGTTTCTTTTGAGCCTTCCCAAGCTTTGTGACCATCTTTTAAGAAGACTATTTTTTCGCCAATTTCCATTACAGAATTCATGTCGTGAGAATTGATTACGGTTACAATTTGGTATTCATCAGTAATTTCTTGAATCAAATTATCGATCACAATAGCTGTTTTCGGATCCAAACCAGAATTGGGTTCATCGCAAAACAAATATTTCGGATTGTTAACAATAGCTCTTGCAATAGCTACACGTTTTTGCATACCTCCTGAAGCTTCACTTGGCATTTTTTTATGAGCATCGTCCAAATTAACACGCTTTAAAACCACGTCTGCACGATCTTCCATTTCACTTTTGCTCATCTTAGTAAACATCTTTAAAGGGAACATCACATTTTCTGCAATGGTCATGGAGTCAAACAGAGCACTTCCTTGAAAAACCATACCAATTTGCGCACGAATATCTCTTTTCTCATCTTCAGATAATTTTGAAAATATTTTACCATCGTAAGATATAGTACCTGATTCATAGTCAAATAAACCTAAAAGGCATTTTAGAAAAACTGTTTTCCCTGAGCCACTTTGCCCAATGATTAAATTGGTCTTTCCTTTATCAAAAGTAGTACTGATACCCTTTAAAACATGAGCATCTCCAAACGATTTATGTAAGTCTTCAACTATAATCATTATCCTAAAAGCATATCAGTTAATATATAGTTCAATAAAATAATCACAACTGCTGTCCAAACAAAAGATGTTGTACTGGCTTTACCAACTTCTAAAGCACCGCCTTTCATGTAGTAACCATGAAATGATGGAATGGTTGCCAATACAAAAGCAAAAATAAAGGTCTTAATAAACGAATAAGTCATGTGAAATGAATTAAAATCGGTCTGTAAGCCTAAAATGTAATCATCTAAAGTTGTATAGCCACCAAGCACACAAGCTGCCATTCCTCCTAAAATCCCCAAAAACATACCAATTGCTATGGCAAAAGGATAGAGCATTAAAGCCACTGCTTTAGGAAAAACGAGATAATTTAAACTATTTATTCCCATAACTTCAAGAGCATCAATCTGCTCTGTTACTCTCATTGTGCCAATACTAGATGTGATAAACGAGCCTACTTTACCAGCCATGATAATTGATGTAAAAGTAGGAGCAAACTCTAAAATTACAGATTGCCTAGTTGCAAACCCAACAAGATATTTTGGAATGAGCGGATTGTCAATATTAAGCGCGGTTTGAATAGTGATAACACCTCCTACAAAAAACGAAATAAAGGCAACAATACCTAACGAGCCAATAATAAGGTCATCAACATCTTTTAAAATCAGATGTTTCATTACAGACCATTTGGTTGGTTTGCGAAACATCTCCTTTATCATTAAAAAATAAAGTCCAATATTATGAAGGTATGTCATGTTAATTTTTATTATCGCTAAAGTAAAAAAATATAACGTTTACTATGTAATTTATTATAAAAGAATAATAGTTACTTAGTATAATATGGAATGATTAATGATTTATATGAAAGCGGTGATTATTTAATGAGAATTTAAGAACAAAACTTGCTAAATTTCTTATTTTTGAAAATCACATTCATATAAAAAAGACATGAAGTATTTAATTAGCTTTTTCGTAATCATCCTCTCTATAAATTTTTCAATAGGACAAATTGGTTCAGATAAGCCAAAGCTTGTTGTTGGTATTGTTGTAGACCAAATGCGATACGATTATTTAACCCGTTTTGAAAACCATTTTGGGAATGGTGGTTTTAAACGCATGATGAACGAGGGTTTTAACTGCAAAAACAACCATTATAACTATGTGCCAACATATACAGCACCTGGACATACCTCAGTTTTTACTGGAACAACCCCAAAATATCATGGTATAATTTCAAATAGTTGGTATGATAAGTACAATAATAAAACCATTTATTGTGCTGGAGATGATAATGTAGAGCCTATTGGCACAGAAGATGATGCTGGGAAAATGTCTCCTCATAGAATGTTAACAACAAGTTTTGCCGACGAAAACAGATTGTTTACTCAAATGAGAGGAAAAACCATTGGAATTGCTATAAAAGATCGAGGAGCTATTTTACCTGCTGGTCATACAGCAAATGCAGCTTATTGGTTTCATGGCAAAGATCAAGGACGTTGGATTTCGAGTAGTTTTTATATTCAGGAATTACCTAAATGGGTCAAGGAATTTAACTCAAAAAATCCAGCCGAAAATTACCTGAAGGAATGGAACACACTCTACAATATTAATACCTACAAGGAAAGTGGTAGTGATTTAAATAATTTTGAAGGTGGTTTTAAAGGTAAAGAAACCGCAACTTTTCCGTATGATTTAAAAACACTTAGTAAAGACAATGGTGGTTACGATATTTTAAAAGCCACACCATACGGAAGCAGCCTTACTACAGATTTTGCAATAGCAGCCATTGAAGGTGAACAATTAGGTAAAGATAATATAACTGATGTCTTAACTTTAAGTTATTCTAGTACGGATTATGTTGGACATAATTTTGGAGTAAATTCAAAAGAGGTGCAAGACACTTACATTCGTCTTGACAAAGATTTGGAACGGTTATTCAATGCACTTGATGCTAAGGTAGGTAAAGGCCAGTATACCGTTTTTTTAACCGCAGATCATGCAGCAGTTAATGTACCAGCATACTTAACAAGCCTTAAAATACCTTCTGGTTATTTCAATTCTAATGAGTCAAAACAAAAACTAAACAATTTTATGTTTAACACTTATAAATCTGCAGAACTAATTAAAAATGTGAGCAATAATCAAGTGTTTTTGGATCATGAAAAATTAAAAGAACTTAATTTAAATTTAAACGATGTACAAGAAGCCATAGTGAACGAAATTATTACTTATAAGGATATCTATAAAGCTTATACAGCAAAATCTATGTCTAGCTCTTCTTTTTTTAATGGCATAGAACTTTTGGTTCAAAATGGTTACAATCAAAAAAGTTCTGGCGATGTTATTTATATATACAATCCAGCCGTAATTTCATATAGCCAAACAGGGTCAACTCATGGTTCTGGACAAAGTTATGATACACATGTGCCATTGTTGTTTTTTGGGAAAGGAATACATAATGGCAGCACAGTTAAGAAAACACAAATTGTTGATATAGCTCCAACCATAACAACATTATTGGGTATTAGTTTTCCTAACGGAAATACAGGAACTCCATTAGAAGAGGTGTTAAAAAACTAGGAATTTAATGAGTTGTTAATGGTGTCAATATATTCCAAAAGTTCCTCTTGGCCAATCCCTTTTGATGAGGAAGTGATGAAGTATTGAGGCATGTCTTCCCAAGTTTCAAGCATAATTTGTTTATAGGCTTCAACATGGTTTTCAATAGCCTTTGGTTTTAATTTATCAGCTTTTGTAAATATAATACAAAACGGTATACTGTGTTCACCAAGCCATTCCATGAAATTTAAATCTATAGGTTGAGGCTCGTGACGAACATCAACAAGTACAAAGGCGCAAACCAATTGTTGTCTTTGCTCAAAATATTCAGTGATAAACTTTTGAAAGGTTTTTTTTGATGATTTTGAAACTCTTGCATAACCATAACCAGGTAAGTCAACCAAATACCAATTGCTGTTGATGATAAAGTGATTGATAAGTTGCGTTTTTCCAGGTCGCCCAGAAGTTTTTGCTAAATTTTTCCGGCTTGTAAGCATATTAATTAAAGACGACTTTCCAACATTACTTCTGCCAATAAAAGCATATTCTGGGATATGGTTTTTCGGGCATTTGTCTACATCTTGGTTACTTACAACAAATTCGGCTGTTTTTATTTTCATATTTACTTTCCGCGAAAACGAAAATTTTAAATTTAAAAACCTCTATCTAGTAACCATTTGTGTAGTATGGCATTAAATTCTTCAGGGTGTTCCATCATGGCAGCATGACCACATTTATCAATCCAAAATAAATCAGAGTCTGGTAAAAGTTCATGAAATTCCTCTGCAACATTCGGTGGAGTTACAGTATCGTTTTTTCCCCAAATAATACAGGTTGGTGTTTGCATTTTTGGCAAGTCTTTTGCCATATTGTGACGTATTGCACTTTTTGCTATGGCTAGAGTTTTAATCAGTTTGTTTCTGTCATTTACAGTAGCATAAACCTCATCTACAATGTCTTTTGTGGCTACAGCAGGATCATAAAATACATCTTGTGCTTTTTTCTTGATAACTTCGTAATCACTTCGTTTGGTGTAGCCGCCTCCCATAGCGCTCTCATAAAGACCAGAACTCCCAGTAATTACTAATGCTTTCACTTTTTCGTTAAACATTTTTGTGTGATACAGCCCAATGTGTCCACCTAAAGAGTTTCCAAGTAAAATGACCTCATTATAACCTTTAAAATCTATAAAATCATGCAAATATTTTGCAAAGCTTTTTACATTGGTCTTAAGTAGCGACATGGTGTAAATAGGTAATTCTGGAATCACAACTTTGTACCCATTTTTGCTAAAAAAATCAGTAACAGCTTTAAAGTTACTTAATCCTCCCATAAGTCCGTGCAGCACAATTATTGGTGTTCCTTCTCCAATTTCAATATAACTGTAATCCCTTTCTTTTTTTAATCTATGTGGCATCGATGGTTGTCAATTCTCGTCGAAGCAAATCTACATAAATTTATTTAACATAAAGAATGCCTTTTAACAAAAATGACTGACAAGTGTTAATTAAAACTTATGCAAGCTAACTACTTAATATGCATGATTTGAAAAAGAATTTTATCGATAAAATGATCTTTTTGTAGAATTTTATCAACAAAGTGGGAAATCGTGGTAAAATGTGGTAAAATTTTTTTAGATTTGAAACTTATATATTAAAACCAGAGTACGTTGAATTCATTAATAGGAACATACGAATGCAAGGCTGATGCCAAAGGAAGGTTGATGCTTCCTTCGGCTTTGAAGAAGCAGTTGTCTCCTGTGATGCAAAATGGTTTTGTGTTAAAACGTGCAGTATTCCAGCCTTGTTTAGAATTGTATCCAATGAGTGAGTGGGAAAGTTTAATGCAAAAAGTAAACAAGCTAAATCGTTTTAAAAAGAAAAATAATGATTTCATCAGACGATTTACAGCAGGAGTAAAAGTTGTGGAATTGGATGCTTCGGGTAGGCTCTTAATCCCAAAAGATCTTATTGCTTTTGCTGGAATTTCAAAAGAATTAGTGGTCTCATCAGCAGTTAACATTGTTGAAATTTGGGATAAGGATAACTATGAGAAAGCAATTGATGATGCTGCAATAGATTTTGCAGATTTAGCTGAAGACGTAATGGGACAAGATGATGACGATGCAGCAATATCATAATCCAGTTTTATTAAAGGAAACTGTAGATGGTTTAAATATTATAGAAAATGGCACTTACGTCGACGTCACTTTTGGAGGTGGAGGCCATAGCAAGGAAATATTAAAAAGACTTGGTAAAGATGGACGATTAATAGCATTTGATCAAGATCAAGACGCTCTTTTAAATAGAATTGATGATAGCAGATTTACGCTAATTAATGAAAATTTCAGGTACGTAAAACGTTTCCTGAAATTTCATGGCGTAATGTCAATTGACGGTATTCTTGCTGATTTTGGTGTGTCATCACACCAAATTGATATCCCAGGTAGAGGTTTTTCAACCAGATTTGAATCTAACCTCGATATGAGAATGAATCAGCAAGAACAACTGTCGGCGTTTCATGTTGTTAATGAATATGATGAAGAGCAACTAAGACAAGTGTTTTGGCAATATGGTGAATTAAGAAATGCGCCAGCTTTAGCAAGAACAATTATTGCAGCAAGAAAAGAAAATGAAATTATCACTTCTGAGCAATTAAAAACTGTTTTGAAAAAATATTTGCCACCAAGAAAAGAGAATAAAATTTTAGCCCAAATCTACCAAGCAATTCGAATAGAAGTAAATCAGGAAATAGAAGCTTTAAAGGAGTTTTTGTTGCAAACACCTGAAATACTCAAAAAAGGAGGTCGATTGAGTTTTATATCCTACCACTCGCTTGAGGATAGATTAGTGAAAAGATTCATTAGAAGTGGAATGTTTGAAGGTGAACCTGAGAAGGATGTATTTGGCAATGTAAGTGTTCCTTTAAAAAAAATCGGGAATCTTATTGTACCAAGTCATGAAGAAATAAAATTAAATAATAGAGCAAGAAGTGCAAAGCTAAGAATAGCTGAAAAATTATAATTCTTCCTATAAGGAAGAGTCTTGAAAGATAGATATAATGAAAAAGAGCATTTACAGTGTATTAAGAGGGACCTTTTTAATCAGTGATGATTCGTTTAAGAATTGGAGGTTAATTCTGTTTCTGTCTGTACTCGCTGTAATTATGATCGCAAGCTCTCATAGTGCTGATAGAAAAGTTTATGAAATAGCAAATCTTAAAGAAGAAGTAAAAGAATTAAGGTCGGCTTTTGTTGATGGACGTCAAAAGCTAATGCAATTAAAAATGGAATCTTCTGTAATAAAAAAACTAACAGATAAAGGTTTGTCGCCATCAGAAGTGCCTCCTAAAAAAATTAAAGTTAAATCTAAAAATTAAAGTTCTGCCTTGGCAATAAACGAGAAGAACATATTAAACCGATTGTATTTTGTAGCTGGATGTATGTTCATCTTTGCGGTTCTTGTTGTGGTTAAATTGGTAAACATACAGTTTGTTCATGGCAATGAATATAGAGATTTAGCAGAACAAAGAACCATTCAAAATGTCGTGATTCCTGCAAATAGAGGCAATGTGTACTCGGCCAATGGAAACCTGCTGGCAACTTCTGTGCCTAAATATGATCTTCGTTTTGATGCTATAACACCTTCAGCTAAAAATTTCGAAAAATACATAAAGCCACTTTCAGACTCTTTAGCAAAATTTCATGGAAAAACATCCAGCTATTTTGAGAAAGAGTTGCGAAAAGCTAGAGCAAATAAAAACAGATACTTCTTACTCGGTAGAAATCTTGGCTATTCAAACTATATAAGAATCAGAAATTTTCCCTTGCTTAAAATGGGAGCTTTTAAAGGAGGTCTAATTGTTGAGCAGAAAACCAAAAGAGAACATCCAATGGGTGAAATTGCTCAAAGATCCATTGGTTATGAGCGATTTGATGAAAATGAAAATGTTACCAGAGCAGGAATTGAAGGTGCCTTTGGAGAACAATACCTAAGAGGAAAAGATGGACGACGACTAAAACAAAGAATAGGAAAAGGACAATGGAAACCTATTGGAGATTACGACCAAATTGAACCAAAAGATGGTTATGACCTTTATACAACCATTGATGTTAATATTCAAGATATAGCACATCACGCCTTGTTGGAGCAATTGGAAAAACACAAGGCAGATCATGGTACTGTCGTTGTTATGGAAACCAAAACAGGTGAGATTAAAGCCATATCAAACCTTGGACGAAATCAAGTAGGAAAGTACTACGAACGACTTAATTATGCAGTAGGAGAATCTCATGAACCTGGTTCTACATTTAAATTAATGGCTTTAGCTGTTGCTTTGGAAGACAAGGTTATTGACACTTCTACAGTAGTAGATACTGAAAATGGAATTTTAACTTATTATGGTAAAAAAGTAAGAGATTCCAAAAATGGAGGTTATGGCAAAATCAGTATTGCAAAAGCATTTGAAGTCTCATCTAATACTGGAATTGTAAAAGCAATTCATAACAGTTATAAGGATAATCCGAAAAAATTTGTAGATGGGTTGTATGCAATGAACCTTCAGAACACTCTTGATTTACCTATCATAGGTGAAGGTAAGCCTATCATTCCAGATCCAAGAATAAAAAATAATCGTTGGAGCGGAATTGCACTCGAGTGGATGGCTTATGGTTATGGAGTATCGTTTACTCCACTGCAAACATTAACCTTTTATAATGCCATTGCCAATAATGGCGAAATGGTAAAACCTCGATTTTTAAGAGAAGTTAAAGAGTTTGGTAATACGATTGAATCTTTTGACAAAGAAGTTATAAACTCTAAAATTTGTTCGCCAGAAACGGTTTCAAAATTACAGAAATTACTTAAAAATGTTGTTGAGAAAGATCACGGAACAGGAAATGGTTTGTACTCCGAAAACTTTTCTATGGCAGGGAAAACTGGAACGTGCCAGAAAGATTACAGAGACAAAGAAAAACTTAATTACATCTCATCTTTTGTAGGTTATTTTCCAGCAGAAAACCCAAAATACTCTTGCATTGTAGTTATTCATGAACCAGATAAAAGTGTAGGTTATTATGGCGCTGATGTATCTGGTCCTGTATTCAAAAAAATTGCACAAAAGATATATACTGATACACCTATTGTTGATGAAATTCAAGATTTAGAAGTTCAGGATCTGGCTATTAAAAGCAACTACGATAATTATTTCGATACGGCTCAGAAATACAAAACCATTATGCCAGATTTAAGTGGAATGCCAGCAATGGATGCCATCACTTTGCTAGAAAATATTGGGATGAAAGTAAAAATTATTGGTAGCGGAAAAGTAAAAAAACAATCCGTTTCTAAAGGAACAAAGCTAAACTCAAAACAAACCATAGTGCTCGAACTATCATGATTGAATTGAAAAACATATTGTACAAAGTAACACTTGAAGCTGTAGTAGGCAACACAAGTGTAGCTGTTGGTTCAATTCAATTTGATTCAAGAAAAATTCAAAAAAATGACGTGTTTGTTGCGATAAAGGGACAAGTTGTAGATGGACACAATTTTATAGATGTTGCAATTAAAAATGGTGCTATAGCAATCATTGTTGAACACCTTCCTGAGAAATTAGAGGATGGAATTACCTATGTGCAAGTTGAAAATTCCAATAGTGCTTTAGCAATCATGGCATCCAATTACTATGATTCACCTTCAAAAAATTTAAAATTAATTGGTGTTACTGGAACGAATGGGAAAACCACTATTGCAACTCTACTCTACACACTGTTCAAAAAAGCTGGTTTTAAAGTTGGGCTGCTTTCAACAGTTAAAATATTGGTTAACGATGTAGAGTATAAAGCAACGCATACCACACCTGATTCATTAACTATTAATAAGTATTTGAGTGAGATGAATGATCATGGCGTTGAGTTTTGTTTTATGGAAGTAAGCTCTCATGGAATTCATCAAAGAAGAACCGAAGGGTTGCATTTCGCTGGAGGAATATTTACTAATCTATCACACGATCACTTAGATTACCACGACACCTTTTCAGAGTATCGAGATGTTAAAAAAGCATTTTTTGATGAGTTACCTCGTACCGCATTTTCGCTAGTCAATGTTGATGATAAGAACGGTTTGTTTATGCTTCAGAATACGGCATCCAAAAAATACACTTATGCACTAAAGACATATGCCGATTATAGAGCGCAAATTTTAGAAAACCAATTAAATGGTTTGCTTCTTAAAATTAACGACAATGAGGTTTGGTCTAAACTCATAGGAAATTTCAACGCTTATAATGTATTGGCAATTTATGGAGCAGCAGATTTGTTAGGCTTAGAAAGCGTAGAAATACTAAGACTTTTAAGTGAATTGGAAAGCGTAAGTGGAAGATTCCAATACCTAATCGCAAATGATATTACAGCAATTGTTGATTATGCACATACTCCTGATGCGCTTAAAAATGTGTTGGAAACCATTAATACCATTCGCACTCAAAACGAAGATTTAATTACAGTTGTTGGTTGTGGTGGAGACAGAGATAAAACCAAGCGTCCAAAAATGGCAAATATCGCCTCAGCGTTAAGTACCAAAGTGATTTTCACTAGTGATAATCCACGTTCGGAAAAACCTGAACAGATTATTGAAGATATGGAAGCTGGAGTTGAACCACAACATTTTAAAAAGACACTATCCATTGTAGATAGAAAACAAGCCATTAAAACGGCTTGTCAATTAGCGCAGCCTAACGACATTATTTTAGTTGCTGGAAAAGGACATGAAACGTATCAGGAAATTAATGGTAAACGCATTGATTTTGATGACTATAAAATATTAGAAGAATTTTTAAAACAATTACAGAAATAATTAAGATGTAAAATGTCTCCCTGAGCGCAGTCGAAGGGTTGTTAAGGAAAAAGTATATGTTGTATTACCTTTTTGAATATTTAGAAAAACAATTCCAAATTCCTGGAGCTTCATTATTTGGGTTCATCACTTTTAGGGCTGCTGTTGCTATTATTTTGTCTTTGCTTATTTCAACCATTTACGGTAAACGAATCATTAAATATTTACAAAAAAAGCAGGTAGGAGAAACCGTTAGAGATTTAGGATTGGAAGGCCAGGCAGAAAAAGCTGGAACACCAACAATGGGTGGATTGATCATTATTCTTGCGACATTGATTCCAGTAATCTTATTGGCAAAACTAGAGAATATTTACATCATCTTACTTTTAATTACCACTGTTTGGATGGGAATTATTGGGTTTATTGATGATTACATTAAGAAATTCAAAAAAAATAAAGAAGGATTAAAAGGACGATTTAAAGTTTTAGGTCAAGTTGGATTGGGAATTATTGTTGGTACAACACTTTACTTTAGTGATGATGTAACCATTAAAGAAAAATTACCAATAGCTCAGCAGCAAGAATTATTGGCAGAAAACCCAAATATTGCACCTGCAAAGTTATTTGAAGATGAGGCAAAGTCTACAAAAACAACCATTCCATTCGTAAAAGGGAATGAGTTTGATTACGCAAGCTTGATTACTTGGATTAGCCCAGATCTGCAAAAATACTCTTGGATTATATTTATTCTTGTAGCCATTTTTATTATAACTGCTGTGTCAAATGGAGCCAACCTCACAGATGGTATCGATGGCTTGGCAGCAGGTACTTCGGCAATAATTGTACTCACTTTAGGCATTTTTGCTTGGGTTTCTGGTAATATTATCTTTTCAGATTACCTCAATATAATGTACATACCTCGTGTAGAGGAAATCACAATTTACATCGCAGCTTTTGTTGGAGCGCTTATAGGGTTTTTATGGTACAACACCTATCCTGCACAAGTGTTTATGGGAGACACAGGAAGTTTAACCATTGGTGGAATCATTGCAGTAATAGCCATTGCAGTAAGAAAGGAGTGGTTAATACCTGTGCTGTGTGGCATTTTCTTAGCCGAAAATTTATCTGTAGTCATGCAAGTGAGCTACTTTAAATATACAAGGAAGAAGTATGGTGAAGGTCGACGCATTTTTAAGATGTCACCATTGCATCATCATTTTCAAAAATCGGGATATCACGAAAGCAAAATTGTAACACGATTTTGGATTATTGGTATTCTGTTGGCAATCATTTCTATCGTGACATTGAAAATTAGATAGAGACCATCTCTTAATCTCTTCCCAAAGGGAAGAGAAAAGTAATGGATTAGAATATGAGAGGAGAGAATAATAGAGAGAAAAATGATAAGCCCTCCTTTGGAGGGTTTGGGAGGCTTGTCATTCTTGGAGGAGGAGAGAGTGGAGTTGGTACAGCACTTTTAGGAAAACTAAAAAACTATGAAGTGTTTGTGTCTGATAAAGGAGAGATAAAGAAAAAATACAAAGACGTTCTTATACATAATGAGATTGAATGGGAAGAAAAACAGCATTCTTTAGAAAAATTACTAAATGCAGATGTTGTGGTGAAAAGTCCCGGAATACCTGACAAAGTTGATGTTGTAAAGCAATTCATTTCAAAAGGGATTCCTGTGATTTCAGAAATTGAATTTGCTTCACAATTTACCAATGCACAAATCATTGGAATTACAGGAAGCAATGGTAAAACTACCACAACCATGTTAACGCATCATATTTTAAAAGAAGCTGGATTAAAGGTTGGAATGGCAGGAAATATTGGTGATAGCTTTGCAAAACAGGTTGCCGAAACCAATGTTGAGCATTACGTTTTGGAGCTCAGTAGTTTTCAATTGGATGGTATTGTAAACTTCAAACCGGAAATCGCTGTTATTACCAATATCACACCAGATCATTTGGATAGATATGACTATAAGTTTGAAAATTATATAGCATCAAAATTCAGGATTGCAATGAACCAAACTAAAGACGATTACCTGATTTATGATGCAGATGATGAGGTCATAGAAGCTTATTTAAAACAACATTCAATTCAATCAACATTATTGCCTTTTTCATTAACACAGAAATTGGATCAAGGAACTTTTTTAGAAGATAAAAACATAATAATAAACATTGATAATAGCCAAATAATTATGCCAACAGCAAATTTAGCACTAGAGGGAAAACACAATATTAAAAATGCGATGGCAGCTTCAACTGTCGCGCAACTACTGCGAATTAGGAAAAACACAATTCGTGAAAGCCTTGAGAATTTTCAAGGTGCAGAACATCGTTTAGAACATGTACTTCGTATAAACAAAGTACAATACATAAACGATTCAAAAGCAACCAACGTTAATGCAACTTATTATGCTTTAGAGAGCATGGAAGCGCCAACGGTTTGGATAGTAGGAGGTCAAGATAAAGGGAATAATTATGAATCCTTATTTCCTTTTGTAAACAAAAATGTAAAAGCCATTATTTGTTTAGGAGTAGATAACAAAAAGTTATTCGAAAATTTTGGGAACATGGTCGACATAATTGTTGAAACTCAGTACATGAGTGAAGCCGTTAAGATTGCATACAAAATTGCAGAAGCAGGCGATAATGTGCTTTTATCACCAGCATGCGCAAGTTTTGATTTGTTTGAAAACTACGAAGACAGAGGTAGACAATTTAAAGAAGCAGTAAGAAAATTGTAAAAGAAAAAGTGCAAACACTATTCAGTAACATAAAAGGAGATCGACTAATTTGGGCCATAGCTGCACTATTGGCTATATTTTCGTTTTTGCCAGTTTATAGTGCTGCAAGCAACTTGGCGTATGTAAGTGGAGATGGAGATACATTCAATTATTTTGTAAAACACTTCCTTCATTTGTTTTTGGGCTTTGCTATTATTTATGGAGTTCATAAAATACCATATCGATATTTTAGAGGGCTTTCAATGATTATGATCCCAGTAGTTTTGGTGCTTTTGGCTGTAACCATGCTACAACCTGATGTTGCTGAAAGTGCTACCAATGCCAAACGTTGGATTAGAGTACCTTTAGTTGGTTTTACGTTTCAGCCTTCAACTTTAGCAGCAGTTGTATTGATGGTTTATGTAGCTCGCTATTTGTCAAAAATTCAAGACAAGAAAATTACTTTTAAAGAAAGCATTTTGTCTTTATGGATGCCTGTTTTCTTGGTATTGGTTCTTATTCTGCCAGCCAATTTTTCTACGACTGCCATTATTTTTACCATGGTCATTGTACTCACATTTTTAGGAGGCTATCCTTTGCGTTATTTGGCTATTATTGTTGGTTCAGGATTGGTTGTGTTAACGCTATTTATTCTTACAGCTAAAGCATTTCCTGAAGCTATGCCTAATCGTGTGGATACTTGGATGAGCCGAATAGAAAATTTCTCAAATGGTGAAGATACAGAAGCAGATTATCAAATAGAAAAGGCGAAAATTGCTATAGCATCAGGTGGAATACAAGGTGTTGGTCCTGGAAAAAGTATTCAGAAAAACTTTTTGCCTCAATCGTCATCAGATTTTATTTTTGCCATTATAGTTGAAGAATATGGACTAGCTGGAGGGCTTTTCTTATTAGTCCTGTATTTATGGTTACTGTTTAGAATTGTCATAGTCTCTCAAAAAGCAGATACAGTTTTCGGAAAACTTTTAGTTGTTGGTGTTGGTTTGCCAATCGTGTTTCAGGCTTTAATAAATATGGCAGTTGCTGTTGAATTATTTCCTGTAACAGGACAAACCTTACCACTTATAAGTAGCGGAGGAACATCAATCTGGATGACATGTTTGGCTATTGGAATCATTTTAAGTGTAAGCGCTAAACGTGAAGAAATAAAAATGCAAGAAGATTATGAAGATAACCCTCTTGAAATATTAAGTGAAACAATTTAGGATTTGTGATGTACGATTTTAGAATTACGATTTAAAAATGAAACAAGAATTAAAAAATAGAACAAAAAGATATGCAATTGATTGTTGGAATCTTTGCACAAAGTTTCCAGTTTCTAGAGAATATAATGCTTACTGTAGTCAATTAATTCGTAGTTCAAGCTCTGTAGGTGCTAATTATAGAGCTGCTTGCAGAGCAAAATCCAATGCGGATTTTATTAATAAATTAAAAATTGTAGAAGAAGAAGCAGATGAAAGCATGTATTTCTTAGAGTTGTTTTCGGAAATCAGTGATAGGGAAAATAAAGAAATCAATCGATTACATAAAGAAGGAAATGAATTGTTGTCAATTGTTGTGGCATCAATAAAAACTATGAGAAATCGAAAATCGTAAATCGTAAATGGTAAATCGTAAATCATATCGAATCATTTTATCTGGAGGAGGAACTGGAGGTCATATTTATCCTGCAATTTCTATTGCTAATGAATTAAAATCACGTTTTCCAGACTCTGAGTTTTTGTTTGTTGGAGCAAAGGGCAAAATGGAAATGGAAAAAGTGCCACAAGCAGGATATAATATTGAAGGTTTGTGGATATCAGGAATACAAAGAAAATTAACGCTTAAAAACCTGTCATTTCCATTTAAGTTAACCATTAGTTTGTTAAGGTCTCAAAAAATATTGAAACAATTTAAACCTGACGTAGCCATTGGAACTGGAGGTTTTGCTAGTGGACCATTATTGCAAGTTGCAACATCAAAAGGAATACCTAGTTTAATTCAAGAGCAAAACTCATATCCAGGAATAACTAATAGATTTTTAGGAAAAAAAGCTAATAAAATTTGTGTGGCTTATGATGGTCTTGAACGATTTTTTCCAGCTGATAAAATCATAAAAACCGGGAATCCAGTGAGACAGGATTTACTCAGTTTAGAAGATAAATCAATTGAAGCGAAAGATTTTTTTCAACTAAAACACAACAAAATTACTTTACTTGTTTTAGGTGGTAGTTTGGGTGCCAAGCGTATTAATGAACTAATCGTCAAAAAGCTCGATTTTTTTCAAGAACAGAACGTACAGATTATTTGGCAGTGTGGTAAGCTATATTATCAAGATTATAAAATATATAATGATGTTAAAGACATTCAAGTTCATGCTTTTTTAAATAGGATGGATATGGCTTATGCAGCTTCAGACATTATTATATCAAGAGCTGGAGCAAGTTCTGTTTCTGAGTTGTGTATTGTGGGAAAGCCAGTGATTTTTATTCCTTCACCAAACGTGGCAGAAGATCATCAAACAAAAAATGCAAATGCTATAGTTGAAAAAGATGGAGCTATTCTCATTAAGGAAGAGGATTTGGATGTAGATTTTGAAAACAAGTTTTCCTTGTTAAATAGCTCAAAAGAAAGACAAGAATTATTAAGTAAGAACATAAAAAAACTAGCCTTAGTCAACGCAACAAAAGATATTGCAGATGAGGTTGAAAAATTATTAGGAATTTGAAATTAAACCAGATACATAACGTCTATTTTATTGGTATAGGAGGCATTGGGATGAGTGCCTTGGCTCGTTATTTTATGGCTGCCAATAAAAATGTTGCTGGTTATGATAAAACTAAAACTGAGATTACAGATGCTCTTGAAGCTTTAGGAGCAAGTATTCATTTTATAGATGACCATACTGATATTTCTGCGCAATACTTCAATAATCAAGAAACTTTAGTGGTTTATACTCCTGCGATTCCAAGAGATCATGGTGAATTAAACTATTTTTTCAACAACGGTTTTAAGGTATTGAAAAGATCAGAGGTGCTTGGGTTAATAACTCAAAACACTATTTGTCTGGCTGTAGCTGGAACACATGGTAAAACAACTACCACAAGTATTTTAGGTCATCTATTGAATGAATGTGATGTTGAAATGACAGCCTTTTTAGGAGGGATTTCTGAAAACTATAATTCGAACTTAATCCAAAATGGTAATAAAGTGTCAGTTGTTGAAGCTGATGAATTTGATCGCTCATTTTTAACCTTATCACCAGATTATGCTTGCATTACGTCAATGGATGCTGATCATCTTGATATTTATGGAAACGCAGAACAATTAAAAGAATCTTTTAAAGCTTTTAGTGAAAAACTAAAACCTAACGGAAAACTTTTTATTAAAAAAGGATTGCCTTTAAACGGAATCACTTATGCCATTGAAGAAGATGCAGATTATGTTGCAAAAAACATAACCATAGAAAACGGAACTTATGTGTTTGATGTACAAACACCTAATAAAAATATTAAAAATTTAAAATTTAACCTACCTGGTAGACATA
>JAGQYS010000018.1 GCA_020435965.1 Flavobacteriaceae bacterium | reverse complement strand
TCAGTAAAATCAATACATTAACAAAAAAAAGAAAATAAGTTACTTCCCGATACAAAAGTTTGCAAATATGTTACCAAGCAGATCATCACTGGTAATTTCACCTGTTATTTCACCAAAGTGGTATAAGGCTTGCCTGATATCTATGGCTAGTAAGTCTCCTGATAAATCATTATCCATACCATGTTGTACCTTTTGAATCTCCTCTAAGGCTTTTAACAAGGCATCATAATGACGAGAGTTGGTCACAATGGTTTCATTATTTCGCAAGGCTCCAGTATTTATTAGGTTTAATAGTTTTTCAGTTAATTGCTCTACACCAAAGCCTGTTTTTGCTGAAAGCAAAAATGCTTGAGGAATATGGCTTGTAAGTGCTGCTAATTGAATGTCATCCAATTTATCAATTTTATTGGCAATAATGATGAGCGGTTTTTGTGGATGCTTGTTCTTTATTTTTTCAATTTCAATGAGCACAACTCCTAGGTTAGACATGCTAGTTTCGGCATCAAACAAATAAATGACTACTTGTGATTGTTCTATTTTTTCGAAAGTCTTCTTTATGCCTATACTTTCAACAACATCTTTAGTGTCACGAATTCCTGCCGTATCTATAAACCTAAAGCCAATACCTCCAATAGTTAATTCGTCTTCAATGGCATCTCTAGTGGTTCCAGCAATATCGCTTACAATGGCTTTGTCTTCATTTAACAAGGCATTTAACAGTGTAGACTTACCAACATTAGGCTCACCAACAATAGCTACTGGAATACCATTTTTAATCACGTTACCAATGGCAAATGAATCAATTAAATGCTTCAATACTTTAGTAATGCGTTCTATCAAACTTTTAAATTGCTCTCTATTGGCAAACTCTACATCTTCTTCAGCAAAATCCAATTCCAATTCAATAAGTGATGCAAAATTGAGCAGCTCATCTCTTAATGATTTGATTTCATTACTAAAACCTCCACGCATTTGTTGCATAGCCACTTGATGTGAAGCTTCATTATCACTTGCAATTAAATCGGCAACGGCTTCGGCTTGACTTAGGTCTAACTTTCCGTTTAAAAAAGCTCTAAGGGTAAACTCTCCTGGATTAGCTACACGACAGCCTGCCCTTAAAAACAATTGAATGATTTCCTGCTGTATAAAAGGACTACCATGGCAAGAAATTTCTACAACATTTTCGCCTGTATATGAATTTGGATTCTTAAAAACGGAGACCAAAACCTCATCTAATGTTTTTCCATCCTTTAAAATATGCCCTAAATGGATGGTATGCGTTTTCTGGTCAACTAGCTTTTTATGGCTAACTGACTTAAAATGTGCATCACACATCGTGATAGCATCTTTACCGGAAAGTCTAATTACAGCGATTGCTCCAGAACCTGAAGCTGTTGCTAAAGCGATGATACAATCGTCATAGTCCATAAAACATGTTTTGGCAAAAGTAGCAAAAATGAAAGTTTAACAGAACCCTAACAGCTTATTTTAAGTGTTAACTATATTTTTTTGTCTAAAAACTGTAATATCACTTATATTTGCAGCTAAATTAACCTAGTTATGAAAAAGTTTTTACTTCTATTATCTGTTATTGCTTTGTTTGTTTCTTGCGAAAAGAAAGAACCATTACCACCTAATACTTACAAAATAAACGTTTCTGCTCCAGGGGTTTTAAACGGGCTACGTGCACATATTAAAATTATAGATGAACGTAGACAGGAAATTGAAATAGACACTGCCATGGTGGTTAACGAGCAGTTTACCTTTACTGGGAAAGTAAACAGTGCTGCCATAAGGATACTTTCTGTAAATGGTGTACAAGGTAGTTTGGCGTTTGTATTGGAACCAGGTGAAATTGACATTGAACTTTATAAAGATAGCATACAATATTCTAAAATTGAGGGCTCAAAAAACAATGATGCCTTTAACGAATACAAAAAGAACTTTAGAAAAATTAATGAAGCTCATGTTAAAGCTAGAAATGAAAGAAATGCTGCCAATCAAAAAAGTGGACAAGCAGAGCTTTTTGAAGCGAAAGGTGCTGAAATGAAGCAGCTTGCAAAAAAACGAGCTGACTATCCGCATGACTTTATTGACGAAAATCCTGATTTAGATATTTCTTTACTTATTTTGGAAACGCAAATGCTAGGATCTAACCAAGAGCTTGATCGTTTTAAAAGCAACATTGCCGCATTGCAGGATGTGATAAACAAAAATGCAGCAAATAAATTTATTGGTCAAAAACTCAACGCCTTTGTTGCTTATAAAGAATCTGAAGCAAGATTGGACATTGGCAAAAAAGCACCAGAATTTAAATCTCCCGACCCTAATGGCAAATTAATTGCCTTAGAAGATATAAGAGGAAAAGCAACAATTATAGATTTCTGGGCTGCATGGTGTGGTCCTTGCAGAAGGGAAAACCCTAACATTGTAAGGATTTATGAAAAATACCACGATAAAGGCCTAGAAATTATTGGTGTGTCATTAGATGGCAGAAGCAATCAATCCAATCCGAAAGAGCAATGGCTTAAAGCTATTGAAGACGATGGCTTGCCATGGCATCACGTATCAAGCCTTATGTACTTTAGAGATCCAGTAGCTGAACTTTACAATATCAGTGCCATTCCTGCCACCTTTGTATTAGACGAAAACGGCATTATAGTTGGAAAAAAATTAAGAGGTCAGGCTCTGGAAAATAAAATTGCCGAGCTTTTAGACTAAGTAAAAGATTTAAATTTTACCTGTTTTTCTCATTATATAGAGTAATACTATTGGTATGGCTAATAAGCCCACCATTAGCAAATGCTCTTTGAACAACCAAGTAGCTAAAATTAAAGTAATTACATAACCTCCAATAGCTCCACCAAAGTGAGCGTCATGACCAATATTACCTACTTTGTTTTTCATACCATAAATAGAGTATAACAGATAACCTATTCCAAATATATAAGCTGGAATCGCTATGGGTATAAACATCATGTATAATTTCATATCTGGATTGAGCAAAATAGCTGAATACAGCACTCCTGTTACAGCACCACTTGCACCTACTGCACTATAGTGATACTCGTTTTTATGAAAATAAAACGACAACAAATTACCTACAACTAGGCTTCCAAAATAGACTAACAAGAAATTAACTGAGCCTAAATAACTAATCACCTCATCGGCAAAAAAGTATAAGGTAAACATATTGAAAAACAGATGCATTTCATCAACATGCAAAAAACCAGAAGCTATCATACGTATTTGTTCACCACGTCTGATGCCTCCAATATTGAACTTGTGCTTTTCAAAAAAGGAAAAATCATTGAATCCTTTCAGTGAAACGATAATGTTGATTCCTATAATTAAAATGGTTACTAAATCTAAATTGCCCATAAACTGTAAACATTAAAAATTAAATATAGCATATATTTGCAGTTGCAAATCTAAAACTAAATAATGCAATTTTTAGCTTACGTTATCATTTATCCATTTTTATGGCTTATTTCTATACTTCCGTTTCGTTTGCTTTATGTGTTTTCTGATGGTTTGTTCATTTTAGCCTACCACATTATTGGCTATAGAAAAAATGTGGTGAAAGCCAATTTAAGACTCGTATTTCCTGAAAAATCAGAAGCTGAAATAAAGAACATTACCAAAAAATTCTATCATCATTTGTGCGACATGATTTTGGAGTCCGTAAAATCATTGACCATTTCTGAAGCCACCATGAAAAAGCGCTTTACCTTTACCAATGTTGAAGAATTAAAACAATTTGAAGGTTACAATAAAAGTGTTGTACTCATGTGTGGGCACTATGCTAATTTTGAATGGATTTTTATTTTACAGCGTTATGTTAATTTTAAAGGTTACGCAATTTATAAGCGTCTTGCTAATAAATATTTTGATAGATTGGTAAAACGCATAAGAGCACGTTACAATAGCTATTTAATTACAACAAAAGAATCCATTCCCACTTTAATTGAAGCTAAAAAAAATGGCGAGTTAACCATGAATGGCTTTGCTTCAGACCAATCGCCAAAGGTGTATAAAACTTTTCATTGGGCTAATTTTATGGGAATTAAAGTGCCTGTGCATACTGGAGCCGAAATGCTAGCAAAAAAATTGGATATGGCTGTTGTATTTTTTGGAGTAAAAAAAGTAAAACGTGGTTACTATGAAACAACTTTTACAACGCTTGCAGACAATGCGAAGGATTTTGAGGATTATCAAATTACAGAAGCCTTCTTAAAGTTAGTAGAAAAACAAATTTACGAAGCTCCAGAATATTACCTATGGACTCATAAACGATGGAAACACAAGGATAATGTTCCTGAAAAATTTCAATAGCTAATTAGAGCTTAAACCAATCGTTTATAGCTTGATCTCTTTTGGTAGCCTTGAAGGTTTTATGAACAAACTCGTTGGTATGTCTATCATAGTCATAATCCTTAGCCCACTCTTTATGGTTTTTAGCCAGTTCTAAAATACTTTTACAAACAAATTCTATCTCTTCGCTACTTGTAGTCGGATGAATTGACATACGTATCCAACCTGGTTTTCTAGCCAAATCTCCAATAGAAATTTCACTGGTCAATTCATTGGAAGTTGCCTGATCTACATGTAATAAAAAGTGACCATAGGTGCCTGCACAGCTACAACCGCCTCTGGTTTGAATGCCAAATCGGTCATTAAGTAGTTTCACACCCAAATTATAATGCAAATCATCAATATAAAACGAAATTACTCCCAATCGGTCAGTGTGCTGAGGCGCTAAAATGTTAATGTTAGGTACATTACCCAACATCTTAAAAACATGCTCTAGGATTTCATGCTCACGCTCCAACATTTGCATGACTCCCATTTGCTCTTTCAGCTTAATCGCTAAAGCGGTTTTAATGGTTTGCAAAAATCCTGGTGTACCACCATCTTCCCTATCTTCAATATTATCAAAATACTTGTGTTCGCCCCAAGGGTTGGTCCAACTTACGGTACCTCCTCCTGGACAGTCAGGAATCATATTGTGATACAATTTTTTATTGAATAATAACACACCACTGGTTCCTGGTCCTCCCAAAAATTTATGTGGTGAAAAGAAAATAGCATCCAAATAGGCCTCTTCATCTTCTGGATGCATGTCAATATCTACATAAGGAGCAGCACAGGCAAAGTCCACAAAACAAACTCCTCCATGTTGATGCATGATTTTGGCTATCTCGTGATGTGGTGTTTGTATACCAGTCACGTTTGAACCTCCCGTGACAGATGCAATTTTAAGTGGTCTGTCTTTATATTGTTCTAAAAGCGCTTTTAAATTGTCCATACAAAACAAGCCTTCAGGACATGGCGGAATCACTTCAACTTTTGCCATAGTCTCCAACCAAGAGGTTTGGTTAGAGTGGTGTTCCATGTGCGTAATAAACACAACAGGTTTAATATCTTCTGGTATATCAGTATACTTAGCTAGGTTTTCTGGCACTTTCAACCCAAGAATTCGCTGAAACTTGTTAACAACTCCTGTCATTCCTGTACCAGAAACAATGAGTACATCATCTTCGTTGCAATTCACATGCCTTTTAATAATGTGCTTTGCCTTATGATAGGCTAAAGTCATAGCTGTTCCGGACTCAGTGGTTTCTGTATGTGTATTTGCCACATAAGGGCCAAAATCATGCATCATCTTTTCTTCTATAGGTCGGTACAAACGTCCAGATGCTGTCCAATCTGTATAAATCATTTTTTTGGTTCCGTAAGGTGATTCAAACTCTAAATCAATACCTAGAATATGGTCTCTAAACGGTTTGAAATATTGCTCTAATTCAGACTTGTGTGATGTTTTTGCTTCTGTAGTGATCATCTTCTTTAAATTACTGATACTAATTTACTAAATATTAGCCACTTCTTTTATTTCTTCTATTATTCTATCTGCCAAAGCATCAGCTTGCTCTTGTGATTTGGCTTCGGTATAGATTCTAATAATAGGTTCTGTATTGCTTTTTCTAAGATGAACCCAATTTTCAGCAAAGTCAATTTTAACACCATCAATAGTAGTGATGTTTTCATTGATATAGCTATTTTTCATGGCTTCCAAAATAGCATCAACATCCAAACTAGGTGTTAGTTCTATTTTCTTTTTACTCATAAAATAAGAAGGATAACTCGCTCTTAATTCACTAACTTTTATTTTTTTATCTGCCAACAAGCTCAAAAACAAAGCCACACCAACCAAAGCGTCTCGTCCATAATGCAATTCAGGATAAATGATTCCTCCATTACCTTCACCTCCAATGATGGCATTATTCTTTTTCATGAGTTCCACCACATTCACTTCACCTACAGCACTGGCTTCATAAGTTTGTACATGAGATTCTGTAACATCTCTCAAAGCCCTTGAAGAACTCATATTGCTTACAGTGTTTCCAGGTGTTTGACTCAACACATAATCTGCACAAGCTACCAAGGTGTATTCTTCGCCAAACATTTCGCCATCTTCACAAACAAAAGCCAATCTATCTACATCTGGATCGACCACAATGCCAAAGTCTGCACGTTCTTTTACAACCATTTGCGATAAATCGTTTAAATGTTCCTTAAGTGGTTCTGGATTATGTGGGAATTCTCCGTTTGGTGTGCAATACAATTTTACTGCATGTACTCCTAAACGATCTAATAGTCTTGGAATAGCAATACCTCCTGTGGAGTTAACACCATCAACCACTACCTTAAAATTGGCTTTTTCAATGGCTTTTTTATTCACTAAAGGTAAATTCAAAACCTCATCAATATGCATATCAATATAAGCATCATTTTTAGTGATTTTTCCCAAGCTATCTACCTCAGCAAATTGCATATTATCAGACTCTGCAATATCTAAAATATGTTGTCCTTCAGCAGCACTTAAAAATTCACCTTTGGCGTTCAACAGCTTTAGAGCGTTCCATTGTTTTGGGTTATGGCTTGCTGTTAAAATGATTCCACCATCTGCATGTTCCATAGGCACTGCTATTTCAACTGTTGGCGTAGTAGACAAGCCTAAATCAACAACATGTATGCCTAAACCAACCAAGGTATTCATGACCAAATTCTGAATCATTTCACCAGAAATCCTAGCATCACGTCCAACCACAACCTTATAATTGTCTTTCTGGCGTTGTTGTTTTATCCAAGTTCCGTAGGCAGATGAAAACTTAACAGCATCAATTGGTGTAAGATTATCGCCTACATTTCCGCCAATGGTTCCTCTAATTCCTGAAATCGATTTTATGAGTGTCATTCTCTAAATTTTTGTTTTAATTGTAAAAAATACGATTCAAAATTTGTGTACGAAAAATGTGCAAATAGAATCGTTATTGCAAAGGTTAAAATATTGATCAATAAAACAACTAAAGTATCTTGTAATTTACTAACAAACTCCATTTTTAAAAATAGAAAAACCACAAAGTTTAACGCAATAGCGTGAAACATATAAATACCATAAGAAATTGTTCCGAAGTAATTGATGGTTTTATGCTTTATCTCTATACCACAATTATTATGTGCCAACGTATGAATAAATAGAGAAAAAAGAACGCTCGTTACTAAATTCTGTAACCAACTTGTTTCAAATAAAAGTATATCTGTTGTAAAATACAGAATTGTTAAAATTACAATTAAAAGCGGCAATAATATGGACTGCTTTAAAAACTCTAGATATAGTTTTATTTCTAAAATCGCAGTAATACCTCCAACAAATACTAAAAAGTAAACTAATTTGTAGCGTTTTAAAAACTCAAATCCATTAGTATGAAAAACAACAAAATACAAAACTGTTAATAAAACAAGTACTGCAAAAATGCGCTTAGGTTTTATAAAAAACATCAACGGCGCTATTAAGAGGTAAAACTGTTCTTCAATACCAATAGACCAAAGAATCTCCAAAATACCTCCTGGCTCATACAAACTTCCGAAAACATTTGGCATAAAGAAAACACATAAAAGGATGCCTTCAACTAAGTTATAATTATTTTCAAAAGGAATGCCAAGTATTGGTAAAATCAATTGATAAAATACAAAACCAAAAGCCACAATAAGATAGTATAAAGGAAAAATTCTCAAAATACGCCGCATATAAAATTTCTTAATAGAAAAAACACCTCTTAACTTTTCGTTATAAATCAGCCTAATAATCAAAAAACCACTCAGCACAAAAAACATATAGACAGCTTCAATACCTCTATGAAATATTGGCAAATCATCAAAGTAAGGAAGGCCTTGATTCCTACTCAACTGCGGCAAGTGAAACATGAGTACAAGTGTAGCCAAGACAAATCGCAATACATCTAAATTTGGAAGCCTCTTCAATTCTTGTTTTTAAGAGCTAAAAATACATATATTTATTGAATGAATTTTTTAGCGCATATTTACCTTTCTGGAGACAATGAATTAGTGACCATTGGCAACTTTATGGCTGATGGTATCAAAGGAAAAAAATACAAAAAATATCCAAAGGAAATTCAAATAGGCATCCAACTGCATCGAGAAATAGATACTTTTACTGATGCACACAAAACCGTAAGAAAAGGCACGAAGCGATTACACAAAAAATACAGCCATTATTCTGGTGTGATTGTCGATATACTTTACGACCATTTCTTGGCTAAAAACTGGGATAAATACTGTGATGTACCACTCGATATTTATTGCGAGAGGTTTTACGATTCACTAGAAGACCATTTTGACATCTTGCCTGAGCGCATAAAACGTATGATGCCGTACATGATTGCCGATAATTGGCTCCTAAGCTATGCTACTATTGAAGGGATTCAAAAGGTGCTAGAAGGCATGAACAGACGAACCATGAATCGCTCTAAAATGAATCTTGCAGTCAATGAGCTGGAAGATTTTTACAAAGAATTTGAGTCGGAATTCACAATCTTCTTTGAGGAGCTCATACAATTTTCAAAAAACAAACTAAAACTATTATCTTCACAACCATAAACATTTTATTCAAATGAAAAAGTTCGTACTCATTGTATGTGTTCTTACAGCCTTTATCTCTTGCAAAAAAGCACAGGAAAAACCTTTAGTTGATGAATCTAAAAGAGGACTCATAGTAGACCATGGTATGGTGGTTTCGGCACGTGCTGAAGCTTCCAAAATTGGAGCTGCCATTTTAGAAAAAGGTGGTAATGCCTTTGATGCTATGGTAGCTACAGAATTGGCCCTGAATGTGGCTTATCCTTATGCTGGAAGTATTGGAGGTGGTGGCTTTATGGTGTACAGGCTAAACAATGGCGAAGTCGGCTCTCTTGATTACAGAGAAAAAGCGCCTTTGGCTGCCAGTCGTGATATGTACTTAAACGAAAATGGAGAAGTCATCCCAGATATGAGTACACTTGGCGCTATGGCTGTTGGTGTTCCTGGTGGTATTGCTGGAGTGTTTGCCGCTCATGAAAAATTTGGAACACTCCCAATGGCAGACCTTATTCAGCCAGTGATTGAGCTAGCCCAAAATGGCGTGGTTGTGACTAAAAAACAAGACGAAAGAATAAAACATTATCAACCCAATTTTCCAAAAGCTAATAAAGATTCTATTCTATTTGATAAAACCTGGAAAGAAAATGACACCATTAAATATCCACAACTTGCTGAAACCTTAACACGTATCATGAACAATGGTCGTGACGAATTTTACAAAGGTGAAACCGCAAAACGCTTTGTACAATTTATGCAAGACAATGGAGGCATTATTACTGAAGAAGATTTAGATAAATACGAAGCCAAATGGAGAGACCCAATTACTTTTGAGTATGACGATTTAAAAATAATTTCTATGTCTCCTCCTTCAAGTGGTGGCATTTGCTTAGCGCAGATTCTTAAAATGGTCGAACCTTATGATCTTGATAAATTCGGACATAACTCTGTAAAAACCATTCAGGTACTTACTGAAGCAGAACGACGTGCTTATGCAGACCGAAGTTTTTATTTAGGCGATCCGGATTTTGTAGATAACCCAATTGATGCCCTTATGGAAAGTGAGTATTTAAAAGAACGTATGTCGTCTTTCTCGTTTGAGACGCCAACCAAATCCAGCGATGTCACTCATGGTGATGTCATGGCTTTAGAAAGCATGGAAACCACACACTACTCTATTGTGGACCAATTTGGAAATGCCATAGCTGTGACAGTAACATTGAATGGTGCTTATGGTTCTAAACTGTATAATGACGATTTAGGCTTTTTCCTTAATAATGAAATGGACGATTTTAGTAGCAAACCAGGCACACCAAATATGTTTGGTTTAATTGGTGGCGAAGCCAACAGTATTTTACCTGAAAAGCGCATGCTTAGCTCAATGACACCAACCATTGTTGAAAAAGAAGGCAAGCTCTTTATGAGTGTTGGAACTCCAGGAGGCTCTACCATTATCACTTCAGTATTGCAGACCATTTTAAACGTTCATGAGTTTAACATGACAGCGCAACAAGCGGTTGATGCACCACGTTTTCACCATCAATGGTTACCAGATGTAGTGATGTTTGAGCCGAATATGTTTGACGATAGTCTGATTAAAGCCATTGAAGATATTGGGTACGAAACTGTTGTGAGGGAAAACGTCATCACAGGAAAAGTCAACGCCATTTTAAAGTTACCAGATGGCAAGCTTGAAGGTGGTGCAGACCATAGAGGTGATGATACTGCAGCTGGTCATTAACGATTCCTGCTTTTGCAGGAATCTCATTAATAAAACAAATAAGCAAATGTCAGTGCTGCAATATCAGGCTGAGCGAGTCAAAGTATCGAAGTATAGTAGAAATCAGCTTAAAAAATACAAGTGTTCACAAAAGATCTTAAAACAGCCTTCAAAGCCAATTCTAATCCAGAATTTGCTGCTCAAATGAAAGCCTATTTGCGCGACAAGTTTGAATTTTATGGCATTAAGACCAAGCTGAGAAGAGACTTACTTAAAGCATCAGTTGCAAACTATAAGGATGACATCAACAACGATATTAGAGCGATTTCTAAAGAACTTTTCAACTCATCATTTAGAGAACTTCATCATTGTGGTTTGGAGCTATTTGAAAAACAGCTTAGAAAGAAATACAACAAAGACGATATCCATCAAATCGAATTCTTTATCACTACCAACTCCTGTTGGGACACAGTGGATTTTATAGCCAAGCAAATTCTAGGAGCATACCTAAAACAGTTTCCTGAAGAAACTGAAACAGTAATTTCTCGGTTTTCAGCATCCAAAAATATGTGGCTCAACAGAAGCGCTATCTTGTTTCAATTAGGTTATAAAGAGCAAACAGATGAAGGGTTGTTTTATAAATTATGCCTTCAACATAGACACTCTGACGAGTTTTTTATTCAGAAAGCCATTGGTTGGGCGTTGCGCGAATATGGCAAAACAAATCCTGAGTCTGTTTTGCGCTTTGTGAGGTCAAATACTTTAAAACCACTAAGCGAAAGAGAGGCTATTAGGAATCTCATATAAAGATTTCAGTATTTTGGCGAAATTTGTTGATGTTGTAGATTATATACATGAAATTTGCATCACATTAATATATAATGCCAACAAAGTTGAATAAATGAAAACCAAAAAAATTATAAAAATAACTGTTGGCTTGGTCATTTTCCTGACCTTGCCCAGTCTGCTTTTTTTTGGTTTTATTTACTTTAAATACAACGAAGACTTACCAACAGGAACTCAAGGCGAGCAAGCTGATGCATTAGCACAACAAATGCTGGATGCTTTAGACTATGAAGCTTATAAAGACACAGACTATATTGAATGGACTTTTAACAACAAACACCTTTATAAATGGGACAAGTACAACAACATTTGTACGGTTCAATGGAAGGAATTCAAAGTAGACTTGCATTTAAAATTCCCTGAACGCAGCCAAGCTGCTGTACATAGTTTTGAAGTGATTGATGAAAAACGTGACGAACTCGTTAAAACAGCATTTGAGTATTTTAATAACGATTCCTTTTGGCTGGTTGCGCCTTACAAAGTCTTTGATGAAGGCACAGAACGTCGCTTAGTTAAACTTGAAAATGGTAAAGAAGGCTTGCTCGTTACTTATACCTCTGGAGGTACCACACCTGGCGATTCTTACCTTTGGGAATTTGAAAACGATGGTAAACCTAAAAGCTTTAAAATGTGGACATCCATTTTACCCATTGATGGTTTAGAAGCCAGCTGGTCAGATTGGACCACAACCGAAAGTGGCGCACAACTGCCAACATTTCACAAACTTTTGCTCCTTGGTATTGAAATCAATCATATTAAAGGTGAAAAACGACCTTACCTCAATAATAAAAGATAATCACTTAATTTCGAACTACTTACTACTCTGCCCAACAAACTGCTGACTCTTATGCTTAAACAACACATTAAAGGTGGTTAAACTACCATAGCTTCTGGTAATGTATTGTTGCAAGTCAATCTTTTCTTGTTCGTCTAGGTTGTTGCTGGAATTTATTTTTTGTTCCATTACACGAAGTCTATCTCGAACCATCGTGATTTTATGAAAAAAGCTATCAATAGGAATTTCTTTGCTTTGTAAGCTGGTATCAGCTGGTTCAAGAATGAGTTTACCACCTTTCCATTTATCGCCAATATGAACGACTTCAGTAACATCGCTCCATTTTTTTAAGATGCTGACCAAGCTGCTTTCCACTTCAAAAAAGCTAACCGTATCTACCTCATCTTCGGCAGCTTCTATAACTTCAAACTCACTGTCTAAATCTATGGTTTCTAAACCGTTGTCAATAAATGTCACCCAATAATGTTTTGAGGTTACGTTGGTAACCACGCCTTTTCCATGTTCTGGATGATTGATTCTTGAACCTATTCCTAGTAATTTCATTGAAAAATATTTTTAATATCCCTTCTACTTTATCCAACATAGCTTTAGCAAAGTTGAAAAGTGGGAATCTTATTAAACGCCTACAAGTATATTAATTTTTTTAAAGTTTCCCTTCTACATAAGCCTTAAAATTATTCAGTATGGCTTGCCAACCATTTTTTTGCAGTTCCAAAGAATTTTCTGTTTCTGGGTCAAAAGTCACAATAAGATCTGTGTCTCCCTGTTTGTCCTTAAAAACCACAGTCGCTGTTCGGCCTCCAAACTCATAGATAAATTGTTCTTCATGCACAACGTTGGTGTAAATGGCTTCAAAATCAAAACCAAAACTTCCATCTTTGGCTTCCATTCTGGCAAAATAGATTCCTCCAACTTTCATATCGTTAGAAGCCTTTGGACAATGCCAACTTGCATCTGCAAAATTCCATTGGGTAATGTGCTCTGGACTTGTATAATACTGCCAAACTTTGCTCTTATTCGCATTAATGGTAGCTTTTACTGTTATAGGGTTTATTTCCATAACTCGTTGTTTTCTTTTACTCTAAACTTAACAATTTCAGAAATTAATTGCAAAGGTAAATTTTGGTTTAATGGAAATTGCACTGACCCTTTTCCTTGTTTGTATACAGAAAGTTGCTTTTTAAACGCTTCGTGTCCTGTTGGAGTGGCATAAAACCCAATGTGCTTGTCATATCCTGCAAAATATACTAAAGGCTTATTGTGTGTTTTATAAGCTGGCATGCCATAGCTAATGCTTTCAACAGCATCTGGAGCTTCCTTTTTAATTAGCTGACGTAACTCCTGAAGCTTTGCCTGAGTCTCTGCTGGAAAAGTAGCTATATAAGCATTAACAGTTTTGATGTTTGATTTCATAGTAATAATTAATGCTTTGTAAGTATATTAATATTTCTTGGTTTTTCATAGCGTTTTCAATGCTCAAAAATAAACTTTGAATGACCTTCAATAACACTTAAATGTTTAATTATATTTTCATTAAATTTTTAATATCTTTAATACTTAAATATTTAACAACTATGATAGTAACTTATGCATTAATTGGTTTTGTAGTTCTAGTAGCATTTTATGGTATTGGAGTTTACAACAAATTGGTAAAATTAACCACACTTGTAGACGAAGCTTGGAGTGGCATAGACGTGCAATTAAAAAAACGTTATGATTTAATTCCAAACTTAGTCGAAACCGTTAAAGGCTACGCAAGCCACGAGAAAGAAACCTTTGAAAATGTCACCAAAGCTAGAAATCAAGCACAAAATGCGACCACTGTTGAAGGGCAACAAGCTGCCGAAAATCAGTTAAACAGAGCCTTAATCAATTTATATGCTGTGGCTGAGCAATATCCTGAGCTTAAAGCAAATGAGAATTTTTTAAGCTTGCAAAACGAATTGTCTGTAATAGAGTCTGATATTGAAAAATCAAGACGCTACTACAATGGCACCACGCGCGATTATAACATTTTAATAGATCAGTTTCCGTCAAACATTATTGCTGGAATGGCTAACTTCAAAAAAGCAGGATTTTTTGAAATCGATATAGAAGCGGAAAGAAAAAATCCACAAGTAAAATTCTAAGCGTTGAAACAACTCTTTTTTATTGTACTGTTTATCACAAACTCGTTTGCTTTATCTGCACAAAGTGAACGCATCATTTCATTTCATTCTGATATTGAAGTGGATACCTCTAGTACAATTACGGTAAAAGAGTCTATTAAAATTTATGCCAACGGAAGCATTTTTAAAAGAGGCATTACGCGCACTATACCAACTGTAAGTATTGATAGCTCTGGTAAAAACGTAAAGCTGGATTATAAAATTCTGGCTGTTGAACGAGATGGAAGAACATCAAAATACCACACCGAAAAAAGCAATAATGCCATTACCATTTATGTTGGCGAAAGTGATGTGTTTTTAAGCGCAGGCGAATACGACTATACAATTACCTATAGTATGAGTGGACAAGTCCGTTTTTTTGATGCTTACGATGAAATTTACTGGAACGTCAATGGCTTTGATTGGGCCTTGCCTTTTGGACAAGTATCTAGCAAGGTCACACTACCAGAAGGTGGCAACATCATACAAAACGCATGTTATACTGGACGCTATGGCAGTAACAGCACCAACTGCAATGCAACAGTTTTATCTGATAACAGTATCCGTTTTACGGCTGATAATTTAAGAGCTAGCGAAAACTTAACTGTGGCAGTCGGTTTTAGCAAAGGCATTGTTAACCAACCTCCTCCACCTCCACCTCCAACCTTTCTTCAAAAGAATGGTGCCATTCTTTTAAGCGGATTCATCAGTTTAGCACTTTTGCTTTATTACGGGTTTACTTGGTTGAAGTTCGGAATCGATCCACCAAAACCAACTGTGATTCCACAATTTGAAGTGCCTAATAACATGACACCTGCTTCTGTAGGAATGTTGGACAAACTGCGTTATCATGGCGATTTGATTACAGGTACTATCTTAAACTTAGCCGTCAAAGGCTATCTGAAGATTGAAGAAGACACGCAAGATTATGTTTTCGGATTGTTTAAAAGCAAAAAATTCACCATTCATAAGGTAAAGAATGATTCAGGAATGCTAAACGATGAAGAACGCGTACTCTTCTCAAAACTATTTTCAGGCTCCTCTAGCTTAGTCTTAGATGGCAAATACGATTCTAAAGTACAAAGTGCAGTCTCTGCCTTTAGTGCATCATTAAGAAAGCAACACAATGGTTTAATTTATCAAGGTTTTAATTTTAAATTTTGGATTGCTCCTATTTTAACCATCATCGCTTATGCGTTCTTATTTTTTGTTTTGGCATCACAATATTTCCAAGGCGAAAATGACATTTTGGTCTTCTTTTTATTTATGGCTGCAAATATTGTGTTCTTTTTGATTTACCAGTATTTAATTAGAAAACCTGCTGTAGAAAAATTGAAGATCAAATCGTTGATTGACGGCTTTAAAATGTACATGAGTGCTGCCGAAGAAAAGCAAATTGCATACTTTAATCCACCAGATTTAACGCCTGAAATCTTTGAAAAATTACTGCCTTACGCTGTGGTGTTGGATGCCGAAGATGTTTGGGGAGACAAATTCCAGAACCTTATTGACAAATCCATTATAGGTCAAGAATATCAACCAACTTGGTACACAGGAGGACATATTGGCAATTTCTCAACCTTTAACCATACCTTAAATTCATCGTTATCCAATTCCTTAAGCCGATCTGCCACACCACCATCAAGCAGTGGAAGCGGTTCAGGTGGTGGAGGGTTTTCTGGCGGAGGCGGCGGAGGCGGCGGAGGTGGTGGCTGGTAGTTTTTACTTTCATAAAACCAGACTTTCATAGGCATGATATACTGTATGTTATTTCTTACATACGTGTATTTTATTCCTACAAAGGCATTAAAACCAGTTTTTTGGTACTACTCATGCAATATTTTACTCAGGCTAGTAACCACAATGCTTCGAGGATGATTCGGCTAAAATCGATTTTTAAAAGATAACCTCGAACAAAACTGGGACAATTCTCGAACCATTCTCGAACCAAACCCGTAAATTCTTACAAAATCTAAAGTTGGACTACAAAAAGTTTAATTATAATACTGTTCAAATTCTGCGAAAGAGATAAATTTAATGTTCTCAAATGAGCTGCTTTTTTTAGTCATTTTTTTTGTATATACCTTAATGTCGTCTGTCATTTTTCTGAGCAATTGGGTAATTTTCTTGTCACTCATACCTTTAGCACCTCTAAGATAATTTAAGCTGGTTAGCCATGACATTGGAGAGTCAAATAACATCAGGTTTTGGTCAATTAGTTTGCCTCTCATCGATCTGATTGTTGCATCCTTAATTGGCACAACTATTTCAATGGTATCAAGGCAAGACATCACAGTTTTAAATTGGTAAAGGTCATTAATGCTTTCTGGTAGAATAATAAACAGTTTTACTTTTTTAATGTTGGTGTCTTTTAGTTTTAAGTTTTCTCCATCGTAGACAGATTGTATAAAAGGCAATATCAGGTTTTCAACATACAAAATGGAAATGATTTCCATGCGTTTTGCCATTTTATCAATACCTCTGAGTATGAGAAAAATAATAATAAGTATCAGTACTGCAATAACCGATTGGTAAATGGTATTGGACACCTTGAAAAGCCCTGAAGTGAAAACAGCGATGATGGCTGAAATCACAATATCTTTTATAAGAGATGTAATATTATTCATCTTATTGTTACCAATTGTAAAAAAAAATAGGTTAACTAATTTAATCTATTTTATTGGTAACACAAACAAGATGTTAATCTACGAAGTCTTTTTTCTTATCTTAAAGCTATGCATATACCTAAAAATGTTTAGATATCCTTATTTATGTTGCTGTAATTAGTGATCTCCACAACTAGCAAATTCTTAAAATCTATTGTATTTTTTCTTTTAACTCTGGAGCATTAAACCCTTTAACAATTAACCAAAGAGGCAATGCCAATTGAATTAATCCCATTGGAAGCATCAGGTTCATACTTATACTTTGTCCGAAAATTGAAAACAACACTTCAACAAACATAAGTGCTACTGCAAACATTCCAAAAACGGAGATTATTCTAGGCACTATCTTAGATGTGTAAAGGCCATAATACAACACAAACACAGGAAAGCAAGAGGTTAACAAGAATAAATAATGTGTCCATCTATGGGTTTCGTAAAGAAGATTTCCCATGACTTCTAAACTACTGGAATTACCATTGGCTACATAGTCGTTGCTTAATTCCAACATAGATACAACACTCACATTATCAAGCATGATTGCTATAAAATTCAGTATACAGAAAGTCAAGTATAAAAACGCCACATAGTAACTATGCTTTTTAAAAATTGGCAATAGCAGCGTGGCGATACCAATAGACGCTAATCCGCTTAAAATACTAAGTAATACAGAGCCAATAATTTGGTTGGAGTGCGTAGATGTAGAGATGAGAAAATCATCTGAAAATAACACAGGCCCTTGCAATACTTGAAATATCACAACACCTGAAATAAAAACAAATAGGAATAATACGCCAGAAATACGTCCAGCTTTTTTATTAGAATACATAGTTGATTGTTTTTTTTTTGATTGATTACGTATGTGACGCTTTATGATACAGAATGTTACAAACGCTTTCTAATTACTTTATCATTTTTGCAATTTGGCTTGCAAAACCCAAAATAAAAGATCCTACAAAATAACGATTTTCTTCCTACAAATGCACTTTTTGGGTCATTTTGATCTGCTGACAGGTTTTTTCTCTTAAGCCAATAGCCACGTAGCTTCCAGAATGCTTCGAGATTTGTTCGTCTAAAATCGATTTAGAGGAAGCAAACTCGAACAAGTCTCGAACGAGACTCGAACGAAACCC
>JAGQYS010000017.1 GCA_020435965.1 Flavobacteriaceae bacterium | reverse complement strand
AACATTGAGCGTATTGGTGAAATTTTAGGGTATGAAATGAGCAAGGTTTTTAACCACAAACCGCATGCCATTCAAACCCCATTAGGATTGTGTAATATTGAATTAATGGAAAACGACCTTGTTTTATGTTCCATTTTAAGAGCGGGCATCCCGTTGCACAATGGGTTACTCAATTATTTTGATACCGCCGAAAACGCTTTTATTTCGGCATACCGGCACCACGGCAACGACCCTGAAAATTTTGAGATTGTTGTTGAATACTTAGCTTGTCCGAACTTAACCAACAAAACACTTATCCTAGCCGACCCCATGCTGGCAACAGGACGCTCGATGTTGGCTACTTATGAAGCCTTAAAACCGTATGGAACCCCCAAAGAGGTACATTTGGTAAGCGTTATTGGCACTAAGGAAGGTGTTGCCTTTGTTGAAAAACACGTTGCCGATACCGTACATTTATGGATTGCCGCCATTGACGATGAACTTGATGAAAAAAGCTATATTGTTCCTGGGCTTGGAGATGCCGGCGATTTGGCCTATGGCAGCAAACTACAACACTAATAGCACAAAAGGCAATAGCACCAAAACCGCAAGAAACACTTCCTTAAACCATTTTTCTTCAATGGTTTCGATGTAATTGGTAATAATTATTGCCAATGGCGCAAACAAAAACAAAAATTCGCTGCCATTTTTTTTGGGTGCCTGCAATACCAATATAAAGGCGATAACAGCAACAATAATAACCATTTTGAATGATGCCCTAGATGCTTTTTTCTTCTTTTTGATGTTCTGTAAATAGAAAATGGACGACCAAATACCGAAAGACAGCAGCATGGTTATGGCCACTAAAAACTTAACGGAATTATAGGGGCTAAAATCGTAACTAATACTTTGCGATTCTTTTGATATTTCAAAATAATCGCCATAACATAGTATAGAAACACTCATTGCAATAACCAAAACGGTGCCCACGCCCAAAAAAGGCAGCACCCAATGGCGTATATTATTATCGGTATATAAAATCAAACTTAAAATAACGGCCGCAAAAAATAGGATGGCCCAAAAATAAAATACCGATGCCACGGCTACCCACAACGCGGCATCGAAAAGTTTGCTCTTTACACTTTTTTGCGAACTTAAGCTCATAATTCGCCTAAGAGCCAACAGCAAAAAAAAGTTGGATAATAGAATATGCGTGTTGTTTGTTGTTTGCACGAGGGTTAACAGGAACAAACTAAAAAGCAAAATCTCGTAATTGTTGCTTTTAGTTAAACTGTTTTTGGTTATGATGAAATCAAACAACAAAATTGTGATGATGCAAATGGCAAACACCGCCAGTTGCTTAAACATGATGCCTAATGCCATGGGATTATCCAAAAGCCCCGTTCTAGCTGTAATAAATGCCAGTGCCGTGATAAAAAAAACAATAATAAAATTTATTGGTTTAGATTTATTAAAAATGCTTGTTATCATTAACTGTTTTTGTATTTTTGCTTGGTAAATATACTAACAATAACCGGTTAGAAAACAACAAATAGTACTTATGAAAGATTTTTTTTACGCCATAGAGGATTTATTCGTAAACGTTCTTTTTGCACCTTTTGATGCTTTAAGAACTTTAGAGCTTACAAGTTGGTTTATGGCAAATATCATTTCGTGGATTTTTATGATTATCGGGTTTGCGGCCTTTGTTTATTGGATGTTACAATTAAAAAAGTATAACGACAATAAAGAAGAAAACAAGAGCATAACGTCTCATTCGTATTTATAGATCGAACCCAATATCCTTTCGATAATACATCTTATCAAAATGTAGTTGTTCTATATTTTGATAAGATTTTTTTATGGCTTCTTTGTACGTGTCTCCATAAGATGTAATTGCCATTACTCTGCCTCCAGAGGTTACAATTTTACCATCTTTTAATGTTGCTCCTGCATGAAAAGGTATAGATTCCCTAATAGTTTCAATTCCTTTTATTTCTTTGCCTTTTTCATACGATTCTGGGTAACCACCAGACACAAGCATTATTGTTGTTGCTGCACGTTTGTCTATTTCTATATTAACCTTGTCTAGTGTTTGGTTGGCAACAGCTTTAAAGAGTTCTACCAAATCGTTTTTAAGTCTTGGTAACACAACTTCGGTTTCTGGGTCTCCCATTCGTACATTGTACTCAATCACTTTTGGATCGTTACCAACTTTAATCAAGCCAATAAATATAAAACCTTTGTAAGGTAAATTATCTTTTTGTAATCCTTCAATGGTTGGTTTTACTATGCGCTCTTCTATTTTGTTTAAAAATTCTGGTGTAGCAAAAGGTACTGGAGATACAGCTCCCATTCCTCCAGTATTTAATCCTGTATCACCTTCTCCAATCCGTTTATAATCTTTAGCTGTTGGTAGGATTTTATAGTGTTTTCCATCAGTCAAAACAAAACAACTTAACTCAATACCATCTAAAAATTCTTCAATAACTACTTTACTACTAGCTTCACCAAACTTAGCATTAACCAACATGTTTTTTAATTCTGTTTTAGCTTCGCCTAAGTCATTTAAAATTAAGACCCCTTTCCCTGCAGCTAATCCATCGGCTTTTAATACATAAGGAGGGTTTAATGTTTCTAAAAACGAGTAACCTTCTTCTACGTTAGTTGCATCAAAACTTTTATAGGCTGCTGTTGGAATGTTATGACGCATCATAAATCCTTTAGCAAATTCTTTGCTTCCTTCTAATTCAGCTGCGGCTTTTTCAGGACCTATAACAGCAACGTGTTTTAACTCATTATCGTTTAAAAAGAAGTCATGAACGCCTTGAACCAAAGGGTCTTCAGGTCCAACTACTACCATATCGATGTTGTTATTAACAACTAAAGTTTTTACAGCTTCAAAATCGGTAACATTTATGTTTACATTTTCAGCTATTTCTGCAGTTCCGGAATTTCCTGGAGCTACGTAAAGTTTAGTGCATAATGGACTTTGATTGATTTTCCAAGCAAAAGTATGTTCTCTTCCGCCAGAGCCTAGAATTAAAATTGTCATGTTAACTGTTCTTTGCGCAAAAATAAAACTAATGCCATGAATACACGACTTTTTTTTATTTACTTTACGAAAATTATACATTGACCTTTGAATTTATTTGACCTTTCCCTAAAATTTAATGGCTTTCCTATAAGAAAAGCGGAATTGGTTTTGAAAGAAATTCAACAAAAAAATGAAGCTGAATTTGGTGCTTACATTAATGCAAAAAAACAGGATATTGTAACCTACCATTTAAAGCATACACCTTACTATAAATTGCTTGCCAAAAATTTTAACCCTCAGGATTGGGATAGTATACCGATTATGACAAAGCGCGATTTACAGCGACCTTTGAAAAAGAGATTATCATCTGGTTATTCATCTAAAAATGTATATATAAATAAAACCTCAGGATCTTCAGGTGACCCTTTTATTTTTGCAAAAGATAAATTTAGCCATGCTTTAACTTGGGCAATTATAAAAAATCGTTTTGGATGGTTTGGGTTAGATTTTAATACTTCAAGGCAAGCTCGGTTTTATGGGATTCCATTAGATAAAAAAGGTTATTATAAAGAGCGTTTAAAAGATGCCTTGAGTAATCGTTTTAGATTTTCGGTTTTTGATTTAAGCGATAGTGCATTTAAAAAAAATTTGAAGAAATTCTCTTCGACTCAATTCGATTATATTAATGGTTATACTAGCCCTATTGTTCAATTTGCGAAATTTTTAGAGCGTAAAAACATTATTCTAAATTCAATCTGTCCCACTTTAAAAGCATGTGTTGTGACCTCTGAAATGTTATTTGATGAGGATAAAAAACTAATGGAATCCCAATTTGGAATTCCTGTTGTAAACGAATATGGAGCTTCTGAATTAGACTTGATTGCGTTTCAAAATATTGAAGGAGAATGGCAAGTTAACAGTGAAACTTTGTTTGTTGAAATATTAGATGAAAACAACAATGTATTGCCTTTTGGCGAAGAAGGAAAAGTGGTCATAACATCGCTTTACAATAAAGCGCATCCTTTTATAAGATATGATATTGGAGATATTGGTGTACTATCAAAACAAAGCACATTCAAAAAACCTATTTTAGAAAAACTTATTGGCAGAACTAACGATATTGCTATTTTACCAAGTGGAAAAAAAACCGCTGGATTAACTTTTTACTATATTACTAAAAGTATTGTTGAAGATGATGGCAATGTAAAAGAGTTTGTTATTGAACAGCTTAAAAAAGATACTTTCAAAATAATTTATGTGAGTTCTGATGAACTTTCAGAAAAAAAGAAGAATATCATCTCAAATGAAATGGAACGTTACCTAGAAAATGGACTGCATATTATTTTTGATCGTAAAAATAGATTGCAACGTTCAAAAAATGGTAAATTGAAACAGTTTTCATCTTTGATAAATAGACTTTAGATGAAAAAAGAGATACTTATAATTACAAGCTATTTCCCTCCTGAAATTGGTGCTGCTTCAAATAGGATTTACCAATTGGCAGATGGTTTACAAAAGCGTAATTATAAGGTTTCTGTTATAACACCTTTGCCAAATTATCCTAAAGGGAAAATCTTTAAGAAATATAAAGGTAAGTTTAGACTAACTTCAACTGAAAATGACATCACAATTCATCGTTTGTGGGTTTATGCAAGTAATTCAAAAAACAAACTTTTACGTTTGTTTGCTATGGTTTCTTACAGCTTTAGCTTGATTTGGTTTTTTATGTGGAATAAAATACCAAAAAAAGTCATTATTCAATCGCCTCCTTTACTTGTGGCTTTTACATGTATGCTTTTTTTGAGAAGAAAAAAAAGAAAACTGATATTAAACGTAAGTGATTTATGGCCAATTGCCGGATTAGAACTTGGTGCTTTTAAAAAGAATTTTAGTTATAAAATGCTTGAGCGTATTGAATATTTTAATTACAAAAAAGCCGATTTAGTTTTGGGTCAAAGTGAAGAAATTTTAAATCATGTGACTTCTTTGTGTCCTAATAAAAATACGTTTCTGTATAGAAATTATCCAGACTTTAATACTCCTGAAATTGAAAGTTTTATTTCTGGTGAAAAAATTAAGCTTGTGTATGCTGGGTTGCTTGGTGTTGCTCAAGGTCTTTACAAATTATGCCAAAACATTGACTACACAAATATTGAGTTTCATGTTTATGGAGCTGGTACAGAGCAAACACAGATAGAGGCTTTTATTTTAGAAAATGAAAATTTGCCTATATTTTATCATGGCGAAATAAGTAGGAAGTTGTTGCATAAAGTGCTTTTAAAATATGATTTAACAATTATTCCACTTCTTAACAGAGTTTATGGGTCAGTGCCATCCAAAATATTCGAATATGCTCGTTTAGGGCTTCCTATGGTTTATTTTGGTGGTGGCGAAGGTGAAACTGTTATTAAAAACTATAATTTAGGTTGGGTTGCTGAAGCAGGAAATTACAATGATTTAAACTTAAAACTTTCGGAAATAAAAAAAGAAGAATTGAACATAGAATATAAAAACAAACTAAAAAAAACAGCTCAGAACAGTTTTGATTTCAATTCACAGTTAAATAAGCTAGCAACTTTAATTTAATATGCTTTTTCTTCGCCTCTAACGGCGTTTCTGGCCGTTTGAAGAATAATTTTAAGGTCCAATAACAACGACCAATTTTCTATATAAAAGATGTCGTATTTTACCCGACCTATAATATCCTTATCAGTTTCAACTTCCCCTCTAAATCCGCTAGTTTGCGCCAATCCAGTAATTCCAGGTTTCACAAAGTGTCTTACCATAAATTTGTCAATGCGTTTTGCATACATATTTGTATGGCTTACCATGTGAGGTCTAGGGCCTACAACTGACATGTCGCCAAATAGGACATTAAAAAATTGAGGCAATTCGTCTATACTCGTTTTTCTAATAAATTTACCTATTTTGGTTACTCTTTGGTCACCACGAGTTGCTTGATGTAAATGAGCGTCTTTGTTTGGAGTCATTGACCTAAATTTATAGCAATCAAATTCTTTATAGTTAAATCCATTTCTAGATTGTTTAAAAAAAACAGGGCCTTTAGATTCCAATTTAATTAAAATAGCTATTATAGGAGTTAACCACGATAGGATGAAAATTATAACAACAGAAGAAAACACAATATCAAAACCTCTTTTTATCACTAAATTAACAGAATCCTCAAGTGGAATATTCCTCAATGATAAGATTGGAATGTAATCATAATATTCATATTTTAGTTTTTTGGTAAAAATCCCCTTGTTGTCAGGTAAAAACTTAAGGATTTTTAAATTGTTATCTGCAAAATCTACAATTTCACTAATTTGTTTGTTATTAAGCTCTGATATTGAGCAGTAAATTTCGTCAATGTTTTCTTTACTGATAAATTCAAAGCAATTATTTAAAGTTAAGTTACTTTCTCCTTTTAGGTTAAAGGTTTTTTTGTGAGTATAACCATATTCTGGATTATTTTTAAAAAAAGCTTCAAGTATAGCTGTGTTTTTGTTTTTACCAATAATTACAGTATTTCTGTAATTTCCACCAAAATCAGTACGATATTTTTGAAGTAAATAATATATAGAAAACTTTAAAATGGTAATTAAAGTAAATGAAATAAAAACATATTTAAAAACTGTTATTGGTCTGATGTCTAATGTGTGGTGAAAGCCAAAAAATGCAAATACAAACAAAGTGAACAATACCATTTGCTTTAATATTAAAGCAAAAATTGAAACTTCTGGTGTGTATCTATACACGTAGTAAAACCTAGAAGTTATTGAAATTAATACCCAGGCAATTGAAACAAAAACGACATAAGTTGTTGGATTTACGTTATTAAAAAATAAAAATAAAGCCAAAATATTAATAACACTTAAGTCAATTAAGTATGATATTGGGGTTAAATATACCGAGTATCTTCCTTGCTTAAATGTATTCACTTATTTTTTAATATGATTTGAGAAATCTTTATGTTCACTTTTATAAAGTTTTTCTTCTGGTAAATTTTTAAAATACTCAAAAGTTCTTTTCATTCCTTCTTCTCTTCCAATCTTTGGTGCCCAATCTAACAATTTCTTTGCTAAAGAAATATCTGGTTGCCTTTGTGATGGGTCATCAACAGGTAATTCTTTAAATATTACCTTTTGATTAGAGTTTGTTAATTTAATGATTTCAAATGCAAAATCTTTGATAGAGATTTCATGTGGATTACCAATATTAACTGGATAAGAATAATCACTAAACAACAGTCTAAATATTCCTTCGACTTGATCATCCACGTAACAAAACGAACGCGTTTGAGACCCATCTCCAAAAATTGTTAAATCTTCTCCTCTTAATGCTTGTCCCATAAACGCTGGAATTACTCTACCGTCATTTAGTCTCATCCTTGGTCCATAAGTATTAAAAATACGAACTATTCTGGTTTCTAAGCCATGAAATCTATGATATGCCATTGTTATTGATTCTTGAAATCGTTTGGCCTCGTCATAAACCCCTCTTGGCCCAATTGAGTTTACATTACCATAATAGTTTTCTGATTGTGGGTGAACTAATGGGTCTCCATAAACCTCAGAAGTTGATGCAATTAATATCCTTGCGTTTTTAGCTTTTGCTAGACCTAGTAAGTTATGGGTTCCTAGTGATCCTACTTTTAAAGTCTGAATTGGAATTTTTAAATAATCTATTGGACTGGCAGGAGAAGCAAAATGAAGAATATAATCTAATTGGCCTTCAATTTTAACAAATTCAGTAACATCATGTTCTATAAATTGAAAGTTATTATTTTTTTCTAGATGTCTAATATTGTCATAATCTCCTGTAATAAAGTTGTCCATTCCGATGACAAAAAAACCCTCGTTCACAAACCTATCGCATAAATGTGACCCTAAAAATCCTGATGCTCCTGTAATAAGTACTCTTTTCAATTTCAAAAAATATTATTGCATTTATTTAGTCTGTTCCGCTTCCAATATTATAATAAATAAAGCCTATTTTTTCTAAGTGGTTTTTATCTAAAACCCCTCTACCATCAAAAATAAAAGCAGGTTTTTGCATTTCCTTATAGATTTTGTCCCAATTATATGTTACAAACTCATCCCATTCTGTTAAAATAGCAATTCCGTGTGAGTCTTTGCAAGCTAAATAAGGGTCATTAGTAACTTTTAGAAGTCTTTTGTTTTCTTCTTCTGTTCGTGTGTTTAGGTAATCTAAATCAGCGTAAATACGCTCTTTAGAAACCTTTGGGTCATATACAGTGATTTCCGCTTGTTCATTTAATAAGTTGTCTGCAACTTTAATTGCGGCAGATTCTCGTGTATCATTGGTGTCTTTTTTAAAAGCCCAGCCTAGAAATGCAATTTTTTTCCCTGACACAGTGTTGTATAATGTTTGCACTATGTTATCTGAAAACCGTTGCTTTTGGTGTTCATTCATAATAACTACTTGTTCCCAATAATTTGCGACTTCATCTAAACCGTAGCTTTTTGCAATGTATACAAGATTTAAAATATCTTTTTGAAAACATGAGCCTCCAAAACCTACAGAGGCTTTTAAAAATTTTGGTCCTATTCTACTATCCATCCCAATTGCTCTTGCTACTTCACTGATCTCTGCGCCAGTTTTTTCACAAATTTCAGACATAGCGTTTATTGATGATACTCGTTGAGCCAAAAAAGCGTTTGCTGTTAATTTAGACAACTCTGATGACCAGACATTAGTGGTTAAAATTAATTCTTTTGGCACCCAATTGGCATATATATCAACTAAAGATCGGATGGCTTGTTGCCCTTCTGGTGAATTATCACCACCTATAAGGACTCTGTCTGGAGATAAAAGATCGTTTACTGCAGTTCCTTCTGCTAAAAACTCTGGATTGGATAAAATTTGAAACTTTACATCATTGCCTGTGTTGTCTAATATACTTTTAATTGCAGAAGCTGTTCTTACAGGTAAAGTAGATTTTTCAACTACTATTTTATTGTTTTTAGAAACACTTGCAATTTGCCTAGCACATAATTCTATATACTTTAAATCTGCTGCCATTCCCTTTCCCTTACCATAGGTTTTGGTTGGTGTGTTTACAGATATGAATATCATTTGGGCTTCATCAATGGCTTTTTCAACTTCTGTTGAAAAATACAAATTCTTCCCTCTAGTGTCTTTAATTATTTTATCAAGCCCTGGCTCAAAAACAGGTAATTGACTTAAATCATTACTGTTCCACGCATCAATTCTTGAGCTATTTATATCGACGACAGTTACTTCAATATGAGGACATTTTTGTGCAATAACTGCCATTGTAGGTCCACCTACATAACCTGCGCCAATACAGCATATCTTTTTTATGTTCATTAAAAATAGTTATATCTTGATTCTGTGAGGCTAAAGGTAAGATAAATCTATGTGGATGCAAATTGTTTATGGTCAAGAATAACTTGGTGTAAATTATTTTAATCCTAATCGTTCTTTAAATACTAAAAAGATAAATTTTGTGTTTCCTACTAAATATCTTTTCCACATACGCTTTGGTTCTTGTGCAAATCGATAAAACCATTCAAGACCACTTTTTTGCATCCACAAAGGGGCTCTTTTAACTTTGCCTGCTACAACGTCAAAACTCCCACCAACACCCATAATGAAATTAACTCCTTTAAGGAGTTCTTTGTTTTCGTATAAAAAGTTTTCTTTTGTTGGCGAACTAATGGCAACAAATAAAATATCTGCACCACTGTTAGAAATCTGTTTAGCTATGCCTTTCTCTTCTTCTTTTTTAAAATAACCGTTTCTATGGCCAGCAATAATATTTGGTGAATATTGGTATGAGTACTTGTCTACTACAGCTTTAACAATTTCTTCTTTTGCTCCAAAAAAGAAAATTTTATATTGTTTTTGATGTGCCAATTTTACAATATTTTCCATTAAATCTATTCCTGCTACTCTTTCCTTTAATGGTTTTCCTAAAAACTTTGATGCCCAAACTACAGCCTGTCCATCTGCGTTAATGAGGTCGCTTTCATTAACACTTTGTCTCAACTGCAAATCTGTTTGCATTGCTACAATTTTTCCGGCATTGACTACTACATGGTGAAGTTGTTTCCCTTCTATTATAGTAGAATCAATAAGTTGCAAGGTTTCTTGCATGTCGAGATTATTAATTTTTGTGTTTAGTATGTTTATTTTTATTCTATTCATCTTTATTAAACTCTAAATGGTAATAACTAAAGGCGTAAAACATCCACGATTGTGCCCATCGTATATATGAAATTTTAGAAGTTATATATTTTTTCTTTTGGTAATAAAAATAGCCCTTTGGCGATTGCATATTATCAATCGTCCAATTCAAAACACGATCAACTAATTCTTTATTTTTTGCTAGTAATTCTAGTTTACTCAATGTAACTACTAACTGTGACGGAGCATGAATATCTATAGGAAAAATGCTGTTGTTATAATATTTTGATATGCCTTCTTTGGTAAAAAAAGTGTCTAAGTAATAATTTAATCCTTTATTGATATATGGTTTGAATGTTTTGTCACCAGAAATACTCTGATACGTATAGATACACTCTAAATTATAACCTGTATGAAAATTATCAACCCATTGATGAAAAGGTAATGTACCATAGGACCAAGCACCGCTTTTTTGTTGTTTGTCGCAAACATAGGCTACAATTTTTCTTGCTTCATTTAATAATGATGGTTCTTTAGTATACTTAAAAATTAGACTTAATAACTTAGCTCCTAATAACCCAGCATTATAAACTTGGGTTTTATCTAAAGGGGAGTATGACAGGGTAAAGTTGTTATTTGTATCGTATGATTTATTCAAGTCTGTTAAAACAAATTGCGAGCAGCTAATTGCTGTGTCCAATAACTCTTGTCTTTTAGTAATCTCATAAGCCTCTAATAAGGCCTCACCAATAAAAGTGGTTGCAACAACTGTAGGTGTATATTTTGGTTGATAGAAAGCTCTCGCCTGCCAATCAAAATTATAGCCCCAACATGCACCAGAATACCCTTTTGTTTGTAGCTTAAGAAGCTCAGAAGACAATACGTTTATTTGGTTTAAGTATTCTTGATTTGGTTTAACTTTATATAAATTACAATATCCAATTAAAAAGAGACCTAGTCCTTTAGGGTTGTAATCTTTTTTTATGCCAAATAAAGGCCTAAAATTGATCGGATTTCTTTTGAAAGATTGTATCCAAGCCAATCTAAAAAAACGTGATTTCCCTAGAAATGTTTTTTGTATTACCCAACTATTTAAACCATCATATGGGTCCCAGCCTTTAAAATTTTCTTTTTCGCAATAATTTTTTAGTTTTTTGAAACTATGCTTGAACTGTTGATTTAATTGTTTCTCGATTTTTTTCATATATATTTATGTGGCTACAAATTAAAAATAAGAGGATTGGTACGTTAGTATCTAAAATAAATGCGTCAGCAAAAAAAACAATAATTATTAAAGTTATTAAGCAAAACCAATAAAAATGGTGTTTACGTTTAAACGTTATTAATGCTTTATAAAAACCTAAATAAACAATCATTCCTACAAAGCCAAAAAACAACCATAAATCAAAAAAGCCCATTTCAGATCTTGTTTTACTGAAATCTTGACCTCCAACTAAATAAATCCAATTAGAAAATGATTTGTCTTCTATAATATTCTTCAAAAGATCTGATCGATAAGAGGTAAAACTTGATAAGAGGCCTCTTTCATTATAAATTTCTTGAAAAAGAAGCTTATTTTTGATAGTAATTTCAATAATTTGTTCTCTAAAGAACAAGAACAAACCTCCAAAAAGCAATCCTGTTTTTATTGTTTTTAAATTGTTGTTTCCTTTTAAAAAGAAGAAAAAATACATTGCTAAAACGGGTAATATAAAATATATTCTTTTTGTGCCAAGACAAAAAGACACAGCGATTGTTATTATGCATTTTGTCAAGTCCCATTTGTCATTAATTTTAAAAATTAATTTGTGCATATAGTAATATATCATCAATATGAAATAGATGCTTGTTTGACCAGACATAGAATAAATGCCTTTATAGCCAAACCTGTCTCCATAATAATAGGTTTTAAATACATCTATTTCAAATACAAGACCTGCAATTATTGCCAATATGTTTGCAAAAAAAATAATTTCAAATGCTTTGATTAATAACTTAATATGTTTTTTTGACTCTTTTAAATCAATAAAAAGAATAATTAAGAATGGTAAAAAAAGATATTTTGCTAAATATTCGGCATTGTTAAGAATTGATTGGTAATCTAAATAACTCGTAATAAATAAACGTGAAACCAAAAAAATAAAAACTAGTATTAATACACTTAAAAAAATCTTATTTACTTTTTTATTTTTAGAGTATTGTTTAAAATTAATACCAAGATATATTAACCCAACAATAATAAAAACAACTTTACTCACTGTAGTATATCTAGTAAATTCAAAGTTCATGTAGAAAGAAAACCTTCTTAGTATATCACCCAAAAAGGATATACATATTAAGAACAAAAACAGTAAATACTGTTTTTTTAAAACTAGTTCTTTCATGCTATTAGTTCTAGTGTTAGTATATAAAATTGCAATAGTTAAATTACAATAATCCTCCCTAAATTAAAAAACCTAGAGAGGATGAACTATATATAAAGAATTAATTTAAACTTATTATACTTAATCTTCAATTGTTTGAGGTAGTCCTGTATTTAAACTATCAATTATTTTAAACGTCACTTTGGTTGTTAAATAAATTGATTCAAAGCTTATTGGGCTTGGAGTATTATCTTTTAAAGACGCTAAAAAAGCATGTACTTCTTCTTTGTGTCCTTTACTTGATGATTTTAATTTAACCACTTTATTTCCTTTATGTAAATCTCCACCTCTAAAGTCATGAATTCTACCTATTTTACCACCTGAAAATACTTCGATCATTTCTTTTGGTAAAGACTTATCTCCGTTTGCTAAATATGTTAAATTACCAACTGATCCATTATCAAATTTAATAGTAATTGCAATGTTATCATCCGGTTTTATCTTTTGACTCGATGTGTCAATACAATCAGCATAGACCTTAATAGGTTTAGCATTAGTGAAAAACTGCATCAAGTCAATAAAATGGCACATTTCGCCAATTATTCTTCCACCTCCAAGATTACTATTTTGGGTCCAATGATCTTTTGGAATAAAACCGGCATTAACTCTTATATTTACGAATATAGGCTCTCCAATATTTTCAAATTCTTTTTTGATGGCAATAGAAACTGGAGCAAATCTTCTGTTAAAACCTACCATTAATTTAAAATTGTTTTCTTGAAATATGTTTTTAACGTGCTCTAGTTCTTCATAAGTCATTGCTAAAGGCTTCTCTACAAACACATTTTTATTGGCTCTTAATGCATTTATAGCATAGTTTGCATGAGAGTTGTGAGGCGTTGCAATAAACACTGTATTTATCTCATTATTTGAAAAAATATCGTCTGACTCTGTTGATGAATTATTGAAAGAAAATTTTTCAGCAACATTTTTTGAGGTAATCCCTTTTGTTGTAACTACTGTGTCAAGTGAAGCTCCAAAAGATTTTGCATGTGGAATTAAATAACTTTGTGCAAAACTTCCAGCTCCTATAAATCCAATGTTTATTTCCTTTAAAGGATTAGATAGAATAGAATACTTTGTTTTATTTTTTTCTAGATTATTATTGTCATATTCTAACAGAATTCCAATATGATGTTCTTTAGTTTTTCCTAAAACAATATCATATGCTTTTTCTGCCTCAGCTATTGCAAAAACATGGGTTGTAAGTGGCTTTAAATTTATAGTCCCTTGTGAAATTAACTCTAAAAAAGCTTCCATGTTACGTTGCTCAGTCCATCTTACATATGCATAAGGATAATCGTTACCATCTTCTTCATATGATACATCATATCGACCGGGTCCATATGAACAAGACATTTTTAATTCTAATTCCTTTCTATAAAAATCTGGGTCTCGAGGTATATCCATTTTAACTGCTCCTACAACTATAACCTCTCCTTTTTTACGTGAAATAACTGCAGAAAGTTCAATTGGGTCATTGCTTGGTGCTGCTGCTGTGATAATGACTTTATCAAATCCATTTCCTTTAGTAAAATGATCTATAGAAGCCATTAAATTACTGTCACTCCTTAAAAGTGCTTCATCTGTTCCACTGCTGTTTTTAGATAATTCGACAAGATCTTTTGATAAGTCTATTCCGTAAACTCTACACCCATTTGCTTTTAATAATTGTGTGGTGAGCTGTCCTAATAGGCCAAGTCCAATAACGCATACATTTTCTCCAAGTTTAGGATCGGCTTGTCTAACGCCTTGTAATGCAATTGCTCCAAGAGTTGTAAAGCTAGCATCTTCAAATGATACATTATCTGGGATTTTAACCGTTAAATTTTGAGGTATACTAACAATATCTGCATGAGAAGCGTAATCTTGTCCTGCACAAGCTACACGATCGCCAGGTTTAAAATTACCATTAGTATCCATAGAAGCTAAAACCACTCCTGAAGTACTATAACCAAGAGCTTTCAAAGAATCTAGCTTTGTTTTAACTTTATCTAAAGTTGCTTTTAAGCCTTCCTTTTTTATGTTTTGAAGTACCTGAGCTACTAAGTCTGGCCTTTGTTTTGCTTTACCTAATAAATTTGCTTTACCTACCTTTACTGTACCTCTTTCTGTACCTGCGCTAATTAATGAATATTTGTTCTCAACCAAAACCATTCCTTTACTTATAGATGGTTTGGGGACATCATCAACGTACAATTCTCCTGTTTTAAAATTTTGTATTACTTGTTTCATTAAACTAAAATGGGAAACTAATTAGTTTTTCCTTTTTTATTATGGTTATTGTTTCTGAGTATTTTTCAATTAAAGAATTCCAGTCGTTGCTAAGACCTCCTAATTCTAATTTTTGAATGTTATTTTTGTTTATTGATTCTAAATTATTGTTTTGTAATAACTTAGCATTATAATATGGGTCTAGTGTAATCCAACCTTCTGAAAATGGATTGTAATACTTAATTAATGTTCTTCTTAATATATTGCTTTTAAACAATTCGGCTCTTTGAGTACCAATATTAAATTCATCTAGAACTTCAATTGAACTTTCAACCAACTTTAACGCAAATGAATTAGTAACCTCATTTTCATCTAGTGTTAAATAGCTTTTAAATTTTGAGTCTGAATCTAAGTTATTAAGCATTTGATTTATGTTAGGTTCTACTAAAGAGTCTTTTGTTTTAGCATTTAATAATAAGTCACTTGTGTGTTTAATAATAGAATTTATGCTTGTATCAAAAGATTCAGCATTTGAAAAATTTAAATTTAAACCTTCAAAATAGTTTTGGGCAATTTTAGAATTAAAGCTTCTGTTATTTAATTCTACTTTATGCAAAGACATATCTTTTATCTCAATTTGACCTCCACCAGGCATTAAATAACCAACATAAAGAGTAACCTCGTTATTGTTTTTAGAATTAAAAACTACCTTATGATTAAAAAATTCTTTGTCTTTTAATTGACACACAGATTCTCCTAAAATCTTTTCTTCGGCTAATGTGCTAATGATTATACCTGCGTGTTGATTGTTTATAACATTGCTTTTTAACTCACAATTTAAAATATAATAAGTGTCTGGAACAACATTAATTTTTTGTTTAATGTAAACTAATTGGTCGGAGTCTCCCTTTAATAAAGGGTTTAAACTGTCTCTGTATACAATATGCTTTTCAGGTAAATCTAAACTTTCATTAATTTCCCAATTGGATGGTTTCACATCAGTATCCCAGTTTTTTAGCCTTGAATTCAATAGTAAATTATTACCTAAAATTTCGTATGATAGTTTAGGAGCTTCAACTTCAACAGATTCTTTATTTGTTTCATTTTTGCAAGAAAATGCAATTACTAATGCTAAAAATAATGTTATTCTTTTCATGCTATTTATATTAATGTATTAACTTTTTAATGCGTAATTACTTACTTAACTCTTTTGTAAATGACTCTATAATATATTTGTTTTCACTTTTTGTTCGAGACGCTAATCTTACAAACTCTCCATTTATACCGATTTTATCAGAGCAGGTTCTTAAATATATACCGTATTTAATTAACATATTAAACACAAAATCATCGCTTGTATCTCCGTTTAGTATTTCAACAAGAGCAAAGTTAGCCATACTTGGATAAACCTTAATATTTGGTATTTGATTTAACTCTTTAATAAATTCTTGGGTTTCTTTAATATATTTTACTCTAACTGCTTCGTACTCTGATAAAAAATTATCTCTTGTATAGAGTCTGAAAAAATATTCTGACAACCCATTGGAATTCCACAAAAATCCATTTAGGAGCAACTCTTGTACACGCCTACTATTCATCACTGCATATCCTGCTCTTATACCTGCAATACCAAAGTCTTTAGACATACTTTTAATAAGAATAAGGTTAGGGAATTTATAAACTAAATTTGATGCTGTTTTTAAATCATAGTATTCATTTTCAAAAGCAAAATGAATAAAACTTTCATCTAAAATAAAATTCTTAACATCTCTTAATTCTCGTAATAAATGTGCTATCTTTTCTGAGCTTAAATAGCCTCCATTGGGATTGTTTGGGTTTATGAGTACAACTGTATCAGGCCTTTCGTGTTTTACTAGTTCTACATATTCATCTATATTCAAATCAAAATTGTTTTCTTTATAAAGTTTATTATAAATTACCTCGACATCGTCATTTACAAACTCATAGTAAGATGAAAACGTTGGGATATTGATAACAATTTTTTTCTTTGTATATTTTTGAATTACAGTTTGGATTATTTCAATAGCACCATTACCAATAAATATATTGTCTGGGTGTATCCCAATTACTCCAGATAAGGATTCTGCAATTACTTTATTTTGAGATGGATAAAACTCTAAAAGATCTTTAATGCCGCCTGTATCTATAAGTTCTCTTTTAAAATAATCTAAAAAAAGTTCTGTAGCGTATGGGTTTGAAAGAAAACATGCATCTACTTTTACTTCTAATTCTGGCACTCCTTCTTTTATAGTAATAATACTTGGTGAATGAGATCCTGCTTCTTCTTTAAGTAGGCGTAATTTTTTTAAAAGCTCTTGGTGGGTTTTCATTATACTTTAACTTTAGATTTAATGATTTTTATTTTGTCTGTATCTTTATCTCGTAAAATTTGATCTACTATTGTAATATTAATTTTAAGGTTTCCAACTCTTTGTTTTATGCCTTCTTTCAAGGAATCTATGTCTTTAGCAACTAAAGGCTCATTTTCACTTACCTTAATATTAATGGTTAGGTCTTCATCTTGCACAAGAGAGAATTGTTTTACTTTTTGAAAATTTTCCATTAAGTTATAAAAATTGACAGTTGGTATTGGTGTTTTTCCTTCCTTATAAATAATATCATCTGCACGACCTTCAATGCTTTTAAATGGAACTGTTAGATTTCTTCCGCAAGAACATTTAATTGTTTGATTATTTGGAATTGCCTTGTCGTTAGTAAAGTACCTTATCAAAGGCATTATATCGTTATTCAACGAAGTGGCAATAATATTATTGTTATTGTCTAATTGAACTATTCCATATTCATCGTTGTTGTGATAATTACCTTCAGCACACTGTTGTACAGTAACAGTTCTTTCATTTTGACCATACCAGTCTAAAACATCACACTTCCAATAAGTTTCTATTTCTTTTCTATACAAAGGAAGCATATTTTCTGAAGATGTTATAATTGTCTCTATTTGTGGTATGGTTATATTGTGCTTTTTTAATAATAAGGTTAATATATAAATTGATGATGGATATCCTTTTAATATTTTTGCTTTAGATTTTTTAATAAATAATAGGTATTGATCTAGGTGTTTTTCATTAATGTCATATGGTGATAGGTACCAAAAATTTCTTATCCAATCCCTTTTATAAGGTGGTTCCCCTTCTTTTGGTGAAAAGCTTCTAAGAACAATAGCAGGTTCTCTAACTTTATATACATTTTTTCCAAGAGACCAAGCACGATATCCTAAAATAACCTCAATAGCATCACTGTAATAACTTTTAGGAACTTTAAATGGTTTTCCTGAAGATCCAGAAGTTGACTTCCATTCTAATTGATCTATTTTAACATCTTCTCTTAAAAATCTATTGATGTCTTCTCTAATATCATCTTTTGTAACTACTGGTAATTTGTTTAATTCTTTTAAACTGAAATTATCAAAGTCTATATCGTTCTTGTATGTTTTATAAAATGGTACTTTTTCTACTGCAATTTTTAGTATTCTTTTTAGTCTCTTTTCTTGATACTTTGTTATCTCTTCTTTAGACTTGAATTGAAATTTTAAATATTTAGGATATTTAACATAAACATATAAAATATTGCAAAATTTATGTAAAGCTTTTTTAATGTGCATTTGAAAAAATATGTTCTAAATTATATGAACGTGATCGTTCTTTAAAGTTCTTATACAGGGGAAAAACTACCTTAGCTATTTCTCTAATAAATTTTGGCAAATTTAACTTCTCCTTATATTTATAATACGAGCTAAAGTATTGATTCCCTGACGTTGTTTTTTTCTTCCCAAAAACATTAATCGTTATTGCATGGTTTAACAGCCCTTCTTTTAAAGGCTGTCCAGGCATTAATTCTATTTCACAATAGCATTTTAACAAGTCTGAATTGTAGTGAGCATCTGAGCCAGCCAAAGGAATTAAATGGTTGTAATTTAAAAAACTTTCTTGGGCACTAATATTAAAAGCATCATTAACTTTTGCGTTAAAAACTTCATAAAAATGACCTTTATCAATTACTTTATTAGGCGATTTTAAGCTCAATATACCATCCTTTCTTGTTGGGTGTGGAAAGTACACTAATGCATCTTGGTTTAAAATAGCATTAACTACATTTTCCACTGTATCAGAAGGAATGTGATTTTTAAGAAACAATCCTATAATATGAATACCTTCTGTACAAGTAATTTCTTCACCAATGATAACTTTTAAATCTTGTACTTCATTTTTATCAATCCATTTTTTAAACCCAAGAGCTCCCTCAATTGTATCATGATCTGTGATAGCTATATAGTCTAACCCTACCTTTTTAGAAAATTTATAGATTGATTTGTACGAGTTATAACCGTCAAAACTCTTAAAGGTATGAGTATGAAAATTAATTCTGTATGAATTCATTTGCTTTGTAGAATTTTAGCAATTAGATTTCTAAAATTATGCTCAAAGATAGTTAATGTGTATTTTTCTTTAAACGCTGCTAAATTAGTCTTTTTTATTCTTTCAAGGTCCACTTTACCTTCTATTATTGCAAGTAAAATTTGAGCTAATTCATTTGGTGAATTCTCCTTTAATATGAATCCATTTACGCTATCTTCAATAATTTCTGGAATGGCACCTTGTTTAGTTGAAACAACACTGAGCCCACATTGCATTGCTTCTAAGATTGTTAAAGGAAAGCAGTCATTATTTGTTGGAAAAACAAACACATTGCTATGTTGTAATTGTTCATGTTTTTCTGAGCCATATTTTGGGCCTAGTATTTGTACTCTATCAAATAATTTGTTTTCTAAAACAAAGTGTTTTGCTTCTTCTATACTATAATCTCCTGAATTACCCACGATCTTTGCATTAAAATTTTTAGTGCTTATTGATAATGTTTTTAGTGCTTCTAAAAATATCAGGATTCCTTTTGATTTTACTAGGTTGGATAAAAAAATAAAAGTAACTGTGGTGTTGGCTTGAGATTCTTTTACTAACTGTATTTCTTTTATACCATTTGGTAAAATATGTGGTTTTTGTTTATACACCTCAGCAATATCAAAAACTAAACTGTTTGCTAAGCAAATTACGTCTGAATTGTTAAAAACAAATTGATATAATTTTTTATTAATCTTTTTTCTGCTGTTTTCTAAAATTCCTTTTCCGTGCAGATGATAAGTAATATTTGACCTAAAGAGTTTTAAAATAAAAACAATTAAAGTATCTCTATAAAAAGCTCCTCCTATTGGGGAAATAGTAAAATAAACCAAATTGAATTTAGTTTTGAAAAGAACCAGTATTAACTTAGATAATACTTTTGTTAACCTGTATATTTTTTTAAATGATATTTTTCCTATATCTGCAATAGATTCTGCAAAATCTAAATTAACTGTAGTAATATCATATTCGTTATTTAATTCTTGGCTTTTAACAAGATATTGATTCATCATAGACGCACCATGTACTGGAGGTGGTAATTGAACTAAAAATAATAGTTTAGGTTTATTCATGATGATTTTTAGGAAGCAACGAAAGTAAAATAATATAAAATGTAAAAAATATAATTCCTTTATTAATTATTAAAATAGTATCAGTCAAACCACTAATAAATAATAAACAAACAACTGACAATAGTACGTAATTTTTATGTTTATAGCTTAAAAATATCCCACTAAACAAAATAAGTATATAAATTATTAACCCTAACACACCAGTTTCAACTAAATTGTGTAAAAACTGATTATGTGTTGAATATCGCTTCTCTAAGCCTACAACAAAATTCTTTTCTTGATACTTTTGGTTGAGTTTAATTTGACTGCAACCTACTCCGACACCTAAAGGGAAATTTTCAGTTATAACTTCGACTGCACAATCCCATTTAGCTAATCTTATATTTAATGAATTCCAGTTTGTATTGTGCACATCATGCTCAAATTCATAATAAAAAATTTTTTTTTCAAAGCCTTCGGCTTTTTTGTAAAAAAGATAACCTGCAAATATGATTGGAAATAAAAATAAGATATAATACTTAGTCTTAATTCTAATAAAAATTAATAGCAAAAAAAGAATAGTACCAAAGGCAATGGTTATTGCAAAAGAATCCATCAAAAAAACACCCGCAATTAATACTATTAGAGTAATAATATTTAGGCTGCTTAAGGCTTTTTTTCTAATTAATTGATCTAATAGTATCGAAATAGCAAATGAAATATAAATTCCAAATGTAATAGCTGTGTTTTCAAAATATCCTATTAAACTATGGTATTTAAATTGGTTTTCAATAGCTAAGTTTTCTGAATTAAACTTATATATTGATCCGGTTAAAATAGAATTATAAGTCGCTATCAAAATACAGCCTATTAAATACAACGCGATTGCATATGTAAATATTAATAACAAATCATTTAGTTCTTTTTTAGTAAGATTAGTAGTAGAAAATAAAAAAGGAAATAACATAAATACTAAGTATTTTTCTAAAACCTTATAACCCTCGTAAGAATCACAAGAATAGCTTAAGCTAAATAACCCAACACAATAAAAACTTACAAATAGAATTTGAAGTATGTTCCACTTTTTGAATACCTGTTTTTCTTTTACTATTTTATAAAAACTTATTATCCCAAAACACAATATAGCTAGATTATTAAGCAGCATTGGTAAAGGCAGTGTTATTGCAACAAATACAATGGAGTAAAATTGTAGCCTATTGATATTTAGGTATTTCATTTGCCTTTATGTTGGTGATGTTTAAATAAATAAACAGCTCAAAAAATATTATAACGGTAAAATATTCAAACCAATAATCTAATATAAAATAGCTGAGCATTGCTAAAAAAATTAATTTCCCATAGGTTAATTGGGAGTAGTGTTTAATAGGGTAATAAAGGTAAAAAACAATTAATAGCAAAAGTCCTATAAATCCGTATTCTCCTAATATTTTATTATATGTAGAAAAGGGTTGGTTTGCTGTTCCGTCTTTATATGGTTTGCTTAACAATTTTGAATTCCAGAGCGTAAAATGATTATTTAAAAAGGCTTCTGAAATATATATTCTTTCTTGAGGAAACCAGCTCACATAATCACCTGAAGTCATAAATGCTGTTCTAGAAGAAAACTTTCCGCCTCCAGCTCCAAAGGTAAAATTTTTAGCGCTTGATGTTATAAAATTAAATGTTTGCTCAAATGAAACTATTTTTCTGGCTGGATCTCTATCAGAAAACAACTTTTTAGTTAAGTTATTTTTTACATAAACAATATTATTTGGACTTAATATACTAAAAGCATAAACTCCAATTAAAACTGTAAATATCAATCTTATTTTTGCTTTAAATGATAAATATAAAAACGCAAAAAATAACGTCATACATATAAATAAAAATATACCACTCATGTATGTAGTTAACAACATAACAAGTAAGGCAATCAATGCGTTTTTACGATCTTTAAGATAAATGTAGAAAACTAAATAAAATGAACTTACTATCATGTTAACAGAAGAATTAGTAAAAATCCCTTTTAAATAGTCTCCTGAACCCATGTAGTCAATAAATGGAATTATAGATTTATATTTTATGCTAATTCCAATATACTGAACAATGATAAAAATCAAATTTATATAAAAAAACCATTTAATAACTTTACAGACATCTTCAAAATTTAATGATTTGATGCACTTAATTAATGTTGAAGAGCACAAAAGCATTAATATCCACATAATAGTTATTATTAAGCCATTTAAAGCGTAATTGAATGAAAAATCATCCCTTAAAAAAAAACTTATAGGAATAATTGAAATAATAATCAATACCCAATAAAATACATTTTTAAAAGGAAAATGAAGCTTGGTAGGCTTTATAAAAATTATGCCTATGAGCCCAAAAATCGCAATAAAAACAAACTGTAACAAAGCATTTCCTTGAGATATCCCAATGAGAAAAATTAAAAAGAATACTTTTAGTAGTTTTGTCTTTTCTATTTTCATAAATTTTTAAGAGAAACTTAAAATTTAGCGTTTCAGTTTTATTATAGGTTATTTAAAATTTCTTTTACAGATTTTTTTACGCTAAATATCCCTGAATGTTGTAACATTATTTTATAGTGCTCAAAAAAGGATTGTTCAAAAATCATAATATCTTCAGCGTCTTCAGCAATATTTTTTGTGTCTGGGTTGTTTAAATAAGTTATACTTCTTAATTCAGCTTTTTTTACTGATGCTTTCTTTTTTAAAGGTAAATAATGAACAGGTCTCCATGGAGGTGTTATTTTACTTTTAAAGTTTAGTTTATGATCTTTAATATACTTTTTATTTAAAAGAGCAAGGTTATAAGCGTATAAACGAATTGGTCTAAGATAAGGGTAAACAAATCCATTAGAATCAATAATAGCTAAATCATCTGACCAAATATCTTTAGATTCAAAATCTTTAAGTATTGCATTGGTCTTTCCTGTTCCTCGCCAACCCATTAGTATGTCTGCTTTACCATTAGAATAAATACTTGAGGCATGTACAAACGCGGCATCACAATTTAATAAAATTAAATTGGTTAATGGCTCAACTATCTCATCTGTAATGTGTCTCCCTGAAGTATTTCTTTTAAAAGGTATTCTTCCTCTTTTTACTCTAAAAGGTATGCCTACGGTTAAGGTTTTGTCGTTTTCTCTAATAAAAAAATGGCCAGAATTTAAAATTAATGTGTTCTCGTTATAATATGCATCTTTACCCAATGAAACCACCTTATTAATTTTTGGTATTTTATCAGTAACTATTACTTTAAGTGTATAATCTGGGTTATCTAACTTTTTTTCAAAATTCTCATAAATATTATTGAGAAATTTCACACAATCCTTTGTGGCTTGGCCAGATATTTCAATGTTTATTCTTTGTGCTAGTGAGAAATCTTTTGTTAGTTTCATCTAATTGTATAATTATATTAACAACTTTGTCTATATTTTTTAAGCCTTCAGCTAAGCCTAATTCAAATGTTTGATAATTGGAATTGTTTATTAAAAACTTTTTGTTATCAATCTTAATTGGGTCGTTGTCGCTTACAAATCTAATACCCTCTTTTTCTTTATAATTGATTGCTGATATTTCACACAATAATTCTTTAAAAGTTAGTTTTGAGATGTAGTTTTGAGATTGCCTTTTCATAACTAATATGAAATCAATATTTGCTTCGAAAACCTTAGGGTATCCATTTATTCTTCTTTTATAAAAACTTAAATGATATCTTGACACTTTTCCGCTTCTAAAAGGTTCTTCAATTGTAATTACTTTATTGTCTTTAATGAAACAATAGTTATCAGAAAGCACGTTAATATAGTGTTTTTCGTTAAGATTAGTAATTAAAGTAGATTTACCCGCTTTACTCCCGGCAACAATAACATAAGTTTTATCATTGTAAACAAATACATTGGCATGGGTTAGTTCCCACCCTGCTTGATGCTTTAAAAACTCAATTGGTTCAATAATTGCTGACCTAATGATAGCCATATACAACTCTGGAATACCAACAACGTTACTGTTTTTAAAAAAAAATTTGTATATACTTCTAATGGTTGCCCTAAATAGTTTCAAATTATAAAAGTAAGTTACCACTTTACCGTTCTCAATATTTCGTGTATAATCAAACAATAGTGTTTTTACAAGCTCACCGTTATTTGGTTTATAAAAATTTACAGTTATTTCATCAGAATATGTTCTAGAATTATTACTTACCCAGTTTTTAAAAAAAATATTAATAAAAACAGAAAACAATCCTCCGCCTTTATAATTAATTTTTATGTTATTATCTGACCACTGGGTTGTAAAACTTCTATAAATCATTAATTTTAAACCTTTTATTTGTGTATATAAATGTAAGTATCCCAAAGATTAATAATGAAATAATCATTGAAAAAATGGTTTGACCAATTAAATAATTTATAGGATACATGGCTAAAATAAAAATGAAAACAGGGTAGGCTATTTGTAACCTATTTAATATATATCTGCTTTCTTTTAAAGATATAATATTTAAAACAGAAACTGCTATTTCTCCAAAAAGAACAGAAACTGCTATTAGATATGGATAATCTCCAAAAAACAGCCAAAGGACTGCTCCTGAAACAATTGAAATTAAAGATGCACAAATAAGATTAAAACTATATTTGCTATCTTCTTTTTTTAATAATAATCGTGTGCCAGAACTTGTAGAAAATGATGATACAAAACCTGCAACTCCTAATATGAGAAATGTTGTAAAGTAATACGTGAACTTTTCATCAACTAGTAGCTGTATTAATACGTTAGGATAAAAAATGATTGTGAACAAAAATAAAGTTCCTGCAATAATGGCAAAATAATCAACTTTAAGGGTTGTTTGAATATCCTGAAGTTCTTTAAAAAATGATTGAACTATTATTCGCCTCACGCCTTTAAAAATCATATATAACTTTAATGCTATATAGATAACAGCAATAGTCTCATTATTGTAAAAATATGACATTATATTAATGATTCCGATACCAATAAAAAATAATGCAAAACTTGCTATGCCTATGTTAACGCTTTCTAAATATTTATATAAACTTTTAATTTGGGGTTTTACAAAATAACTTATAGCGAGTGATCTTGAAACTATTATTCCAGCTAGGAAGTATCCTAATATTAAACTTAAGCTAAATATTACTACTATGTAATCTTTAAAAAAAAGTGAACCAATTACTAAAGCTATTGAAGGTATTAAAATGCGAATTAATGCAACAAAAGCTCCTGTAATTGGCTTGCCTCTTCCATATAAAGCATAATCAGCATTTAAAGCTATAATTGGTGCCATAAAAAATAAATAATTTTTACTAAAATAAAACCCCGTAAATCCTAACAAAAAAAGTCCTATAGATAATGTAAATCTTGCAGATTGAGTGATTAGATATTCTTTTTGCCAATCATCTGCAATTGCAATTTCTCTAGTTGCGGATAACTGCAGCCCAAATGCAACAATCGAAACTATTAAAAGTGAGAGAGAATCTAATTCACCTATTAATGCAATTGTATTATTGTCAATGTAAATAGAAATATATTTTAACGATAGAAGGGTGGTTAAATGCCCTATCCCTGTTATTATTGCTATAATTGTTAGTCTTTTAATCATTATTTAAATACGCCACAAAAATCTAAAACCACTTTACTTGTACTTGGCTTAAGTGCTTTAAACTCTTTATGTGCAACCAAAAAAGCAATAATATCTGCCTTTTCAGCAGCCTTTTTATAGTCGGTTATTTTAAACACATTATGCTCACTAATATTGGGCTCAACAATATAATGTGTTTCATTATTTGAGTTTTGTAGTACCTTCTGAACTATATATTTTGCTGGAGACTCTCTTAAATCATCAATGTCAGGCTTAAAGGCAAGGCCCATTAAGGCTACACTAGGCTTTCGTCCATTTTTTAATTCAAACTCTAGTTTTGCTGTTTGTATTTTTTCAGCACACCAAAAGGATTTATAATTGTTTATTTCTCTAGCTTTTCCAATAATTTTTGATTCCATTGGATATTCAGCTACAATAAAATAAGGGTCAACAGCAATACAGTGGCCTCCAACACCGCAACCTGGTTGTAAAATGTTTACTCTAGGGTGTTTATTTGCTAATGCTATAAGCTCCCAAACATTAATATCTGCTTTATCACAAATTAGAGATAGTTCGTTAGCAAAAGCAATTTGTACATCTCTTGATGAGTTTTCAACCAGTTTACACATTTCAGCGGTTCTTGCATTGGTTTCGTGTAAATTTCCTTTTATAAATTGACGATAAAAAGATACTGCTTTTTCTGTAGATTTCTTATCAACACCTCCAATAACCCTATCATTATGAACCAGTTCATACATAACGTTCCCAGGTAGTACACGTTCAGGGCAATAGGCAATATTCAGTTTTCCTTTTAAGTCTGGTCTTTCTGAAAAAATAAGTTCCATCATTTTTTCTGTGGTCCCAACTGGAGATGTAGATTCTATAATATATAGATCATTGTCTTTTAAAAGATGTAGTATTGCCCTTGTAGCTGATTCAACAAAAGATATATCTGGTTCATTTTTTGCTTTAAAAGGCGTAGGTACTACTATAAGGTAAGTGTCTGCCTTAACAGGAGTTGTAGAGGCTTTTAAATAGCCTTCCTTTACTGCATTTGCAACAGCTGTATCTAATTCAGGCTCGACTATGTGTATTTTACCTGCGTTGATTGTTTCTACAATTTTAGGGTTAATGTCCACTCCATGAACGTAGGTTTTATTTTGAGCAATTAATGCTGCTGTAGGCAAACCTATATAGCCTAACCCAATCATCACAACTTCTGGTTGGTTCATACTTTTAATCTTTTTGTGATTACTTTATATTTAAAATGTGGTTTACTATACGTTCACAAGCCTTGCCATCTCCATAAGGATTGTGCAGCCTACTCATGCTTTCATAAGCTTGTTTGTTTTCAATTAAACGTTTAGTTTCCGAAATTATTTTTTCAGTATTGGTTCCTACTAACAAAACCGTTCCGGCATCAACTGCCTCTGGCCTTTCAGTAGTATCTCGCATTACTAAAACAGGTTTTCCTAGACTTGGAGCCTCTTCTTGAACACCTCCACTGTCAGTTATTATCAGATATGCTTTTTCCATCAACCAAACAAATGCAGGATAGGAAAGTGGATTTATCAATTTTATATTTGTTACACTATCCAATAGTTCATAAACTGGCTTTTGAACATTTGGATTTAAATGTACTGGATATATAATATTGAACTCTGGATGGTTTTTGGCAATTTGTTTTAATGCTTTGCAAATGTTAATGAATCCTTCTCCATGATTTTCTCTGCGATGACCTGTTACTAAAATTATTTTTTGGGTGGTATCAACTACAGATTTCAAGTTTTCAATTTCTGGGTCTTTAAATCTGTTACTTGTAACTTTTGAAGCACTATAATTTAAGGCATCAATAACTGTATTACCTGTTACAATGATACTTTTACTAGAAATATTTTCATTAATTAGGTTTAGTTTTGAGGTTTCAGTGGGTGCAAAATGATAATCAGATATTCGTCCAGCAATACTTCTATTGATTTCTTCTGGGAATGGTGATCTTTTGTCAAATGTCCTTAGCCCTGCTTCAACATGGCATACTTGAGCGCCAGAATAAAACGCTGCGATGCTTGCTGCCATCGTTGTGGTGGTGTCACCATGAACATATACAAAATCTGGTTTAAATTCATCTAATACTGTTTTCAAACCTGTAATTATATCTGCCGTAAGTGTATATAAGTTTTGATTTGGCTTCATTAAATCCAAATCATAATCTGGTGTGATTTCAAAAAATGAAAGGACTTGATCCAACATTTCTCTGTGCTGAGCTGTAATGCACACTTTGGTAGCAAAAGCATTATTGTTTTTTTGAAAAGCTTTTACAAGAGGCGCCATTTTTATGGCTTCAGGTCGCGTTCCAAAAATTATTAAATTCTTTTTCATTGCATTATGATTTGAGTTGGTCTTTATTATGAAAGCCCATTTTATCATTTAATTGCGCAAAAATAAGATAACACAGGCTCTAAACAAGTTATATTGTTGTTTTTTAATCAATAAGTTAGGTATGCTTCAACTTTAAACTATCATTCCCGCTGCTACAGTTTCATTTGTAGCGTCATCAACCAAAATAATACTTCCTGTTGTCCTGTTGTCTCTATAGGAATCAAACATTAGGGGTTTGGTGGTGCGTATTTTGACTTTTGAAATATCGTTCATATTCAAGTCTTTATCTTCAATGTTCCTCTCTAATGAGTGAATGTTTATTTTGTAAATTATTTCTTTTAACATCGCCTTTTGTTCGTTTGAGGTATGCATAATTGTATATTTTGCTCTTGGTTTAGCTTTCTCATTATGCAGCCAACATAACATTACCTCAATGTCTTGCGATATATTTGGCTTGTTGTTTGTTCTTACAATCATATCGCCTCGGCTAATATCTATATCGTCTTCAAGTCTTATGCTTATAGACATAGGTGCAAATGCTTCATAAAGTTGACCTTCAGATGCATCAATTGATTTAATTTTTGATGAAAACCCAGAAGGCAATACTGTAACCTCATCACCTAATCTAAATACACCGCTTGCCACTCTTCCTACATACCCTCTATAATCTCTATGCAATTCATCTTGAGGTCTTAATACAGTTTGTACTGGGAAACGCGCATCTACTTTATTAATATCGCTACTTATATGAAGCGTTTCTAAAGTATGCAATAACGGAGCACCTGGATACCAATGCATGTGCGAAGATCTGTTTACAACATTATCTCCTTTTAAGGCGCTAATTGGTATAAAACGTAAATCTTTAACCATAAATTTTGATGCAAACTCCTCAAATTGGCTAATGATATCATTAAACACATCTTCAGAAAAATCTACTAAATCCATTTTATTAATACATACTATGACGTGGGAAATTTGCAACAAAGATGCAATAAACGTATGCCTTTTTGTTTGCTCAACAACACCATGCCTTGCGTCTACAAGAATAATGGCAGCATTAGCCGTTGAGGCTCCAGTGACCATATTTCTGGTATATTGAATATGTCCAGGTGTATCAGCAATAATAAATTTACGTTTTGGTGTGGTAAAATACCGATAGGCAACATCTATTGTAATGCCTTGTTCGCGTTCGTCTCTTAATCCATCTGTAAATAAGGCTAAGTCAACACCATCAAGCCCTTTTTTCTTATTTATGTTTTCTATAGCTTCCAATTGATCCTCAAATATGGATTTTGAATCATATAGCAAACGACCTATAAGTGTGCTTTTGCCATCATCTACACTTCCAGCAGTTGTAAAACGTAATAGTTGGTTGTTGTCTAACATTTTATTGTCTAAAAAAAATTAAAAATAGCCTTCTCTTTTTCTGTCTTCCATGGCCGATTCGGAACGCTTATCATCACTTCTATTGCCTCTTTCTGTTTGACGCATCGCCGCAACCTCTAGGGTTATTTTTTCAAGTGTATCTGCATTGGATTCTATACCTCCAGTAATCGTTATGTCTCCTAAGGTTCTGAAACGCACTTTTTTGGTAACTATTTTTTCATGCTCTTGAAGTATCAAGTGCTTAGAGTTTGGAATCCATGAGTTTTGCCTCCATATAACTTCTCTTTCATGAGCATAATACAGTGATGGGATTTCAATTTTCTCTCTTTCTATATAATTCCAAACGTCTGTTTCAGTCCAATTACTAATTGGGAAAGCCCTAAAATGTTCTCCGGAAAAGTGTCTCCCATTTAATATATTCCAAAGTTCGGGTCTTTGATTCTTTGGATCCCATTGTCCAAACTCATCGCGATGGGAAAAAAACCGTTCTTTGGCTCTTGCTTTCTCTTCATCACGTCGTCCTCCTCCAATAGCGCAATCTATTTCATTCTCTTCAATGGTATCTAAAAGAGTTGTTGTTTGAAGCGCATTGCGTGTTGCATTTTTTCCTTTTTCTTCTGAAACTCTTCCGTCATCTATTGATTTTTGAACAGAGCCAATAATTAGATTTAAACCTAGCTCTCTTGTTAAATTATCCCTAAATTGGATGGTTTCAGGAAAATTATGGCCACTATCTATATGAAGTAAAGGGAATGGTATTTTGCATGGGTAAAATGCTTTTTTTGCTAAATGTGTTACTAGAATTGAATCTTTTCCTCCAGAAAATAATATGACCGGATTTTGAAATTGCGCATACACTTCTCTTAAAATGAAAATGGATTCGCTTTCTAATTCATCTAGATAATTTAAATAGTATTTACTCATTATTATACGTTTGCAATTTAGGGCTAATATATTCTAAAATACGTTTTGTTGAATGCGAAACAGACTCGGTTTCCGTTTTTATTTCAAGGTTTGGTGAATTAGGTATCTCATAAGGTGCAGATATTCCAGTCATGTTTTTAATTTCTCCAATTTGTGCTTTTTTATACAATCCTTTTGGATCTCTATTTTTACACTCCTCTATGCTTGTGTTCACAAATATTTCGATGTATTTTTCTTTTCCAACAATCTCCTTAATTGCATCCCTATTGGATTTATAAGGCGAAATAAATGTCGCCAAAACTACTATTCCTGAATCTATTAAAATTTTAGCTATTTCAGCCACTCTACGTATGTTTTCAACACGGTCTTCAGGCTCAAATGTTAAATCTTTGTTTATTCCGGTTCTTAGGTTGTCTCCATCAAGACAGTAGGTGCGAATTCCTGATTTATATAGTTCTTGTTCAAGAGTATTGGCTAAAGTAGATTTTCCTGATCCTGATAAACCTGTAAACCATATAACAAATGAGTTGTGTTTATTAAGTCTTTGCCTGTCTTTAACAGATATGTTAAAATTATGTTCAGAAATGTGGAGTGCCATTATTATTGTTTTCTTTTATCAATCCCAAAATTTGATTTGTACCAAATTTTTTCATGAAGATAATATAATATGAGTTTAGTAGCAACTTCAAAAAAACCAATCTTAAGCCCAATAATTGCATTACCTGTTACTAAATAGCCTATTATTATTGTGTCTAAAGTACCTACTAGTCTCCAGGTTATTGTTTTGTAAATATGCCTTTTATTAGCATTGGTTACTGTTGTATTATACCAAAATCGTTCGTGAAAATAATAAAGCACCATTTTGGTGAGCATTTCTATAACTCCAATTTTTACTCCAAATATAGGGTTCCCTGAAATAATCCAAGATAAAATCATGGTATCTATAGTACCAACCAATCTCCACGTAATGGCTTTTGCTACATGCCTCTTATGTGAATTATCTTTCATTTTATAGATACTATAAACCAAGGGTTTAAAAGGTTTTCTTTGTTGTATAACAATGGTTGGCTGGTTTCTTGGGATATTACTTCAATATCAACTGCATTGCAAATTGCTTGTCCTGCTGCTGTATCCCATTCCATCGTTGGGGCAAACCTAGGGTAAACATCAGCTAAGCCTTCTGCAATTAAGCAAAATTTTAATGAGCTTCCTTTTGAGACAATTTCGGTTTTTTTCCCTTTAGTTCTCAAAGATTTTATGAACTCTAAAGTATCACTGTTCATATGAGATCGACTTCCTACAACACGAACTAAATTTGAGTCTGTTTTATTTGGTTGCAATGAATTTGCATTTTTTAAAACAGTGTTAATAGATATGTTGTGCATTTCTAGTTCTGCTTTGAACGCTTGTTTTTTATTTACATCTGCAAAATATAAGATCTTAGTTGCAGGTACATAAATAACTCCAAGTTGCGGAACGCCATTGGTTACTAAGGCTATGTTTACTGTAAACTCTCCGTTACGCTTAATAAATTCTTTGGTGCCATCAACTGGATCTACAACCCAACAAGTTGTCCATTGATTCCTTTTTTGGAAATCAGTTTGCTTATTTTCTTCACTTATAATTGGAAATTCCGTTTTCTCCAAATAGGAATTAATAATGGTGTTTGCACGTTTGTCTGCTTCGGTTAAAGGTGATTTGTCATCTTTAATTTCAACTTCAAATGCAGTGTTATATACATCCATTATGGCTTTTCCTGCTTCTAAAGATGCCTCAATTGCTATTTGTAAGTACTTATCCATTTAAATTTTTTATCGCTATTTCCAAACTATCTTTCCAATGTGGAATGGAAATATTGAATGTGTTTTTAATTTTGGTTTTGTCCAGAACGCTAAATTTTGGTCTTTTTGCAAGTGTTGGATAGTTTGATGCTGTTATAGGTTTGACTTTAATTGAGGCTTTACATATTTTAAAAATTTCTGAGGCAAAGTCATACCAACTTGTTTCACCTTGATTGCTATAGTTGTAAATTCCGTATTTCTTAATGTCTGATTTTATAATGTTTAGAATAATATTAGCCAAATCCTTAGCATATGTTGGAGTTCCTATTTGGTCTGAAACCACATTGATTTCTCTTTTTGTCTCTGCAAGTTTAAGCATTGTTTTTAGGAAATTACTTCCATATTCAGAATAAAGCCAAGATGTTCTTATTATAAAGTACTCGTTTAAAATGCTTTGTAGTTCTTTTTCTCCTTTTAGTTTTGATAATCCATAAACATTGATTGGGTTGGGCTCATCTTTTTCTGTATAGGCTTCGGGTGACTTTCCATCAAACACAAAGTCCGTTGAAACGTGAATTAATTTTGTGTTGTAATCACCGCATGCTAAAGCAATGTTTTTTATTCCTAATTGATTTATTTTAAAGGCTTTTTCCGTCTCTGTTTCAGCTTTTTCTACGTTTGTATATGCTGCACAATTGATGCACCAATCAAACTTATTGCTTTTAAAAACATCACTAACTTGGTTTGGATTGGCAATATCTAATTCAGAGGAATTTTTAAAGCTTATATTGAAGTTTAAAAAATTTGGTTCTAAATCTTTTATACACTTAGCTAGTTGTCCATTGGCTCCTGTGACTAAGATTTTTGTTTTCATGAGAAAAATGTGTCAAAATCTGGTAATTCTTTGTCTTTATCAGATAAAATAACCTTAGAATTATCAATATTCCAATCGATATTTAAAGTTTTATCATTATAAACAATGCCTTTTTCGGCATTTTTATTATAGTAGTTATCACATTTATAATTTATTATTGTGTTATTTTCTAGGGAAAGAAATCCATGAGCGAATCCTCGAGGAATGAATAATTGTTGGTGGTTTTTATCATCTAAAATTATAGAAAAATATTGCCCAAAAGTTTTAGAGTTTTTTCTAAGGTCAACACATACATCAAGTATGCTTCCTTTTACAGTTCTCACTAATTTAGCTTGTTCAAATTCTCCTGTTTGGAAATGCAGCCCTCTCAACACTCCTTTTGAGGATAGAGATTGATTGTCTTGAACAAAATCAATTGAAATTCCTGCTAACGATTCAAATTTTTCTTTATTAAAGCTTTCAAAAAAATACCCCCTTTTATCATTAAATACTTTTGGGGAAATAACAAAACAGCCTTTTAGGTAAGTTTCTTTGGCTTCCATATTATTGTATTTGTTGAAGATATTCGCCATAGCCACTTTTAAGTAGTGGTTTTGCTAATTCTAGAAGTTGTGCTTTACTGATGAAGCCCATTTTATAGGCTGTTTCTTCGATGCATCCTATTTTTTGACCTTGTCGCTCCTCAATAACCTGAACAAACTGTGAGGCCTGCATTAGGGAATTAAATGTTCCAGTATCTAACCAGGCTGTTCCTTTGTCTAAAATTTGAACGCTTAAAGTTCCTTTATCTAGATATACTTTGTTTACATCTGTAATTTCAAGTTCTCCTCTTTGGCTTGGTTTAATGTTTTTAGCAATTTCAACTACTGAGTTATCATAAAAGTAAATACCTGGAACGGCATAATTTGATTTTGGCTGATTTGGTTTTTCTTCAATTGAAATTACTTTATTATTGTTATCAAACTCAACAACACCATAACGCTTTGGGTCTTGTACATGATAAGCAAAAATTACGCCTCCTTCAGGATCATTTGTAGCTTTAAGGGTTTGATCTAGCCCAGAACCATAAAAAATATTATCTCCTAAAATCAGTGCAACTTTTTCTTGACCAATAAACTGCTCACCAATTATAAATGCTTCAGCCAAACCTTTTGGCTCTTCTTGCACTGCATATTCAAAAACACAACCATATTCGTTCCCATCTCCTAAAAGCTCTTTGAATTTTGTTGTGTCTTTTGGTGTTGATATTATTAATATTTCTTTTATACCAGCAGACATTAATGTGGTTAAAGGATAGTATATCATTGGCTTATCGTAAATAGGCATCAATTGTTTACTCACAACTTTTGTGAGTGGGTATAACCTTGTGCCTGAGCCGCCAGCTAGAATAATTCCTTTCATTTAAGAGTTGTATTTTTTAAGATACCAATTTACGGTTTTTTTGATTCCTGATTCAAAATTTTCAGCTGCTTTCCAGCCTAGTTCATTTTCTATTTTAGTTGCGTCAATAGCGTATCTGAAATCGTGCCCAAGTCTATCTTTTACAAAGGAAATTTGATTTTTGTAAGACTCGTTTTTAGGTTTTATTTCGTCTAAAATTTCGCATATTTTGTTTGCAATATATAAATTATTGCGTTCGTTATTTCCTCCAATGTTATACGTTTCTCCTGTGGTTCCTTTTTGGTAAGCCAAATCTATTCCTTTGCAATGATCGTCTACATATAACCAATCACGGATATTTTTACCATCGCCATAAATCGGTATTTTCTCTCCAGAAAGAGCTTTTCTAATAATGGTTGGTATTAACTTTTCGTCATGTTGCTTTGGGCCATAATTATTTGAACAGTTAGTGGTAACAACGTTCATTCCGTAAGTATGGAAATAGCTTCTCACTAAAAAATCTGATGATGCTTTTGATGCACTGTAAGGACTATTTGGTGCGTAAGGTGTGTTTTCGGTAAATAATCCTGAATCACCTAAACTGCCATAAACCTCATCTGTAGATATGTGTAAAAACCTATTTTTTTTGTATTGGTTTTTAGGTTGATTTGCTTGTTCCATCCAATTGGACTTTGCAACATCCAACAGATTGAAGGTGCCTAAAATATTGGTATTAATAAACTCAGCGGGATTTTCAATAGAATTGTCAACATGCGATTCGGCTGCAAAATGGATTACTCCTTGAAAATTATAGGTTTTAAATAATTTTTCAAGAAGACTTCTATTACAGATATCTCCTTTAATGAACGTGTAGTTTTTGTTATTACAAACTTTATCTAAATTAGAAAGCTCACCTGCATAAGTGAGCTTGTCCAAATTTACAATTTTAGTGTTTTGATATTTATCTAAATAATAGGTGATAAAGTTGGAACCAATAAATCCAGCTCCTCCTGTAATAAGTAAATTCATTATTTATACTTTGTTTTTATATTTTTCTAAAAATTTAACAAACCTTAACATAAGTAAGGCGGTAAAAACAACAAACGCAAAGAAAGCAGAGAAAAACACTTTTGGGCTAAATGATTTTCCCAGAAACTGGATAGAAGTATCTACAAAGCCTCTATTGGGAATGTTAGATAAAATTTCTATAATAAATTGTTTGTTTTCTTTATCTCTTTCTATGTTTACTAATTCTCTTCTTAATTCTATGTCGTTTTTATATAAATCAAATTCTTTTGTTTTGTTTTTATCATCACTTCCCTCTATAGTAATACTAGTTTGAGAACCTTTTTGGGTTTCCAAAGATTTTTCTAGCACTTTTTTATAAACTTTTTGTAAAGAATCGGATTCAGCCAATGCTCTCTCTATGGCTAGCTTTCGGTTTTCTAATTGTCTTATATCTTTTTCTTGCTCTCTTTTAAAGAATGTATTTGAATTCAGGCTTTTTACTATTGCATCAAAAACTTTGTCAAAATTTTCATTGGTTTTAGACTTAACTGTCAATTGTTGCATTTCATAAATATACTCTTTAACATTTTCCATATAGTCTTTGTAATCAATTGTGGAAACCAGTGCAGAATCTAATCTTTTGATATATTTATTAAATTCAATAAGTCTTTGGTTTTCGCTGATTAACGCTTCAACTTCAAAATTAATTATAGAGCTAACATAGGAAGTATCAATAGATAATTCATTAGCAAGTGCAGTATAATCTTTTTGAGATAACAACCCATTATAATAATTAATGGTGTTATAAAGGTTTTCTCCTGTGCTATAATTTTGTCTAATAAGTACTGAAGATTCAAAAACTGGAGCAGATTTCCTTTCTTCAAAAAAGCCATAAGCGAATCCCAATACCGCAGCTATAAAGAGTATTATTATGTTTTTTTTAACAAAAAAAGCGCACCATACAAATGCTAAAAAGAGCTTATTGAATATGTTGCCTAAAAAACTAAACAACCTATCAAACAAATTTCCTATCATTTTAAATAATTGTCCTAAATCTACTTCCTCAGAATTGTTTTGTGGCGTATTAATTTCTTTATTCATTTTTACAATTTAATTTAGTATCTGTTCTAAAATTTTTCTTGTTATTAAATATGTTGGTCTTACTCCGCTTGTTCCTAATCCGCCTGAGGCTAACGTGCTTCCGGTTTCTAAAGGATTGTCACTGGCATAATATGCGTATCTAACTTTTACGTCTTTGTTTATGCTGTTTCTTACTTTTGAAGCTGCTTGAATTGCTTTTTGATAATGAGCGCCTTCCATTTCAAGGCCTATTACATTCCATGTTGAATCATGGAAAAATTTCAATATTTCTTTATTCTGCAATGAGGTTCCTAGTACAGTTACCATTGAGCCTTCATAAATTTTTACACCATTACCTTCTAAGTGTTTCTTTTTCAATTCATTTTCAAAAGGGTAATTATCTGCTGTACCCTCAAAAATATGAGCCGATGGTATCATGATATCTCCTTTGCCTCCTTCTAAAATTCCCGCCTTACCCATTATTGAAATGGATTGGATATTTAAATGTGTTTTCGAGCCTTTATTCCCAAAAGGTTTTAAAAACTCGTCTATCGTTTCATAAGCTTGCTCTCCAAAAGCATAATCCATAACAAAAATAACTGGATTTTCTGAATCTTTGCCATTTTTAGCAATTTTTAAGTCTGAGGCTTTAAGGTCAATTTTAGCGGTGTCAAAAATCTGGACATCAATATTTGTTCCTGAAGCGTCTGGAATAAATATCATCCCTTCTTGGGCGGCTAATTTTGTTACTTTATCCCTTAAAGCAATATTAGCTTTATTGCTTAAAGCTTCATAAACTTCAAATATATCTTTTTTTGCTGCAAATGCTTTTAACGCTTTTGGCGCATGCAACGTATTCATCACGCTATGAAGATTCGCACTTATAATGTGTATTGGTCGTTCTAATAAATCTCTTTTTTTGAGTTCTTCTTTAATATTATTTGACCATATCTCGCCATGAATGTGGTGTCCTAATCGCTCTCTTAAAACTGGGCTAAATGTTACTGTTCTTCTATTGTTGTTTATAGTTTCATCTATTGCCAACTTTCCTAACCAATAGATAATTTGCAATAACCTTTCCGGTTGATTTTTTGTTGCAAACTTTGGATACATCGTGGTAAGTTCTTCAAATGTTCGTCCCAAAATATTGGCTGTATGAGTAACTGCTATTTCGCGTTCTTTGAAGGTAAGTTCTGTTTTGGATAATACAGCTTTTTCTAATTTTACCCAATCTCTCGTGGTGTCTCCTTTATCGTTTATTAAAACGCGCTTGCTTATTTTATGTGACTCAATAAACAGGAAGGTTAAGTGTGTAAGAATATCATAAATCTCTGAGCGACCACGAGTAATTTCAATGTTGATTTGCTCTTCATCTATTCTGTAACAATTTCGTCGACGCTTTGGCGGAATAATAACTTCAAAATGTGAGTTTCCATAGCCTTCATCACTGGTAAGATTTATAAATCGACATTCTTCTATGCCCTGAGGCAATCTATCTATAACATAAAGCAATCCGTCAAGTTCTGCTTTTTCCTCTGCGATGGATCCATAGATTTCTGGTCTTAACAACAACAACGCCTCTCTAAGGGTTTCGCCAGAAATCCCCATTGGCTTATAAAACCCTCTGTTAAATAAATGCCGCATGGTTATATACATGCGTTCGATCGCGCTTGAGCTTTCCTGTGCTCTTGTTCTTCCTTTGTTTTTTTTGCTCATTTATAATATTTAACCTGCAAATATAGGTTAATTCGCTTTAATATACTTTGATAAAATATCGGCAATTTTTCTGTCGTTTGCCAATCGTGGTACTTTGTTTTGACCTCCTAATTTACCTATTGTACTCATGTATTTATTAAACCCGTTTTTTTCAACTACTGAAATTTTTAATGGTTGAAGGACTTTACCTTTGATGAGATCAAAATAATAGGTGTTCTGATTTTGCATAGATTGATCTATAAAAGCTTCAATTTTATCAATGTTTTTGGGTTTAGCTTCAAACTCAATAAACCATTCGTGGTAGGGAAGCCCATTTGTTGGATTTAACTTTGGAGCTACTGTAAATTCAGTCATGTTTACATTAAACTTTTTTGTGGCTTCTTGCATGGCTTGTTCAACTTCTTTACCTATAACATGTTCTCCAAAGGCTGAAATAAAGTGTTTAATTCTTCCTGTTACAATAACTTTATGTGGATTGAGTGAAGTGAACTCTACTGTATCTCCAACATTATAAGCCCAAAGTCCTGCGTTTGTTGAGATAATCATCACATAATTTACGCCTAATTCAACATCTTTTATGGTAATTCGTTTAGGGTTTTCATTAAAAAACTCATCGACTTTAACAAACTCATAAAAAATTCCTGAGTTAAGCAATAAAAGCATGCCTTTTTCATGTTGCTTGTCTTGAAATGCGAAAAATCCTTCGCTAGCTGGATACAACTCTATACTATCAACTTTTCTGCCTATCAATTTTTCAAATTTTGTTCTGTAAGGTTCATAATTGACACCTCCATAAATAAAAAGGTTGAAGTTTTTAAACACTTCGCCAATGGGTTTTCCAGTTCTTTGGTTTATTTTTTCAAAATACATTTGAACCCAAGATGGAATGCCTGCAATAATGGTCATATCTTCATTTAAGGTCTCATCAATAATAGCATCTACTTTTGTTTCCCAATCTTCAATGCAGTTGGTTTCCCAGCTTGGCAGCCTGTTTTTTTGAAGATATTTTGGCACATAGTGTGCTGAAATGCCTGAAAGTCTGCCAACTTTTATCCCATTTTTTTTTGTTAAAACTGGGCTTCCTTGTAAAAAAATCATCTTACCATTTACAAACCCTGTTTTGCCAGTTTCATTAAGGTAGAGTAAAATAGCATTTCTTGAGGCTTCAACTTGAGCCTTGATAGAAACATCAGTAATGGGAATGTACTTTACTCCTGACGTTGTTCCTGAGGTTTTTGCAAAATAAATTGGCTTACCTTTCCAAAGAATATTTTCTTGACCAGCAACTACTTTTTCTACATATGGTTTTAGCGCTTCGTAATCCCTTATTGGAACTCGTTTTACAAAATCTTGATGTGATTTGATGCTAACAAAATCATGATCTTTCCCAAAAACTGTTCCTGCTCCAACACTTATTAGGTTCTGAAAAACTTTATTTTGAGTTTCAATAGGCTTTGATAGCCATTTGTCCATTTTCCTTTTAACTTGTTTTGCGAAAGGTTTTGCCAATAACGCTTTTATTGAGGTTATTTCGGGTAGTTTCATTTAATTAAAATCAATAAAAGTTGTTGGGTCAATTGGGTAGCCATCATTCCATAGTTCAAAATGCAAATGTGGTCCTGTTGTAAGCTCTCCTGCATTTCCGGAAATAGCAATGACCTCGCCAGATTTTACTAAATCACCTTGGGCTTTAGTTAAAGACGCATTGTGTTTGTAGGCTGAAATTAAGCCATTTCCATGATCAATAATAATAACGTATCCTGTTTGTGTGGTCCATTCTGCCAATATTACTGTTCCGTCTGCTGTGGCTTTGATTGGTGTATCTTTTGCAACAACAATATCTACGGCGAAGTGCTTATCTTCAGCATTATAGCCTTCACTTATTGCTCCGTTTGCTGGTGGAAATAACACAAAATTAACTTTTGAGGTAGCAGATTCGAAAAGGTTGTATTTGTCTTCTTTATCAACTTTTTCGCGTAAACGTAAATCTTCGTCTGAAGGGATTAAATCTCCAGCATCTATGTCTTGTTCGGCAGCATTAATTATAGAGTCTTTGTTAATCTCAACAGCGCTAATATCTCCTGTTAATACGCGTTTTATTGACTCTAAATATTTCTCGTTAGCAATAATTACTTGTTGTAATGAATCTGTTTTATAATTCAACTCAGTAGCTTTCTTTTTTAAGGCTGTTGATGAATAGCCTGGAATATATTCTCTTAAAGGTGTGTAAGCTATTAGCATTGTTGTTCCTATGATTAACATAATGGTAAGTAAGGATACAATAACAAACACATTGAGTCGAGTTAGTTTTATGGCGAACCGTTCTTCAAACGTGTCTTCATTTAAAATGACGAGCCTGTACTTGTGAAGTAGTTTTCTGGCTAGCCTTTTTTTACCTTTCTTTTTTGCTGTCATTTAAAAACAAATTTAAATAAAATAAGTATTTAACTTTTTATATTATGCTAAAGTTTGCTTAAAACGTTTTTTTTAAACTTTAATTATTAACTTTGTTTTTTAAATCAAAACAAGATGAGTCTATATATGTTACCCTTAGCAATTGGAGCGCCACAGATTATATTAATTGTTGTGGTAGTTTTATTATTATTTGGTGGAAAGAAAATCCCTGAATTAATGAGAGGTCTTGGAAGCGGCATCAAAGAATTTAAAGACGCTAGCAAAGAAGATACTGAGCCAAAAAAGGATAAAAGCGAATAGCTACTATTTTTAAAAATATTTAAAAAGCCATCTTTAAACAGATGGCTTTTTTGTTTACTTTATTTTTATTGATTTGGCAATGGCCTCAAACTCAAACATATAATCTCGTTTTTCTACCGAAGGTGCAAAAGCAAAACCTTCAAAAATAACATAACGTTGGTTAATTTCATCTTTAATAGCGTAGTTTAAAAAAGGCCCTGCCATATAAGCATCTTTAACTTCCCAAGTGCTTCTTGTTTCATATGTTGGTTTGTTATCTATAATCGTGTTGCTTAAAAAAGGTGTGTATGCTTCTTCTGTAATCATATATGTTCCGTCAAGTGGTCCTGGAACATACAACTTGCCAATAGAGTCACGCATTTTTATGACATCATTTATGGCTTGATCGTTGTCGCTAATTTCGCTTAATGGTACTTCGTATAGTAGTATATTTAAAGTTCCTGTTTTTATATCTCGTCTTAACCAGAAAAAATTATCAGTTTCTGTGGCTACTCTATATGCAGAAGGAAAATCTAATGTTAAACCTAACACAGACTCAATATTATTGATTTTGTGAAGTGATTTAGAGATTCTACGCTGCTTTTCTTTAATCTCCTCTGATTTAAAGATTGAAATTATTTTATTGGCATTTGTTTCAATTTCATTAATGATTTCTTGATTGGTTTGCCCACTAACCACAACCATTTTTTGTGGTTTAGCATAGGTGTCTTCATAAAATTTGGTGTCAGCTTCTTTTCCTTTTTCTATTTTTAAAACTGTTCTATTTTTTCTGGCAAAATCAGAAAACACAACTGTTGGCATTTGCCTCATGGTAAATAACGGTTCGTCTTGTGGCAATCCGTAAAGTGGAGAGCCAATAACATTTCTAATACTCTCTCCTACACTGCCTTCCCAAAGATCATTGTCTACTACAACCGAAAGATTATTAATATTGCCTGATGATGGTGAAAGTGAAACGTTGTTGTTTGATTGGCAACCTATAAATGTCATGACACTGATTGCTAAAACTAAAATTTTATTCATTGTTTTTTGTTTAGTCGATTATTGCTTTGACACCACAAGAGTCATACCAATTTTTAAATTAGATCCACTAATATTGTTCCATTCTCTTATGTTTTGTACTGAAACTCCCGGGAATTTTTGTGATATGCTCCAAAGTGAATCTCCTTTTTGAACTTTATAGGTTTTAGTATTTGGATCAATTGTGTTTGATGATGTTGATTTGTTTGAAGACAAGGAAGTTTGAAATCCTGGTTTTCTTGGGTAAATGGTTAGTCTCTGTCCTATGCGTAAATTATTGCTTCTAAGTCCATTCCACTGTTTAATCTGGCTTACTCTTACTCCATATTGCCTTGCTATTTTACCTAAATAATCACCTGATTTTACACGATAGGTAACCTTTGTGTCATTGTCAAAGAATTGAGGTAGTGGTTTTTCGCGTTTTGCAAATTCTGCCCTAACGTATTTATAGATACTATCTTCGTTTGATACAAATAAGCCTATTTTTTCTCTTGGTAAGCGTAAGGTGTAATTTTCACCTTTTATATGCGGAATGATGTCTAATTTATAAGAAGGGTTTAAAAATTGTAATTCCTCTATTGGAACTTCTAAAAGTTCAGATACTTGATCTAATGATATCATTTCCCTAACCCTTATGGTGTCTGTTTGTATGTATGTTAATTCTGGCTTTTTAGGATTAAAACCATGCTCTTTAGCATATTCAAAAATATACATAGTAGCCAAAAAAGCTGGTAAATAACCTGCTGTTTCACGAGGTAGATTGTGCCTGATGTTCCAATAATTTTGATAGCCTCCAGACCTTCTAATCGCCTTGGATACGTTTCCAGGTCCAGAATTGTATGCAGCCAATGCTAAATCCCAATCCCCAAATATTTTATATAAACTTGCTAAATACTTACTTGCTGCTTCGGTTGACTTTATTGGGTCGCTTCTTTCGTCTACATAACTGCTCACATTTAAACCATACATTTTTCCTGTAGCAAACATAAATTGCCACAAACCTGTTGCTCCAACTCTAGACTTAGCTCTTGGTTTTAAGGCAGATTCAACAATAGCCAAATATTTTACTTCCAAAGGAATATCATGGTTATCTAATTCTCGTTCAAACATTGGAAAATAATATTCGCTTAAAGCCATTAATGTTTCTAAGTGTTTCTTTCTGTTTTTTAAATAACCTTTTATTACACTTTCCAATGAAGGATTATATTCAATGTTAAACGGTGTTTTAGCGTTAAGTTTTTCAAGTCTGCTTTTTAAAGTGTCTGTGGGTAATTCCGGAAAATAAACAGTATCATACTCCATCTCTCTGATGCTGTTATAAATGGTATCATAAAGCGAAGTGCTGTATAGTTCTTCTAGCCATTTTTCGTCAATTTCCGAAGCCAATTGATGGTCTTCTAAATTGATTTTTGAAAGTGAATCTATAACTGGAGCAATTTCTTTTTTTACTTGTGATTGACCATCAATAACCGTGTCCTTAATGATTTGTCTTTTAGCTATAATGGAGTCTTTGGTTTGAGCAAAACCTAACGTTGTTGAAACCAAAAGAGCAATAATAAATAATCGTAAAGTCATTGTTGTCATCATTGGTTCTGTAGAACGGATTTGATGCTAAAATCGTATTTTTTAGTTAGAATTGAAAATTTATTGTTTCAATTCTAATTTAATATGGCTGCAATTCCTGGTAATGTTTTTCCTTCTAAGCTTTCTAACATAGCGCCTCCTCCTGTACTAACATAGCTTACTTTGTCTTCAAATCCAAATTGTTTTACAGCAGCAACTGAATCGCCTCCTCCAACTAACGAAAATGCTCCTTCTTTTGTCGCGTTTTCAATAGCATAACCAAGAGCAATTGTTCCTTTTGAAAAATTTGGCATTTCAAAAACACCTAGAGGTCCGTTCCATAAAATGGTTTTAGAGGCAGAAACAACATCTGAGAACATGGCTTCTGTATTTGGGCCAACATCTAGTCCCATCCAACCATCAGGAATCTCGTCAATTTTGCATGTATTGGTATGCGCATCATTGCTAAATGCATCTGCAATGATAACATCTAAAGGAAGGTGTACTTGAACATTCTTGGCTTTTGCTTTCTTTAAAATTTCATTTGCCAATTCTAACTTATCATCTTCAACTAATGAATTACCTATTTTACCTCCTTGTGCTTTAATAAAGGTAAAAGTCATTCCTCCACCAATAATCAAATGGTCAATTTTATCAAGTATGTTATCAATAATTGTGATTTTTGATGATACTTTTGCACCACCAAGTATTGCTGTTACTGGTTTTTCGCCAGTTTGCATAACTTTATCAATACTCTCAATTTCTTGGGCTAACAATGCTCCAAAACATTTTTTGCCCATAAAAAACTGTGCTACAATAGTTGTCGATGCATGCGCACGATGCGCTGTACCAAAAGCATCGTTTACATAAATATCACCTAAGCGAGAAAGTTGTTCGGCAAATTTAACATCGCCTTGTTCTTCTTCCTGATGAAAACGAAGGTTTTCTAAAAGCAATATTTGACCAGGCTTTAGTTCTTGAGCGGCCTTTTCGGCTTCATCTCCAATACAATCGTTAGCAAACAATACTTCAACACCTAAAACATCTTCAACTTCTTTTGCAATGTGCTTTAATGAAAACTCATCTTGCTTTCCTTTTGGTCGTCCTAAATGTGACATTAAAATACAGCTTCCTCCATCTTCCAAAATTTTAATAATGGTTGGTTTAGCCGAATAAATACGTGTGGCATCTGTAACTTCAAAGGCGTCATTTAATGGTACATTAAAATCTACACGAATTAAAGCTTTCTTGTTTTCAAAATTAAAATCGTTTATCGTCTTCATCAAAGTAATTTTAGTTGACAAATATAAATTATTACTTGTAAAATTTGAGCTTGTTTCCTTTTTGATTCTTTTTAACTCATATCGCTTTTTTTGGGTGAAAAAATTAAGTACGTTTGTTTTATGCAATTTACAGACGTTTTAGGTCAAGAACACCTTAAAAGCCATCTTACTACGAGTGCCAATAATGGTCGTATTCCGCATGCACAATTGTTTGTTGGTCCTGAAGGTTCAGGTACCTTACCAATGGCTATTGCTTATGCACAACATGTTATTTGTGGAAATAACAAGGTCAACGAATCTGCTTGCAATCTGAAATTTGAGCACTTGTCTCATCCTGATTTACATTTTGCATATCCTGTTGCTGGAACAGATAAAGTAAAAAGCCATCCTGTTTCAAAACTATTTCTGGAAGATTGGAGAACGATGTTAAAAGAGCAACCTTATGGCAATCTTTTTGATTGGTACAAACAACTTGGTATTGATAACAAGCAAGGTCAAATTGGAGTTGATGAAGCGCAAGACATTTCCAAATCTTTATCTCTCAAAGCTTATGAAGGTGGTTATAAGGTGATGATTATTTGGATGGTTGAAAAAATGAATACAGCTTGTGCGAACAAATTATTGAAACTCATTGAAGAGCCACCAAATAAAACCATTTTCATTCTTATTGCTGAAGATGAAGAACAAATCATATCTACCATAAAATCAAGATGTCAGTTATTGCATTTTCCACCTTTGTCAGAGGAGGTAATTAAAGATGCGTTGATTAAAAGCTACCAAATTCCTGAAGCTGATGCAACTAAAATTGCACATCAAGCTAACGGAAACTATAATAAGGCTTGCGATTTGGTGTATCACGATAGTGAAGATACACAGTTTGAAGAATGGTTTGTGTTCTGGATAAGAAGTGCTTTTAAGGCTAAAGGCAACAAAGCGGCAATTCATGATTTGATTTCATGGAGCGAAGAAATTGCTAAAACTGGTCGTGAAACCCAAAAACAGTTTTTAAATTTTTGTTTGGATTTTTTCCGTCAGGCTATGTTATTGAATTACAATGCCAATGAACTTGTTTTTATGGAGCCAAAATCTGAGAATTTTAAGTTAGAAAAATTTGCGCCTTTTGTTCATGAAAGCAATGTCTTGGAAATAAGTGACGAAATTCAAGATGCCATTTATCATATTGAGCGTAATGGAAATTCTAAAATTATCCTGACAGACTTATCCATAAAACTAACACGTTTGCTTCATAAAAAATCTGCTTAATGGCAACTTCAAATCGTTGGTTCGTCATTGTTAATCCAACTTCTGGAAATGGTTCTAGTAAACGTAAATGGCCAAAAATTAAGGCTGAGCTTGAATCCAATGCATTTGACTTCGATTTTGCCTTTACGGAATATGCAAATCACAGTAAAGAATTAATTCAAAATGCTATAAAACAAGGCTTTATAAAAATAATTTGTGTTGGTGGCGATGGTACATTACACAATATTATTAATGGTGTCCAATCGCAAAAACATGTAAATCCCTCAACTATTCAAATAGGTATCATTCCTATTGGAACTGGAAATGATTGGATAAAAACTCACAGTATTCCTCTAAACATTAAAAATTCAATTTCTATAATTAAAAATGGCAATGTTAAACAGCAAGATTTAGGTAAGATTACTTTTATTGATGAGCAGCGAGATGCTATCTATTTTAATAATCTTGCTGGTGTAGGTTTTGATGGTTTTGTGGTGAGTAAAGTTGGTGCTTATAAATATCTTGGTGCTTTGGCTTATTTAATTGGTGCTGTTGTTGGATTGTTTTCGTTTAAAAATTTCGATGCAACCATTATCTTGAATGATACAAGAATAACAACTAAATCGCTGATGGTTTTAGTTGGATTGTGTAAATATTCTGGTGGAGGAATGAGGTTAACCAAAACGCCAAACCCTTATGATGGTTTGTTTGATGTTTCGATAGCTAAAGATTTGACCAAACTAGAAATTATACAAAACTTGCCAAAACTGTTTAACGGTAAAATTATTGAGCATTCAAAAGTTGAAACTTATAAAGTTAATGAATTGTCAATTATTATTGATTCAGAAGCCAAACCCTTTATACAAGCAGATGGTGAATTGATTGGAACGGGAAACATTGATATTAGTATTGTTCCTGGTGCTTTTTCGTTTTACAGTAATTAAAAAACGCCAGACTTTCGTCTAGCGTTCATAAAAATTAGGAATAATCCTAAATTAGTTCTTTTTGTAAGCAACATTTAAAGCATCAAGAATTTCTTGAGTTAAATCACTAGCTTCTTTTCCATACATCACACTTCCTGCTTCATTACTCCCTAAAATAAAGTCGTAACCATTTTTAGTTCCGTAATCTTTTACAAAGTTTCTTACTTTTTTTATTAAAGAGTCATTTTGCGCTTGGCTTTCTTGAGCTATTTGTTGTTGCTCAAATTGATCGCGTTGTGCAATGACTTGATCTTTTTGTTGTAACTCTTGAGATAATTTTTGCAAATCTGCTTGAGACATTTTACGAGATTTTAATTCTGCCTCGTTAATTTCCAATTGAAATGCTTGTCTAACACTATCTCTCCTTGCTTCGTAAGTTTTAATTTTAGCTTGCAACTTATCTTGAATATCAATTTTTTCTTGATACTCATTTATCAATTTAGAATTGTCAACAAATCCTATTTTTTGAGATTGTTGGCATGAAGCAAACGTAAAAATTACAATTATTGCGACTACAATATTTTTCATCCTATTTTAAATTTAGTGTGGCAAAAGTATAAAAGTAAATGAGAAGATAATTAAAAAATTGTCATAAGAATTTGTGTCATAAGTATAATTTATGCTATTAAAACACACTAATTGATTAAATCTATTGCAAAAGACTTCATTTAAAGCGATTTAAAGCCTTTAAAAAATATTTGAATGGAAATGGTTTTGACCATTAAAATTCTTTAAAATAGATTGTTTAATTCCGTTTTAGCTATTCTTAATGATATAAATAAGTGAGGAATACTCTCCAGAACGCTTGGCATTGATATTTGAACGTAATCCAATCAAAAAAGCTTTCAACGGATTCATAAATCCATTTTTATATTTTTCAGATAACAGACTCACATAATAAGCGTCATATTTCATAGGAATGGTTTTTACAACGTTCATGTTTTGATTTGCAAATAAATTTGAAATGGAATCTTGATTGAAATGCCAAAGATGTCTTGGAACATCATAAGCTGCCCAAAAGTTTTTATAATGTTCTGCATCGTAACTTTTGTGATTTGGGACTGCGATAATTAAAGTGCCTTTTTCTTTTAGTAATGATTTTAAAGTTGAAACCTGTTCCTCAAGATTTGGTAAATGCTCTAATACGTGCCAAAGCGTAATCACATCAAAACTATGGTTTTTAAACTTTGCTAAATGCTCAGTATTAAAAACTGAATTATTGGTTTTTTGGTTGGCAAGTTGTCGTGCTTGTTCATTGGGTTCAATGCCTGAAACACTCCAATGATTTTGTTGTGCAACACGCAAAAAATCTCCTGTGCCGCAACCAACATCTAACAGGTTTTTCTCTAAAGGCTGAAAAGAATTTATGAGACTCAACTTCTTCTTTAATGAAATAGTCCTTACAAAATGATATGCTTTTTCAAATAGATTTCTCTTGGAGTCTGTGTGCGAAATATAGTCTTCCGTTTTGTAATATTCTGATAGTTGTTTTACTTTAGGTTGAGGGCTGGTTTCTAAAAAACCATAGGTTTTATTCTCAATGAGTTGAAACTCTTCTCCTGAAACGGAGTGGTCTTTTACCTTAAGAAACGTTGTTGAATCATTCATAAAAATAGATTCCGCTTCAAGCGCGGAATGACAAAACTAAAATAATTAAAGTAAAAAATAAGCATGTTCCACGTGGAACACTCTAAATTTATCTTCCCATATAAACTAACAAAACCGAAATATCATTTGGAGAAACGCCACTAATTCTTGAGGCTTGAGCAATGGATGTAGGTTGAATATTTTTAAGTTTTTCCCTTGCCTCCATACTCATAGATTTAATCTGTGAATAATCAAAATTAGCAGGGATTTTTACATACTCTAATCGATTCAACTTATCTGCATTGTTCTTTTCCTTTTCAATATATCCAGAATATTTCACCTGAATTTCTGTCTGTTCAATTACTTCAGGATCTAGATTGTTTTCCTGAATATAAGATTCCACAGCTTCAAATTTACGCACATCATCAATAGTAATATTTGGTCTTGCAAACAACTTAAACATCTTGTCTTGTTGTTTTACTGGAGCAGAATCTTTAGCTTCTAAAACAGGGTTTGCCTCTTCAGGAGTAATACTAGTTTCTCTAAAAAACTGTACGAATTTTTCAGCATTTTCATGCTTTTCTTCCATTCGTCTTAGACGTTTTTCGCTGGCTAAACCTAATTCAAATCCTTTAGGTGTTAAGCGCAAATCAGCGTTGTCTTGACGCAACAATGTTCTGTATTCAGCACGAGAGGTAAACATTCTATAAGGCTCTTCTGTACCTTTAGTAATTAAATCATCAATTAAAACGCCAATATAAGCTTCGTCTCTTTGTAATGTGAAAGGTTCTTTTTCCTGTACTTTCAAACTTGCATTTATTCCAGCCATTAGACCTTGTGAAGCAGCTTCTTCATAACCTGTTGTGCCATTTATCTGACCTGCAAAATATAAGCCTTCAACAAGCTTGGTTTCAAGTGTGTGCTTTAATTGTGTAGGCGGAAAATAATCGTATTCTATAGCATATCCTGGGCGGAAAAACTTAACATTTTCAAACCCAACAACAGAACGCAATGCTTTAAATTGAACATCTTCTGGTAAAGACGTTGAAAATCCGTTTACATAAACCTCAACAGTATTCCAACCTTCTGGCTCAACAAATAGCTGATGCCTATCTTTATCGGCAAATCTGTTAATTTTATCTTCTATTGAAGGACAATAACGCGGCCCTAAACTTTTGATTCTACCATTAAACATTGGCGAACGATCAAAGCCTTCACGCAACAAATCATGCACTTGCTCACTGGTATAAGTCATGTGACATGAACGTTGTTTGGTCAATGGTTTTGTAACATCTAAATACGAAAACTTTTCAGGGTTTTCGTCGCCTGGTTGCTCAATCATTTTTGAAAAATCCAATGACCTGCCATCAACTCTTGGTGGTGTTCCTGTCTTCATTCTACCAGAATCAAACCCTAAATCGACCAACTGTTCCGTAATTCCAGTAGCAGCTCTTTCTCCTGCTCTACCACCTCCAAAATTCTTATCGCCAATATGAATTAATCCATTTAAGAATGTTCCGTTAGTAAGCACAACAGACTTTGCCTTTACTTCAATTCCTAAAGATGTTTTTACACCAACCACTTTTCCTTTCTCAACCAATAAACCCGAAACCATCTCTTGATAAAAGTCAAGGTTTGGTGTTTGTTCTAGTAGTATTCTCCAATCTTCTGCAAAACGCATTCTATCACTTTGCACTCTTGGACTCCACATTGCTGGTCCTTTTGATTTGTTAAGCATCTTAAACTGAATTGCAGAAGTATCACTAACAATACCACTATAACCACCTAGCGCATCAATTTCACGAACAATTTGTCCTTTAGCGATTCCTCCCATTGCAGGATTGCACGACATTTGCGCAATGTTTTGCAAATTCATTGTAATGAGAAGGGTTTTACTTCCCATGTTAGCAGCAGCAGCAGCAGCTTCACTTCCTGCGTGACCTGCTCCAACTACTATAACGTCATATGTGTCTAAAAATAGGCTCATGATAAATTGTTCCACGTGGAACAATCAAATTCCTGCTAAAGCAGGAATCTTAGTTTAAATTAATATTATATGTTTTTGCAGTTAAGGATTAACCTCTTTTATTACCTCAATTCTTAACCTGCTATTCTACTGTGTTGCTTTTAAAAAAAGCGATCTGTTTGTTGTTAGATTCCTGCCTTCGCAGGAATTTTGCAAATATACGATGAATTACTGAATTTCAGTGTAAACGTTTAAGTAGTGGTTTTCTTTCTCGCGCATAGTCTTAGCTTCACCCTCTGATTTGTCTTTATAACCACAGTAGTGTAAAACACCATGAACCATTACACGTCTTAATTCATCTTCGAATGTTTGGTTGAAATCTTCTGCGTTTTCTCTTACACGATCTACGGAAATAAAAATATCGCCATGTAGTTCTTTTCCTACTGAATAATCAAAGCTTATAATATCTGTTAAGGTGTCGTGATTTAAGTATTCAACATTTAAATTGTAAAGGTAGTCATCATCGCAAAAAATATAATTGATGTCTCCTTCTTTACATTTTTCAATTTGTATTACGCTTGAAAGCCACTCAGCAATTCTATCTTCTGAATGTAATTGAAACTCAATTTCGTAGTTAAAACTGATCATTTTTCTTTTTAAAATAGTCCTGTACCTTCTTTTTGTATTCTTGTTGCAAAGGTAGTGTTTGACGATTTAAAATCTCAGTTGTATTGAAATATTGTTTGGCATTGTTAATTTGATTGAGCGTCGTATTCCTAAATTGCTTTTGGTTGGTTTCTGATTTACGCTTGTCATCTTGCCCTTGTTGAAAGGTTGCGTTCTCAAGCTTTAATAGTTGATGCTGTAAATTCATCATTTTTTCAAGCGTTCTATTTGTAAAACCTTTGTTTAGTAAATCCTCTTCTATTTGTTCCATTTGTTTAAGCAAGTTTCCTCCAACACCTTCTTTACCTTCCTTAGCCAATCTATCTTGCAGTGCTTCTCTTAACTGTTGTTGTTGTTGGTAAATCCTAAACAATTCACCATTCATGTCTTCGCTATTACCTTCACCATTACCACCTTGCTGTTGCCCTTCTTTGCCATCTTGATCACCTTCCTTCTCACCTTCTTTTCCTTTTTCGCCTTCACTTTTTTTGCCTTCTTCGCTTTTTTTCATGCCTTCTTTCATCTGCTTGTTAAGCTCTTCTTGACTCATGATAATGTCTGGTAACTGCATATCGCCTCCTCCTCCTTGTCCGGGAGCAGGATTCATTTGATTTTCCATGTTATCTAATACATCACTTAAAAAACTAGCTAGAGTATTGGCAGACGTTACTGTGTATTGTTGCGCAGCTACGCCTTGATAAAGCCTGTTTTCAGCAAGTTGAGCTAAAGACTTATCTATATTAAAAAACACTTCTGTGATTTCTTTGTTAATGCGCTCAGAAATCATAGGTTGACGTAAAGAAAGTGCAAATAAACTATCATCAACGTGCTCAAAATGTTCTTTTAATCCTTGTTGATTTTTAAGGTAGTTTGCGTATTGATTATGATTAACCTGAATAGATTTAAAACGATTCATCAAGCCTTCTTGGTCAAACGAGAACAACACAAGATTATCCAATATTTGACGTAGCATATCAATATCTTCAGATATTTGTTCGCCGCCTGATCCACTCATCATTTGGCTCATCTTCTCGCTCATTTCTTTCATTTTCTGAGCTGCTTTTTTCTGATTCTTTTTGGCGTTATTCTGATTTTGTTGTTGCTCTTGCTCGCTTGGCGATTGTTCTTTCTTTTCTAGATTCTCACTAGCCTCTTGTTGTTCCTTTTTTATTTCTTCTTCAGACTTCTTGTCTTGTTTAACTGCGTCTATTGGCTCTCTTAACTCTTGATTTTCTTTTTGGAGTTCATCCATTTCCTTTTGAAAATCTTCAAACTTCTCATTGAGTTCATCCTGCTTTTCTTTCGTGTTATTCTCTTCGGTTTCCTCTGAGAGTTTTTCTTGCTCTTTAGCTAATTCTTCTAATTCAGATTTTAATTTTTCAGCCTTTTTAGAAACATAATATCGCTTGGTTAATTCTAACAGTTGTTCTAGGCTTCGCTTTTTGTTTTTGTTTTGTTTGGCTAACTGCTCTAGTTTTTCGGTTAGTTCTTCCTTTTGAATTTTTTCAGCAAGTTTTTCAAGTTCTTCTAAAAGCTTTTCGTCTTCTTCAAGTTGCTTTTGGTTTTCGTCCAATCGCTTTTCAATATTTTCTTTAAACTCATCTTTTTGGTTTTCATTCTTTTGAAAATCTTCAAGATTCTCCTTCAACTTCTTATTGAAGTTTTGCATCATTTCTTCTTGTTGCTTTTGACGTTTTAAGAAATTTTCAAGCTTCTTTTTATCATTGAAATTGAGTTCCGATTTTTCTTTTTGCGTTTTAGAGAATTCTTTCAGCTCTTCATCTTGCTTCTCTAATTTTTCTAAAGATTTGTTTAAATCTTCAATGGTTTCGTTTTGCTCTTTAAGCTGCTCGGTTTCTAATTCATCTTGTGTTAACTTTCTGTAGGTGAACACATTACTTTTTGTGCTTTTGTAATTATTAATGGCATCATTATCAAACACTTGAAAGTAAACATCGTAGCTTATGCCTTCTTCTAACTCAATGTCTGCTGGAAAAATATTAATGAATTCATCAAAATTAGAAGTAGAAATAGGTAATGATGCTGATTTTTTATTGTCTTCGTTGTTACTTGGATAATAAACTATTTGAAGTTTACTCAATCCATAATCGTCACTAACTTGTCCATAAAAATAAAGCGTCTCAATGTCCATGGAATCCTGTTTCATTTCCACTTTAAGTTCTGGAAACTCATCTCTTATGACGTCAATAGAAAATGCCAAGCTCTCGTAATTCTTTAAATTATCATTACTTGTGTTAATAGAGTAATCTAACGCTTTAAATAATCGCTGAGAAAGCTCAAATGTATTGTTGTTTGGTGAAAAATTATAGGTCGAATCCTTAGTGCTAAGTTCTACTTGAGTGGTTGTTTTAGTATTTAAATTCCAAGTGACTTTTGTGCCTTGAGGAACCACTGCATTACCATTGCTTTTTAATACTTCATCTTTCTTTTTGGTGTGTGCAGGATAATCTAAAATCATGTCAAAACCAAGTAAGGTTGGTACTTCAACAACATTAAGAATGTAGGGTTTTGAAGTCACATTGTTTGCAAACACCTTAAATTCTACATTGGCTTTTGGTTGTGAAAACACATATTCAAACTCGTTAGGTTTTATTTGATTTAAGAAATAGGTTTCGTTGTTGAATGAAATCTGAACATTTTCTGGTGTAATCTCTCCTTCTGTGGTTATAAGTAGAGTAAAATCTTTGTTTTCAATCGCGTTTAAGTTTTCGTTCATCACAAAAAACTGAAAAGGCGCTGGTGGTTCATAAGCTGTTTTATAATTTACAACACGTTCATAGCTGTCGCTGAACCAATTCATTTTTCCTGAAATAAATGAAAACAAGAGGATTAAAACAGGAATTGCCGCATATTTGAGATACTTAACATTGTGTTTGAAATTAATTGCTAGAGAAAAAGGAATGGGTTTAAGCTCAATTGATTTTTGATCAATACTTGCTAAAAGCAATTCAGATTGGTCTGCTGCTTTGTGAAGCTGTAATACATTCACCAATTTATCATTTACCTCAGGAAAGTGCTTTCCAATAATTTTGGAAGCATCTAGGTTATCAATTCCTGCTTGAAGCTTAAATAATTTAAACAGCGGAAAAGCTATAAACTTAGTAAACAAAACAAGTTCAACCAATACAAAGAGCCAAAATAAAATAGCTCTAGCGGTTGGATTTAACCACAAGACGTACTCAACAAACAACGTGAACAAAAAATACAACAAACCAATTGCTGCAAACAGGATAATGCCTCTTATAAGCTCATTGGTATAGTACTTTTTAATAAACGCTTCAAGTTTTAGCTGTATGGCTTCAAAGTTGCTCATTAAAATTTGTTTATTATCTCAACATATAAATCTACAATTTTATTGTTAACTTAGGCTTTTCAATATATATAACATTGTGTTAAAGTCGATGATTGACGTACCTTCATCGATGTTTGTATCAAAATGAAACCTCAAGATTATAAATATTTATCAGCTTTAACTGTTCCGTTAAGCCTGGTTATTGGACTTTATTTTAAAGGTTATTGGTTGTTTTTAACACCTATTTTCCTTTTTGTTTTTATTCCCATTTTAGAGTTAATTCTTGATGAAGAAAACTCCAATTATTCAGAATCTGAAGTTTCTAAAAGGGCAATAAACACCTTTTTTGATTGGTTACTTTATTTAAATCTTCCTATTGTTTATGCCTTAATGATTTGGTCTTTCTTTGAGGTAGCGAATCATCCTTTTGAGACTTATGAATTTGTTGGTTTAGTACTCTCATTGGGTATGGTTTTGGGTGGAAATGGGATTAACGTAGCTCATGAACTTGGTCACAGACAAGCCTCTAAAGAGCGTTTTATTGGCAAGGCTTTATTACTACCTTCTTTGTATATGCATTTTTATATTGAACATAATTTTGGACACCACTTACACGCGGCAACCAAAGAAGATCCAGCTACAGCCAGATATAAACAAAACGTTTATTCATTTTGGCTAACTTCCATTATTAGACAATATTTTAGTGCTTGGAAGATTCAAAAACGATTACTTGAAAATTACAAGCTTTCGTTTTTTTCATTCAAAAATGATATGTTTTGGTATTTGGTTCTTCAAAGTTTGTATTTAATTCTTGTTTTTCTTGTTTTTGGAAAAGTTGTTCTATTGTTTGCTATTCTTTCTGCAATTACTGGTGTTTTGTTGCTAGAAACGGTGAACTACATTGAGCATTATGGCCTTTTAAGAAAGAAAAAAGAATCTGGTCGTTATGAACGTGTAAAAGAGATTCATTCATGGAATTCCAACCATGTTATTGGCAGAATCATGCTCTATGAACTCACAAGACACAGCGATCATCACTTTAAATCGTCAAAAAAATATCAAATTCTGGAATGCCATGAAGAAAGCCCTCAATTACCTTTTGGCTATCCAACCTCAATGGTTTTGGCTTTACTTCCGCCTTTATGGTTTAGTATTATGAATAAACGTGTGCCGAGAGAAATGATTTCTTCTTAGTAGCTTTCTTTTATTAATTATCGTTTTATCTTTGCAGTCTTAAACAAGATTCATGGCTAAAAATGTTCGAGTGCGATTTGCACCAAGCCCAACAGGACCATTACATATTGGAGGTGTAAGGACTGCGCTTTTTAATTATTTATTTGCAAAAAAGCACAATGGAACCTTCGTGCTTCGTATTGAAGACACTGATCAAAATAGATATGTTGAAGGCGCCGAACAGTATATTATTGAGTCTTTAAATTGGTGTGGAATTCCTTTTGATGAAGGTCCAGGAAAAAATGAAACATTTGGTCCTTATAGACAAAGTGAACGTAAACATTTATACAAGCAATATGCTGAAGAGCTGATTAATAAAGGAAAAGCTTATTATGCTTTTGATACAGCTGAACAATTAGATGAGCACAGAAAAGACCATGAAGCTAACGGCAAAACGTTTATTTACAATTGGCATAACAGAGAAAAACTAACCAATTCCATTTCGTTATCAAAAGAAGACGTTGAAAAACGCATTGCTAATGGTGACGATTATGTGATTCGGTTTTGGTCGCCTAAAGACGAGAAACTTCATTTGAAGGATATAATTCGTGGTGATATTCAAATAGATACCAATGTTTTAGACGATAAAGTATTGTTTAAAAGTGATGGTATGCCAACCTATCATTTAGCCAATATTGTTGATGATCATTTAATGGAAATCACACATGTAATACGTGGCGAGGAATGGTTGCCTTCATTGGCTTTACACTTTCAACTGTATGATGCCTTTGGTTGGGAAACACCTGAATTTGCACATTTGCCTTTAATATTAAAACCAACAGGAAAAGGCAAACTAAGTAAGCGCGATGGTGATAAATTAGGTTTTCCAGTATTTCCTTTAGAGTGGAAAGACCCTAAATCTGGAGAGGTTTCAAGAGGCTATAAGGAAGATGGTTATTTCCCTGAAGCCATGGTAAACTTTTTGGCTTTTTTAGGCTGGAATCCTGGTACCGAACAAGAACTATTTAGTTTGGAAGAGTTAACTAAAGCCTTTGAACTGGAACGAGTCAATAAATCTGGAGCACGTTTTGATCCTGAAAAAATAAAGTGGTTCAATCATCATTATATGCAAGGGCAGTCCAGTGAAAAACTTGCTGCTTTGTTTAAATCTTCACAAAGCGAATTATCAGATATTGACAATGGTTATATTGCCTTAGTTGTTGATTTAATTAAAGAACGAGCAACATTTGTGTCTGATTTCTGGGAATTGAGCAACTTCTTCTTTGTAGCTCCATCTGAATATGATGAAAAAGCATTGAAAAAAGCGATTAAAGAAGATACTAGAGCGTTGATGCAAGAATTGATATCTGTAGTTGAATCTGCAGATGATAGTACAAAAGAAGCGATTCAAGATGTTGTAAAAGGATGGATTACTTCAAACGAAATAGGATTTGGAAAAGTTATGATGCCTTTGCGATTGGCATTAGTTGGCGCATTACAAGGTCCTGATGTGTTTGATATTATGTTTATGATTGGTAAAGCCGAATCAATTAAACGAATAAATCAACTTATTGGAACTATTTAAAGGGTAATCATTAGTGTGAGGCTTAATAATTCTTGGTTCCCTTTAAACTTACTTTTTCCTCCAGTAGTATTTAAATCACTGTTGTTGAGTTTGTTTAAAATGTTCGTAAAGCCATAACCATATTGAGCCCTAACCCTAAATGCTCCAATTCCCGCAGACACTCCTACAACTCCATTTGCATTAAATTGCGATATGTCAGTTATATCCTTTGCCGTTAAATCATCATAACCATTAATGAAGTAGGTTTCATTTTCTGAGTCTTTAAGCTCAAGTTTTGCATTGTATTGCAGCTGTGGTCCAATATCAAAACTTAGAATTCCACCTATTGCCTTAGCGTGAAACAAAAAGCCAACTTGTACAGTCATCATTTTGTATTCTATCATTTCGTTTCCTGCAACGTCATCTGTCATTCGTCCTGAAATTTCTAGGTTATTTTCGGATAATAACATACCATAACTTACAGTGTACCATTTGTGTGGTAAGTCAACCGTTGCAGCCATTCCACCAATAAATCCATTGCCTTTTTTGGTTACAAAATTATCTGTGTTAATATCAAATTGTGTGATTCCTCCTTGAATAGCAATCCCATTTTTTATAGCATAAGTTGTGTGTTGTGCGTGAGTTGTTGTAACAAAACATAGTGCAAGTGCTACTAATAAGATAGGAAATCTAAATTTCATGGTTTATTGTGTCAGTTTACCACAAATATAACTTAATTTAGTATTCATTTATTTTATAACCATTTAATCTTAGTGTCATGGGTCAATTTGCTTTTATACCTCTTATTTTCTTTGGATTGCTAATCCTAATTTCAGCCTTTTTTATTGTAAAGCAGCAAACCGCTGTGATTATTGAGCGTTTTGGCAGGTTTCAAAGTATTCGTCATTCTGGATTACAATTAAAAATTCCTTTGGTTGATCGTGTTGCTGGACGATTAAGTTTAAAAATACAGCAGCTTGATGTGATTATAGAAACTAAAACTTTGGATGATGTATTTGTTCGGTTGAAAGTATCTGTACAATACAAAGTCATTCGTGACAAAGTGTATGATGCGTTTTATAAATTGGATTATCCACACGATCAAATTACGTCTTATGTATTTGATGTGGTTAGAGCTGAAGTACCAAAAATGAAGCTTGACGATGTGTTTGTTAAAAAAGATGATATTGCCATTGCAGTAAAAGCTGAACTTAATGATGCTATGCTTGATTATGGTTTTGACATTATTAAAACATTAGTTACTGATATTGATCCAGATTCGCAAGTAAAAGCAGCTATGAATAGAATTAATGCTTCTGAGCGTGAAAAAATTGCGGCTCAATATGAAGGTGATGCAGCTAGAATTTTAATTGTTGAAAAAGCTAAAGCAGAAGCCGAAAGTAAGCGTTTACAAGGTCAAGGTATTGCAGACCAACGTCGTGAGATTGCTCGCGGATTGGAGGAATCTGTTGAAGTACTTAATAAAGTTGGCATTAATTCACAAGAAGCATCTGCTTTAATTGTAGTAACACAACATTACGATACACTTCAGGCAATTGGTGAAGAAACAAATAGTAACTTAATTCTATTGCCTAACTCGCCACAAGCTGGTAGTGATATGCTTAATAATATGGTTGCTAGTTTTACAGCCAGCAATCAAATTGGTGAAGCTATGAAAAAACAGAATAATAAAAAGAAAGAGGAATAATTGAAAAGCCCTGATTAATCAGGGCTTTTTTTATATCCTTTTAACATGTCCTTGAGGGTTTGTAAATAATTCTCAAGCGCCTTGTTATCTACATTGGGTTGTTTTTCACCAGGAATGGTTATAGGGCTTTCATCCAAGTGTTTATAGAGTTCAGGACATTCTGTCTCTATCTTTCTTATAAGAGTTGATATTTCTGTAAGTAAACTTTGTGTCGTTTTCATAATTAAGTTTATTTTACATAAAATACTTAATTTGAAGTGTTTACAAAAATATTTACTCTCAAAAATTTGTTAAAGTGTTATAACACGCTTTTAGCTTCGGTCACCAACATTTCGTTGTTATCTTCTAGCGCTTTATTGATAAACTCAGTGATGGCTTCGTTTTTTTCCAAGCCATTATCTAATAACACTTTTAAAGCTATCATTGTGGCAATACGAGTTCCTGCTTTTTTAACAGCTGTTCCAAATAATGGTTCAAGCTCATCATAAGTAACTTCTTTCGCTAAATCTTGAATTTCCGCTTTGGCTTTTTGTTGTTTGTCTTCAGGTAAATTAGTGTATTTCTTTCCTAATTGCTGAATCACATTAATTGCTTTTCGTTGAGATTGTTGCTGTGGTTTTGGTTGATTTTGACTTTTACTTTCCTTAGGTTTTTGTTTTGCCCAAGAATCTCGCAAACCAACGGTTTTATTGAACACTAATGTATTTGAAGTTGAATCGTCATCAACATTAAAATAGCCCAATCGTTGAAACTGAAATTGTTCTCCAACCTTAGCATTAGCCAAACTTGGTTCAATAAATGCATTTACTATTTTTAAAGAATTAGGATTAATAAACTCCATGAAATCTTTATCTGGATGACTATCTGGAGCTTCGTCCATAAACAATCGGTCATATTCTCTAACTTCAGCAGATAGAGCATGTTTTATAGAGACCCAATGAAGCGTACCTTTTACTTTTTTAGAAGTGTCTTCTGAATAGGTGCAATGAATCTCTAAAATGTTTCCATTAGCATCTTTAACAACATTTTCAGCTTTAATGATGTAAGCGTTTTTTAATCGTACTTCACCACCTAGCGTTAACCTAAAAAACTTACTTCCTGCGTTTTCTTTAAAATCGTCTTTTTCTATATAAATTTCTCTCGAAAAAGGTACTTTTCTGCTTCCTGCTTTTTCGTCTTCAGGATTGTTTTCAGCCTCTAACCATTCCTCCTTATCCTCAGGATAATTTGTAATGACGACCTTAACTGGATCTAAAACAGCCATTACACGAGGTGCTGTTTTGTTTAAATCTTCACGCACACAAAACTCTAATAACGACACGTCAATCACATTGTCTCGCTTTGCCACTCCTACTCTTTCAACAAAATGTCTGATTGAATTTGGCGTATAACCTCTTCGTCTCAATCCTGAAATGGTTGGCATACGCGGATCGTCCCAACCAGAAACTACGCCTTCTTCAACCAATTTAAGCAACTTGCGCTTACTCATAATGGTATAGCTTAAATTCAGTCGTGCAAATTCTCGTTGTTTCGGAATTAGTGGATATTTATGTGAGCTATAATCATACACTTGCTCTTTAAACCAATCGTAAAGTTTTCTATGTGGTTTAAATTCTAAAGAGCAAAGCGAATGTGAAATCTGCTCGATATAATCACTTTCGCCATGAGTCCAGTCGTACATTGGATAAATGCACCAATCATTTCCCGTTCTGTGGTGATGTGCATGCATCACACGATACATGATAGGATCTCGCATGAGCATGTTTGGGTCTTCCATATCAATTTTTGCTCGAAGCACATGAGTTCCAGCAGGAAATTCACAGTTTTTCATACGTGTGAACAGGTCTAAATTTTCTTCAACACTTCTGTTTCTATAAGGGCTATTGGTTCCGACTTGAGTTGGAGTTCCCTTTTGTTCAGCCATAGCTTCGCTAGATTGAGAATCAACATAAGCCTTTCCGTCTTTTATCATTTGAACAGCCCAATCATACAATTGCTGAAAATAGTCTGATGAATACAATTCGTTTTCCCATTTGTAGCCTAACCAAGCTATATCGCGCTTAATGGCATCAACATATTCTTGTTCTTCTTTGGTTGGATTGGTATCGTCAAACCGAAGATTAACAGGAGCATTATATTTTTCACCCAAACCAAAACTGATTCCAATGGCTTTAGTGTGGCCAATATGCAAATAGCCATTAGGTTCTGGTGGAAAACGGAAGCGTAAATGTTCTTTCGGCATTCCGTTTTTTAAATCTTCCTCTATTATATGCTCAATGAAATTGAGTGATTTGGTTTCTTCAGACATTATTATCTATTTGTTTATGATAAATAGGCTTCAAAATTAAGGAAATTCAAGTTATTTTAGCGCTTTTAATGAGAATATACGTAACAAAAGGTTAGCCAATACCACTAATAAAGTATAAATACGTAAAACATATGAAATCAATTAATTACAAATGTCCCAAATGTAGTAACAGAACCTATGTTATTGATGAAATGAGAGCAACTGGTGGAAGGTGGTCAAAAATATTTGATGTACAGAATAAAAAATTCACTTCTGTTTCTTGTGAGCGTTGTACTTACACCGAATTTTATAAGGCAAAAACTAGCGCATTAAGTAATATTTTTGATTTATTTACAAACTAATGGGAATTATAAAAGTTGAAAATATACGTGTCTTTGCTAATCATGGTTGTTTGGCTGAAGAAACTAAAATTGGAAGTGATTATAGAGTGGATTTAGAAGTAAAAGCAGATTTACAAACTTCTGCAAAAACTGATAAGCTAAGTGATACTGTGGATTATGTGTTTCTAAATAGAGTGATTATAGAGGAAATGCAAAAACCTTCTCACTTGTTAGAAACTGTAGCAAAACGTATATTAATGCGTATTTTTAAAGAAGATAAGCATGTAAAAAAAGCAACGGTTTGGGTAAGTAAAATTAATCCTCCAATTGGTGGTGATGTTGAGATGGTAACGGTTAAAATGGCCAAAAAGCGAAAAAAACAGAAGTAAATAGTGTGAAAACTTTATTTTTTTTACATTTGTCAACTCTACTTTTCAAGTAGATAATTTATGATTCCTGCTTTCGCAGAAAGTATTGGCATCATGGCCGAGTGGCTAGGCAGAGGTCTGCAAAACCTTCTACAGCGGTTCGAATCCGCTTGATGCCTCTTAAAACCCTTAAGGAAACTTGAGGGTTTTTTTTAATTATATCCCAATGCTTCTTTTTCTTTAAAATTTTAGATATAAAATACGATAAATTACGTATTGCTATTGGTTATGCAATGTCAATATATTTACCACTTAAAAATCAAACTCAATGAAAAAAAATTACATTTTATTTATTCTTTTAGTTTTTAGTGTCTTTAATGTTGATGCTCAAATTAATCAGGTTGTAAGCGGCTTTAATGGCCCAACCGAAATGGTGTTGCATGGCAATGATTTATATATTGCTGAATTTTATGGCAACAAAATATCTAAGGTTGATCTTTCTTCAAGTTCTCCTAGTCCAGTTACAGTTTTAAATAATGTTAATTCGCCTTATGGATTAGCATTAAATGGTAATGACTTATATATTGCTGAAAGTGCTTCCAATAGAGTTATTAAAATAGACATTACACAAAATAATCCTACTGTTTCTACTGTTGTTACTGGCGTGTCTACGCCTTATGGTTTAGCATTGAATGGCAATGATTTATATATTGCTGAATTTTGGGGTAGCAAAGTCTCAAAAATAGATATTACAGTCAATTCACCTACACCACAAACATTTATTAGTGGTATAACAAACCCTTCTAGTCTTTTAATAAACAATGATGATTTATATATTTCAGATTATAGTGGTGGAAAAGTTGTAAAGGCAGATACATCTGTTAATAACCCAACCGCATTGAATGTTATAACTGGTTTAAATAATGTATTTGGATTGTTTTTTGATAATAATCTGTTATATATTGCTGATAGTAATGGTCGAGTTTCCAATGTAGATACTAGTGTTGCTTCACCAACATTGAATATTATACAAACAGGCTTAAGTTATCCAGTTGGTTTTGCTAAATATAACAATGAATTACATATTACAGAATTACTGGGAAATAGAGTGATTACTTTAGATACAATTACATTATCTATAGGTGAGATTGAATTAGAAAACAATTTGTATATATGGCCAATTCCTGTTAAATATGAATTGAATGTTAAGGGCCTTGAAAGTGAGGCTTCATATTCCATAGTAAACATGAATGGTGTTGAAGTTCAGTATGGTAATGCAATCAATACGATCAATACCAATAGCTTAAATCCAGGAATCTATATTTTAAAGGTCAAAAATGGTTTGAACATATATTATAATAAGTTTATAAAGAATTAATCAAAAACTGTCAGTGGTTCGAATCCGTTAGACGCCTCAAAAAAAGAGATACTTTGGTGTCTCTTTTTTTATTCAGTAATATCTTCTATAAGGTTCTGTGGATTGAGTTGGTCTTTGGGTAAAAAGCCTTTTAAAATAAGTACTAAACCGCAAACTACTAATATGATTCCTAGTAGTTTTTTAACTTTTAAAATACGCTCAGGTGTTAGTTTTCTTTTTAATTGTTTTGCTAATAGTATTTTAAATAAATCGGTTACAAAATAAGCGCCTATCATAGTACCGAAGAACACTAAAAATCTATTGATATCATTTTCTAAACTTGGTCCTGTGATTATTATAACACCTAACCAGAATACTAAAACACCAATATTGATGAAATTTAATAGGAAACCTTTGATAAATAGTCCTAGGTAATTGGTTTTTGTAAACTCTATCTCACTGACTTCTTCTGTTGATTTTAAAGGTTTTTTTAAAAAAATAACAACGCCGTAAATGGTGATTATAACACCACCAAATACAAATAAACCTGGTTGATTGCTTAAGTTTTCGAGTAACTGGAAACTACTGAAATAAGCCAATCCTATAAAAAAAACATCGGCTAATATAACACCTAAATCGAATGCTACAGCTGCGCGAAATCCTTTGGTTGCACTGGTTTCAAGAAGTACAAAAAAAACAGGACCAATCATAAAGGCCAGGAAAAACCCTAAAGGTATTGCTGTTTGAATGTCTTCTATCATTTGTGTATTAATAAAAATGCCGAATAGATATTCAGCATTTTGAAGTTGTAACAAATATAATAAAAGATGCTAAAGGAATTTAGTTCATGCGTTTAATTCTTCCGCCTAGTGCTGTGTTTTCTTTAACTTCTTTTGGGTTTCCGTAAATATAAACGTCTCCTCCTGCTCTAATTTTAATATCCATAAGTTCGGTTGCGTTTACATAAGCTTCTCCTCCTGCTCTAATAGCTACTTTAGTATTTTGAGAGACAAACTCTTCAGCTTTTAAAATGCCTCCTGTTCCGATGGTAATGTTTTGATTGTTTGTTGTCCCTGTGATTTCAACAATTCCTCCCGTTATAGATTTTATTTTGGTTTCCTTAGTCTCAAGGTTTAGTTTTATAAGGCCTCCTTCTTGTGCTTTAAGTTCTACTTCAAATTGATTTATTGGTTCACTTGAGCTTACATAAGCGCCTTCATTTACATCAATAATGTCAAAATTTGTGTAATATAGCTTTACATCTGTTTTATTTCCATCAAAGCTTTCTTCAATACTTAGCCTTATTTTAAGAGTTCCATCTTTATTTACAATGACTACTTCCTCTGCATTTTTTCCACTGATTTCTACTTTATTTTCTGTGGATTTTATAAGTTCAACATTTATTAGGTCATAAACTTTTAATTCTGAAAACTCACCTATCGTTTTTTGTATTGGTTTTTGTGCAATGACGATACTTGCTATTAAAAGTGTAAAAATTGTTACTAGATTTTTCATGATGAATTTATTTATTGTTTTTCTACTATTATCAAATAGTGTTCCTTTTTGCAAAATTAAACAACTTTTACTGCAGTTCCTGTTATAGAAACCATTATCATTGAAAAACTTGTTAATGGTTCTATGTCTATTTTGATACCAACTATAGCATTTGCCTTTAAATTTATAGCATTTTTTCTTAATTCTTGAAACGCTTCTTCTTTAATTTCACTTAATAAAGCTTCAAATGAATCTGCATATTTCTCCATACTAAAGGTCATACCTCCTTTTTTAACTTTTATGGAAACTCCTGTTACAATTCCTAAATAGTCTTGTACTTTATGACCTTCAATTGTGTTTGTTGTTGTTAAAATCATTGTTTTTAAATATATAAATACAGCTCAATAAACAGATTGCTTTGTAATTATTTATCGCAATTATATTAGTTTTCTTTTTTACCAATAAGTGTGAAATCTAAGTGCTTTTTTACTAAATCTGCTTGTTTAACTTTTACAATTACCTCATCTCCTAATTGATACATGTTTTTTGTGGCTTGACCAATCAGTGCGTATTCATCTTGATCAAATTGATAGTAATCGTCTTTGATATCACGAATTCTCACCATGCCTTCACACTTATTTTCTATAATTTCAACATAAATTCCCCAATCTGTTACACCTGAAATTACACCAACAAATTCTTGATCTTTATGATCTTGCATAAATTTAATTTGCATGTATTTTATAGAATCCCTTTCGGCTTTTGTTGCCAGATTTTCCATGTTTGAGGAGTGTTGACATTTCTCTTCATAAACTTCTTCACTTGCAGATTTTCCTTTATCTAAATAATGCTGCAACAATCTATGCGCCATCACATCTGGATAACGACGGATTGGAGATGTAAAGTGACTGTAATAATCAAAAGCTAAGCCATAATGACCAATATTATGCGTGGTATACTCGGCTTTACTCATACTTCTTATCGCTAATGTATCAACTAAATTTTGTTCCTTTTTACCATTTACGTCATGCAATAATTTATTTAACGAAGCTGTAGTTGTTTTGCGATCTTGAAAGTTAAGTTTATAACCAAAACGTCCAACAATATTTTGTAAAGCTGCTAACTTTTCGTCATTTGGTTCGTCATGAACACGATATACAAATGTTTTCTTGGGTGACTGTTTCCCAATAAATTCAGCTACTTTTTTATTGGCTAATAGCATGAACTCTTCAATTAATTTATTAGCGTCTTTACTAGTTTTAAAAAACACTCCAACAGGATTGTTAGTTTCATCTAGATTGAATTTTACTTCTACTTTATCAAATGATATAGCTCCATTCTTCATACGTTTTTTTCGCATAATTTTGGCGAGTTCATCTAGCTTTAATGTAGCATCAGCAATAGCTTGGTCTGTTTTATAAGTTTTACCAGTTAAAGAAACTTCTTTTGGAATTTCGTTAGACTTGGTTTCAATAATACTCTGCGCTTCTTCATAAGCAAAACGTGCGTCACTATAAGTTACTGTACGACCAAACCATTGGTTTTTTAACTCTGCTTTATCGTTGAGTTCAAATACTGCAGAAAAGGTGTATTTTTCTTCATGAGGCCTTAAAGAGCAAGCATTATTTGATAATACTTCTGGGAGCATTGGTACTACTCTATCTACTAAATATACACTTGTGGCACGCTCGTAAGCTTCATCATCAAGAATGGTTCCTTCTTTTACATAATGAGATACATCAGCAATATGAATTCCTACTTCGTAATTACCATTTTTAAGGACTTGAAACGATAAGGCATCATCAAAATCTTTAGCGTCTTTTGGGTCGATGGTAAAGGTTAAAACCTCACGCATATCGCGACGTTTTTTTATTTCTTCTGGTTGTATTGATGTATCTAACTTATTAGCATAATCTTCAACTTCGTGAGGAAATTCATAAGGTAAACCATACTCAGCTAAAATGGAATGTATCTCAGTATTATGATCTCCAGGTTTTCCAAGAACTTTAATTACTTTTCCAGTAGGAGAGTCTTGTTTTTCTGGCCAATCTTCAAGTAGAACTAGGACTTTATCGCCATCTTCAGCTTTAAAGGTTTTATTGAGTGGCACAAATATATCCACATACATTTTATTGCTATCTGCAACAACAAATGCATAATTTTTATGTTTTTGAATCACACCAACGTACTCTGTTTTGTGTCTATTAAGTACTTGAGTGATTTCTCCTTCTAACTTACCTTTTTTTCTGCGTTTATAGACATAAAGTTCTACTTCATCTCCATGAAGAGCTTTATTTACATTGTTTGAAGCGATGAAAATATCATCTTCAAAATCTTCACAAATTACATAACCTGATCCTCGAGAAGAAGCATCAAAAATTCCTGTGTAGTATTCTGTTGAAACTATAGCTTTATACTTCCCTCTATCTACTTCTTCTATTTCTTGTTTTGCTTTTAAACGATGTAAAGTTTTAATAATTTGGTTTCTACTACTAGCGTCGTTTACACCTAGTTTAGCAGCTATTTGTTTGTAATTAAAGGTTTTATTTCTATCAACTTTTAGTATCGTGTGGATACTTTCAGTAAGGTTATGTATTTTTTTAGAACTTTTTTTTCTTTTCTTTTTACTCATTTATTATTTATCATATTCTTATTCGTTGAAGATAAGGATTCTATTTATTTAAAACTTAATTTAAAGTGAAGAAGGTGTATTAAGTTTAGTGCAAAGTTACATTTAAAATATGAATTAAATAATTTTAATAATTCACTTATCCACAATTAATATTATAATAACTATTTCTTTTTAAAATTTTAAAATAAAAATGGTGATTATTATTGCTTGTTAATTACTGGAATAACTTTTTTAAAATTTATTTTGATATGTAGTTATCTTCAAACTATTTAAATGTAATTAACAACTTATTGATAGTTTAAAATCCTAATAATAAATAGTTTAACAAGTTTAATTAACAAGACAGATAAATAGATATTAACATATAATCACTCATAAAATTTTATTATTTTTATGTTTGTAAACATAAATTATTGGTTCACAAAAATTCAATCACTTACAATAACTAAATTTTGATATTATAGATCAAATGTTAAGTAGAAAAATAATTCAATCAACTTAAAATTAGTTATTAGAAGTAATGATGACTTATTAACAATTAATTAAAAAGTAACTAACAACTTTAAAACAGCTCATACTTATATTTTGTAATTTTATAGACAATAAAAACATTGACTAAAAAGTATCTTTATTAGAAAGATTTCGTCTTATTAGTATATAAAATAAAACAAAGCCATGAATATATCTATTGGAAACGATCACGCTGGAACCGATTACAAATTTGCAATTGTTGAACTATTAACATCTAAAGGAATACAAGTTACCAATCATGGAACAGATAGTACAGATAGTGTAGATTATCCAGACTTTGTACATCCCGTTGCTAAAGATGTAGTTAATAAAAAAGCAGACTTTGGCATTCTTATATGCGGAAGTGCTAATGGTGTGGCAATGACTGCAAATAAATATCAAGAGATACGAGCAGGCGTATGTTGGACCAATGAAATAACAGAATTAGCACGCTTACATAATAATGCAAATATTATTTGTATTCCAGCTAGATTTACATCAATTCCACAAGCTTTAAAAATGGTAGACACCTTTTTAAATACAACATTTGAAGGTGGAAGACATCAAAATAGAGTAAATAAAATTCCAGCAACTTCTTGCTAAATGGGTCATTCACATCCTCATAACCATTCGCATCATAATCATAGTAATTTACAAGGCAGAAACCTGTTAATTTCTATTTTTTTAAACATTCTTATTACAGGAGCACAAGTTGTTGGAGGAATTATTTCAGGAAGCTTAGCTTTATTAAGTGATGCGCTTCATAATTTTAGTGATGTTATTTCTCTGGTTGTGAGTTATGTGGCAAACAAACTTGCAAAAAAGAAAGCCTCATTACAAAAAACGTTTGGTTATAAACGTGCCGAAATTTTAGCAGCCTTTATCAATGCTTCTACATTAATTATTGTAGCTGTTTTATTGATTATAGAGGCTATTAAGCGTTTTAAAAATCCTCAAGAAATTGAATCTGGTTTAGTGATTTGGTTGTCTGTAGTGGCTATTTTAGGAAATGGTTTAAGTGTGCTTTTATTAAAAAAGGACTCTGAAGCAAACATGAACTTAAAAAGCGCTTATTTACACTTACTTACTGATATGATGGCAAGTGTAGCAGTGTTGATTGGTGGTTTGTTAATGAAGTTTTACAATGTATTTTGGGTAGATAGCGTACTCACTTTTTTGATTGCTATTTATTTAATTTGGATGGGTTACGATTTATTAAAATCATCAACTAAAGTGCTCATGTTGTTTACTCCTGAAGATATCCCTATTGATAAAATTGTAGCAGAAATAAATAGTTTAGAAGGGATTAAAAACACACATCATATTCACGTATGGCAACTTAATGAAGAAGAAATTCATTTTGAAGCTCATATAGATTTTGAAAAAAACATAAAGCTTTCAGAATTTGATGATATGCTTCATGAAATAGAAGAGATACTATTTCATAAATTTGAAATCAACCACGTAAACATTCAACCAGAATTTGGCAAATGTGACGACAAGGATGTGATTGTACAGGATTGATTCTGGTACTGTTTTTGATAGATTATTTTGATATTTCCCAATATGAAAAAACCAATCTTATTGTTAGTTGTTCTTTTGTTCTGTTCATGTTCGGACATTATAGAAAACGCAATAGAAAATGCTATTCCAGAGCCAGAAACATTGGAAATAGGAATAAAAAATAATTCTTCAGTGGTATTTAATAGAATTGAAATAACCACTAAAAGTGGATTAAGACACGTATTTCAAGTTACTGATCCAACTGCCTTTTCAGAATTTCAAGTTTCAGATTTTTCGTATAGTGAAGCAGAAATAATCATAATGACCGAACACAAAAACTATGCTTTTTCACCATTGTTTTATGATGAATCAACAAAAGAAAATAAAGGTAGGTTTTATTACGATATTAGCATTGAAAACAATACATTATTAATTACTAGACACAAATTTTAATGATTACCATACAGACCAAAACCTTTCAAGAACTTACAACCAAAGAGTTGTATGATATACTACAGCTAAGAGTTGAAGTGTTTTGTGTTGAACAAAATTGCGTGTATCAAGATTTAGATGGTAAAGACGAAAAAGCGCTTCATGTTATTGGTAAAAAAAACGATAAAATTATAGCTTATACTCGTGTGTTTAAGCCAGGTGATTATTTTGAAGAAGCTAGCATTGGTAGAGTAGTGGTGCATAAAGAAGAACGACAACATAAATATGGCTACGATATTATGGAAGCTTCTATAAAAGCGGTAAGCGATTATTTTAAGGTAACTACAATAAAACTTTCAGCTCAAACCTATTTAAGAAAATTCTACAACAATTTAGGATTTAAAGAAATAGGAGAGGAGTACCTTGAAGATGGTATACCACATATTGCGATGATAAAATCTTAGTCTTCTTTTGCAATGTGAGTAATTAATATTTCTACTCTTCTGTCGTATTTTGGATCTCCACCAAGAGGGAATTTTCGTCGTAAACCAACATATTTCATCCTATGTTTTTCAACACCTTGTTGCAGTAAATAGGTATAAATAAATTTAGCTCTCGAAATTGATAAATTCCGTTGATTTGTTTTTCTATCAATCGCATCATACGTATCATGTGTACAGCAAACATGACCTTGAATGGTAAAATATATATTTTTACGTTCCACTAAAATATCGGCAATCTCTTTTAATGTTGGGATTGAATTTGGCATTATTGTGCTGTAACTTGTTTTAAAATAAATGTTTTTTAGCCTTATTTTATCACCAACATTTACCTCACCTTTTAAAATGGTTTGTGTGGTTGGCTTTTCAATATTTTCATCAGATGATTTTGCAGATACGACAATTTCAACACGCCTGTTATTCTGCCTTATTTCAGGAATATTTGTAGAGTTTTTTAATGCTAATTCACCTTTTCCGTCAATAACTTTTAATTGCTTTTTAGAAAATTCACTATCTAACAAATACTGCTTAATGGTTTCGGCTCTTTTTTTAGAAAGCGAAAGATTATACGATGTTGTACCTCTATCATCACAATAACCATTAATGGCAATCGCCTCAATAGTTAAGCTATCTAACGATGAAATAAATGTATTTAAGCGTTTTTCTTCGGTAGGATCAACATTGTATTTATCAGTTTCAAAAAAAACATTGTGACGAAACTCTTGAGCTGAAATTAATAGGTTAAAAAAAAAGAATATGTAGGAAAAGCGCAGCATGGTTTTATGTTAACACAAAACTAAATATAGTGCATATAATTTAAAACCTGTAAAAAAAACTTCTTATGGGTTTAAATAACCGTTGTACTCACTTGGATTGGTTAAAATACTTGTGGCTTTTTTAACCTCAATATTATGGGCTAAAAAGTATTTATACAACCCTTCTCTATAAAAATAGCGCTTGATAATCTCATTTTCCAATAACGTTTTTAATTGTTCTTTATTGTTAGAAACAGCCTCACTTTTAACTGTGTTTAGCTTTGAAATGAGTGCATTGTAGGACGCTTTTAAATCATCATCCAATTCCTCTTCTTTGGCCACATCCAATACTTTTGTAAGAGCATCTTCAGTCTTCGTTTTAAATGCAAAATTGTTTGATTCTAGATAGGAATTAAAGTCATTAAAATCTGAATCTGACAACTGAAAAGACATTAAATCTGTTACAGCATTATTGTAATAGTATTTGGTAGCGTAATTAAAGATAAAATCTTGGTCTTCAATATGTTTTGCTAAAGTTGACATTTTAGATTCTTCCAATTCCAAATCTGGCAGTACACCTCCACCATCAAAAACTGGACGACCGTTTTTGGTTTTAAAGGCGTTATAGTTTTCTTGTTTCGTTCTTACCGCATTCCCTTTTTCATCTCTATGCCAATAATCCAATGCTTGTATACATCTTCCAGAAGGCGTATAATATCTTGAAATAGTAACTTTTAATTGTGTACCATAAGTCAACGGTTTTGGACGTTGAACCAAACCTTTTCCAAAACTTCTGGACCCAATTACAACTGCTCTATCTAAGTCTTGTAAAGAACCAGACACAATTTCACTAGCCGAAGCACTTCCACCATCAATTAAAACTACAAGCGGAATTTGCAAATCTAATGGCTCGTTTTGTGTGGTATAAGTTCGGTTGTATTTTTCAACTTTAGACTTTGTAGTCACTACCACCTGATTTTTAGGTACAAACAGATTGACAATATTTACAGCCTCAACTAATAAACCGCCAGGATTTCCTCTTAGGTCTAAAATAATTTGCTTTGCACCATCAGCTTTAAGTGATTTAATGGCATTTGCAGTTTCTCTTGATGCTGTTTGTGTAAACTTTGATAAAGCAACGTATCCAACGGTTTCGTTAACCATATCATATAGAGGAACCGCTTTAACTTCAACTTCTTGACGTGTAATTGTTGCTGTTTTGGTCTCGCCTTGTCTTAGATAGGTAACATTTACTTTTGAGCCAGAAGCACCTTGAAGTAATTCGCCAGCATCATCTTTAAAGTCTGCAACCACAATGTTATCCACTTTAATAATTTCATCTCCAGCCTTTAGTCCAGCTTCATCTGCAGGATAATCTTTAAAAGGCTCAACAATAACCAATTTATCTTTTAGTGTTTTTACAGTTGCTCCAATACCTGTATAATCTCCAGTGTTGTTTATTCGTGAGGCTTCAACATCCTGTTCATTGAAAAAAACCGTATAAGGATCTAAATCTGCCAACATATTTTTAATAGCAGTATCCATTAAATCTCCAGGGTTGGTTTCATCAACATAATTCATGTTGATTTCTTTAAAAAGCGTCGTAAATATTTCTATTTGCTTTGCAATTTCAAAGAAATCACTTTTATAAGCAGTGGTTGTTAATAAAACCATTACTGCTAATACTGGGATAATTATTTTCTTTTTTAGAAGTGTTTTCATAACGCTATTTTTTTTGTCTTTTCTTTAATTGTTTACGAATTAAATAAACACCAAGTATCACAATGATAATAAAAGGCCAAATATTTAATAAACCTAAAAAGAATATAGATAAGCCATTGAAACCGGATTGAAGCGCATTCCACATTTTTCTTCCATAGGATGTTCTTACACCAGTTTCGGCAGATATTTTATAAAACTCAATATTGAGAGTACTTAAAGATACTCTATCGTTTAAGTATTTAAGGCGACCTTGTTTGGCTTCAATTTCTTCTCTAATATGAGACAGCTCTCGCTCTATTTCAAGCATTTCTTTTACATTTTGAGCCTTAGATAACAACTCCAGATATCTTTTTTCCAACTCCAGTTTTGCTTTAAGTCTTGCTTCAAGATCAATAAACTCTTCAGTCACATCTTTTAAAGAAACCTGCTTAGTATCAAAATAATCTACAATTGTTGTAATGGAATCAATGATGCTTTGAAAGTTCTGTGTTGGAACACGAATAATTAAATTCCTAGATTGCCTGTCATACGATTTATTTGCATTGTCACTTTGAATAAATCCATTATTATTTTTTACATAATAAAGAATAGAACCATAGGTTTTGTCTAAGTCATTTGTTTCAAAACGCAAATAGGATTCTTTAATAATTTTTTGTTCTTCAAAATCTGCTTCTTCCATAGACACAATACCATTGATAGGCATTTCGTCTTCAGAAAAATCAACATAAGAAATTTCGCCTTTCTTAACATCTTCACCAGAACTATTGTTACAAGCCAATGGAAGAATTACCAGTAAAAACAAATAAAATATTCTCATAGTTTAATTAAGAAATAGTTTCAACAAACTTCTCAAGCAATTTTTTCATGGCTTTATTTGTTTGTTCAAACGTAGGTTTATCATTACCAATGTACAAAATCATGAACGCATATTGTGTTGTAATGTTGTTAAAATATGCGTTTTTGTTTAACCTGTAAGCTTCTCGTATAAGCTTTTTAACTCGGTTTCTATCAACAGCTTTCTTAAAGTTTCTTTTACTAACAGATACGCCACACTTTACCTTAACAGGTTTATCAAATTCTGTTCCAATAAAAACCAAACGCAATGGGAAGGACACAACCGATTTACCTTCATCAAAAAGTTTATCGATCAGGATTTTGCTTTTTAGCCTTTCTGTTTTTGGATATGTTGCCTTCATTTTTCAGAAACAAAAGTAAGTATATATTGCTGATAAACACACAGTTTTCTTGTATGACAAATATCATTTTTTAAGAACAGTATTAATAATAACTTCACAAAGCATAATTGTTAAAAAAATTAATTATGGGAGATCTTAAAATTATTAAGCTTTCAAGTAGGGAAGACAAATCAAATTATATACATCATCTTGTCAACGACATTGAGGCTCTTGATTTTATGATAGAAAATGATTTAATTGAAAAAGATATTATTAGAGTTGGCGCAGAACAGGAGTTTTGTTTGGTTGATAACAATTTTATTGCCAAAAATAATGCACTTGAAATTTTAGAAGATATAAATGATGACCATTTCACAACTGAAATTGGAAATTATAACTTGGAAGCAAACCTCGACCCATTTGAACTAAAAGGAGATTGTTTTTCTAAAATGACCCAACACTTAGAAGAACTGCTGAGCAAAGCACACAAAGCTGCAAATAAAAGAGATACTAAAATAGTATTAACGGGAATATTACCAACCCTTACTTTAAATCAAATAGGCATAGAAAACATGACTCCAATTCAAAGATATCATGTTTTAAATGAAGCTATTAAAGAGTCTAGAAAGCAAGATTTTAACATTCACATAAAAGGTATAGACGAACTGAATATACTGCATGATTCAGTGATGTTGGAAGGTTGCAACACCAGTTTTCAGATTCATCTTCAAATACATCCTGACGATTTTGTTGACAGTTATAATTGGGCACAAGCCATTTCAGGACCCATTTTAAGCGTTAGTACAAACTCGCCTCTCTTGTTTGGAAAAGAATTATGGAGCGAAACAAGAATAGCACTTTTTACACAAAGTGTAGATACAAGAGCAAACTCATTTTTGCTCAATGAGAATCAATCAAGAGTTAATTTTGGACGTGAATGGCTAAGAGGATCTGTCACCAATATTTTTAAAGACAATATTTCAAGATTCAGAAGCTTGGTCTCTTCTGAATATATAAAAGATAGCTTAGAAATGTTATCAAATGGAGAAATACCAAAACTTAAAGCTTTGAATCTTCACAATGGTACTGTTTATAGTTGGAACAGGCCTTGCTATGGTGTTGGTAATAATAAACCACACTTAAGAATTGAAAATAGATATATTCCTTCTGGACCAACAGTATCAGACGAAATTGCAAACATGATGTTTTGGATTGGAGTTATGGTTGGAAGGCCAAAAAAATATAATGAGATAAATGAAAAAATGGATTTTAAGGATGTAAAATCAAATTTTTATAACGCAGCTCGTTACGGAATGGCTACACAATTTATCTGGAACAATAAACACATTTCCAGCCACGACTTAATTTTAGACGAACTTTTACCAATGGCATACAAAGGTCTTTATAGCTTAAATGTAGAACCAAAAGATGTAGAGCATTATTTAAAAATCATTGAAAACCGAGTAAAATCAAACACAGGATCACAATGGATAGTTAAAAGCTACAGAAATTTATTAAACACACACAAACCTTTTGAAGCTGCACAAATATTAACATCCAAAATGTATGAAAAGCAACAAAAAGATTATCCTGTTTCATCTTGGAAATCCTTAAAGAAAGATGATAACACACATTTTGAAGGTGAAAAACTAGTTAAACACAAAATGAGCACAGATATTTTCTCTGTAGATAAAAATGACAGTATTGAATTGGTACTAAATATTATGAAATGGAAAAACATCAATCACATGCCTGTTATAAATCCCGAAAGAGAATTGATTGGATTAATAACCATGAAAGACGTAAACGCTTATTTTAAAAACAAAGAACCATTAAAAGAAACAGTTAAAGATTTCATGACGGAAAAATTGATTACTACTCATGAATTTGAAATTCTGGAAACCGCAAAAAAAAGAATGGAACAGCACGAAATAAATAGTCTGCCAGTATTAAAAGGGAATAAATTAATAGGAATAATTACAACAAACGATCTTTAAATAATGGTTGAAGTTTATAGCAAAGCATTAAAAAAATCAGTTAGCGTTGATAGGGTTCTTTTTGAGATTGAAGGCAAAAAAAAAGGTGCGACCATTGTCTTTTTTGCTGGAGTGCATGGTAATGAACCAGCAGGAATTTTTGCTCTAGAATCTGTTTTAGGTCAATTAAAAAAGAGTTATGTAAAAGGTAATATATATGCAATTTCAGGAAATTTAAAAGCTTTAAAGGAAGGGAAAAGATACATTAATGAAGATTTAAACAGACTGTGGTCTGAAGCTCAAATTAAAAGAACACTTCAAACACACAGTATTGTGTCAGAACATCAAGAGCAAAAGGAGATATTTAATTTATTAAATAGTATAATTGCCAAAAATAAAGGGCCTTTTTATTTTATAGACCTCCACACCACTTCAAGTAAAACGCTCCCCTTTATAACCATTAATGACGCCATAATAAATCGTAAATTTTCAGAACAATTCCCAGTTCCAATAGTGCTTGGTATTGAAGAGTATTTACACGGACCATTACTAAGTTACATAAACACCTTAGGATATGTATCACTTGGCTTTGAGTCCGGACAACACGACAATAAAAGTGCAATTGGAAATTGTATTGCTTTTATTAATTTGGTTTTAAAAAATACTAATGTTGTACCTCATTTAGATTCAAAAAAACATTTTAAAACATTGCAAATAGCAACACAATACTTATCTGATTTTTTTGAAATAGCGTATTTGCATCGAATTGAAAATAATGACAACTTTGATATATTACCTGCCTTTAAGAGCTTTGAAACTATTAAAAAAGGAGAGTTGATAGCTAAGCACAACAATAAAGAAATAGTTGCAAGATATAGAGGAAGAATTTTTATGCCCTTATATCAAAAAAGTGGAAACGAGGGATTCTTCCTTATTAAAAAAATCCCTCGTTTCTTCTTAAAATTATCTATGTGCCTGAGAACCATAAAAGCAGATAGAATCTTTGTCTTTATGCCTGGAATTTCTTGGCACAACAAAGAAAAAGGTATTTTAAAGGTAAATCTAAAAATAGCAAAATATTACGCAAAATCCATTTTTCACTTACTTGGATATAGAAGCAAGGAAACAGATCAAACCTATTTATTTGTCACCAACAGAGAACGTGTTTCAAAAACAAAAAACTACGTTAAAGAACCTTGGTTTTAGTCGTTTTTGGTTTTGTTATTTTCCTTTGTTATTGCTAAACTTAAAATGTTATTGGTATTATCAATGTCTGCCATTTTTCCTTTAGGATCTATGGTAATGCTTTTAATCTTGTTTTTTTCAACATTTATACCAAAACCAAAAGTATTGTTTGCCCAAGACCAATCAGGTAAAACTTTTACAGATTCTGGAGTGGGTTTTTCGCCTCTCATCATTTCCAACGGAATGTAAAAATCTTGAGACGTTCCATCAAGATACTCTACTGTTAAATCTATTGGCATTGGCATCAAGCCTTTGCGTTCTAAGGTGATTTTTGTTGTTTTATCTGCTGCTTCAACAGATTTTATGCCATAATCTATGGTGTTTGTGGTTTGAGCAAAATCCATTAAATACCAATCGAGTTCTAAGCCAGAGACTTTTTCAGCAGAACGGATAATATCATTTGGTACAGGATGCTTAAAGGCAAAATCATCAAAGTATTTTTTTAATGTGGTTTTTAAATTGTCTTCACCAATCACATAACCCAATTGTGCTAAAAACACAGCGCCTTTACTATATGCCGCAGTACTATAAGCACTATTGTAGTTGTAGCGATCTGCATGTGTTGTAAGAGGTTGCTCGTAACCTGAAGTTGCTAAACGTATATAACCTCTATAAGAACCAGAGCTTGGGTTGTCTTGATTGCGTTCTAAAACCTCATTTGAAGCTTGAGCACTAATATAACTTGTAAAACCTTCGTCCATCCATTCATGTTTGCTTTCATTGGTTGCCAATAAGAACTGAAACCAAGTGTGAGCCATTTCATGTGAGGTGACACCAATTAAACCATTTAAACTTCTTCCTCCAGTAATTAAGGTACACATAGCGTATTCCATGCCACCATCTCCTCCTTGAATAACAGAGTATTGTTTGTAAGGGTATTTACCTACGTTTTCACTGAAGTACTGCATTAGCTTTACTGTAATTGGTTGAAGCTTTTTCCAGTTGTCTAAACTTTCGGCATCCATGGTACTCTTGTAAAAAAAGTGGAGCATTGGCCCATCAGGAACCTGAACACTGTCGTGAGTATATTCTGGATCTGCGGCCCAAGTAAAGTCATGCACCATTGGTGCCTTAAAATGCCATGTCAACTTATCACCTTTTGTGTTAATTGATTTTAAGCCTTTTGGACCATAACCATGACCAATTTCTTCTGGATTTTGAAGATAGCCTGTTCCACCAATAGTATAGTTTTTATCAATTGTTATTTTTACATCAAAATCGCCCCAAACACCATGAAACTCTCTAGCAATGTAAGAGTCGGCATGCCAACCCTCAAAATCATATTCTGCCATTTTTGGATACCATTGTGCCATTGATAATGCAACACCTTCTTTGCTGTTTCTCCCATTTCTTCGTATTTGTAAAGGCACCTGAGCATCAAAAACCATATCAAATGTAGTTTTTGCTCCTGGTTGTATTGGTTTTGCTAATGTGACCTCTAAGACCGTATCAACAACATCGTATTTTAAAGCAACTCCATCTTGAGTTAAAGATGTTACCTTAATATAACCTATTTCACTTGGTTTTAATTTACTAATTCTGCTTTCGTAAATGGGATTTTCTTTGGTGCCAATATTGTTTACCATTCTACCATCAGGATCTGCAATATTTTGCAATCGCATGTCCATATTACTTCCTGGTTGAAAAGCATTCATATACAAGTGATAATACACTTTTGTAAGCACATCAGGAGAGTTGTTGGTGTAAACTAACTTTTGTGTTCCTTGATATTGATAGTTTTCAACATTCATGTCTATTTCCATAGTGTAATCAACATGTTGTTGCCAATATCCAGGATTTTGAGCGGTTAACGTAACACTTAATAAAACGAGTGCCATTAGAAAGGTTTTTGATGCTATTGTTTTCATGTGTATGATAATTAATTTGCTATTTTACTTGCCATTATTAAGGCATTATATACGTTTACAAGTTTTCCTGATTTTGATAATTCTCCAAAAGGTTTTACTTCTGAGTTTTCACCTACTGTAACTTTTGCTTTTAAAGATAATCCAGAATCCATGATAACTTGTTTTACCTGAGCAGCAGTAAGCTTTGGGTAATAGGATCTTATTAATGCAGCTAAACCAGCAACTGCTGGAGCAGCCATTGAAGTACCACCTTCAGCTTTATAGGTATTATTGGGATAGGTTGAATATATGTTTGATCCAGGCGCAAATACATCAACATTGTTTTTACCATAGTTTGAATAACTAGCCACTAAACCAGAACCATATTTTTGTTCGGTTGCTCCAACGGATAAATAGGAGTTTATAATTTCTGAACCATCAGTTTTTAAATCATTTGGAAAGTTTGTTTTTTTGTCAATATCAAGACCCTCATTTCCAGAGGCATGAACAAAAAGTACGTCTTTTGCACTTGCATATACAAGTGCTTCTTTTACCTTATCACTGTGAGGTGAGTAATATTTACCAAAGCTGGCGTTAATTATTTTGGCACCATTATCAACAGCATATCTTATTGCTAAAGCGATATCTTTGTCATATTCGTCTCCATTGGAAACTGCCCTTATCGGCATTATTAAAACATTATTTGCAATACCATTAACTCCTTTTTCGTTGTAGCGCTCAGCAGCAATGATTCCTGCTACATGGGTTCCATGGGTTTCACTTTTGTCTATTGGTTTTACATTGTTGTTTCCGTAATTTATATCAGTAAAATCATCAGGATTATCGCCAACTACTTTTCTACCATTGAAGTTTTTGTTCAGATTATAATTCAACATTTCATTGATGCGTTTTAAATTATCTTTAAAAACATCAATAGCCTCAGGAACTTTATCAAAGCCATTATCAAACGCTAGAACTTTAACAGCATAAGCGCTTTGTTGAAGTGTTTTGTCTTCGGTTTTTAAGGCATTAATATTCTCTTCTGAGTACTCAGGTTTTTTAAAGTAATCTGAAAGCGTTTTATGAGCATCTTCCATTACAGGAAGAATTTGAGTATATTGAGATTTTAGATTTGTATACTCAGCAAGCTTTTTTTGGTATTCAGCTTCAGCTTCAGCATATCGAGGGTGGCTTTTATTTCCACTAGCCAAAAGCCTTACGTATTCCAATTGCTCTTGATAGGCTTCTCCAAGAAAATTCCAGCCATGTATGTCATCTATATAACCATTGTTGTCGTCATCCTTATTGTTGTTAGGTATTTCATCTTTATTTGTCCAAATGACATCGTCTAAATCCTCATGGTCAATATCAATACCTGAATCAATCACAGCCACTATTACTTTAGTGCCTTTTTTGTTTTTAATGAGCTCTTTATAAGCTTTATTGACACTCATTCCAGGAATAGTATCAGAAACTAAGTCGAGGTGTCCCCAAACCTTTTCTTCGGCTTTAGTTATCTCATTAAACTTTAAAGGCGTATTGTCAATATTTTCAATAGGTGTAGAAACTAATCGAGTAGTGCCACAACTTGTAATTAAAGTTACGAGTAAGGCATAAAAAAGAACTTTTTGACGTAATAATTTCATAGGTTAAGCTTGATTAAAATATTTGTTCTGGTGTGTAAATTTCATTGAGACGCACTCCTTTTTCGGTGTGTTTAACTGTTATTATTGGGCTATGAGCGTCATGCTCCAAAAATAAGTAATAATTATTGTCTGCTGCAAGATTTAAAAAACGTTCTTTTTCATCTAAGGTTAACAAAGGTCTAGTGTCGTAACCCATTACAAAAGGAATTGGCAAATGACCAGCAGTTGGCAGTAAATCTGCCATAAAACAAATGGTTTTTTCGTTATAATTAATTATTGGAATCATTTGTTTATCAGTGTGACCATTGGCGAAAAAGACATCAAAACCTAGCTCAGAGTTCTGTAATAAATCATTTTGAGGAAGTGAGGTAAATTTTAGCTGTCCACTTTCTTCCATAGGAATAATGTTTTCTTTTAAAAATGAAGCGACTTCTCTCTTATTTGGTTGTGTTGCCCATTTCCAATGGTCTTCATTGCTCCAAAATGTTGCATTTTTAAAAGCAGGCTCGTAACCTGTTTTGTTTTTATTCCATTGAATACTTCCACCACAATGATCAAAGTGAAGGTGTGTCATAAACACATCTGTAATATCATCACGATGAAAACCATGAGCCTTTAAAGAGCTATCAATGCTATCATTTCCCCAGAGATAGTAATATCCAAAAAATTTATCGCTTTGCTTGTTTCCCATTCCAGTATCGATTAAAATTAATCGGTCTCCATCTTCAATAAGCAAACAACGTGCCGCAATATCTATCATGTTATTGCTATCTGCAGGATTAGTTCTTTGCCAAAGCGATTTAGGAACAACGCCAAACATAGCACCACCATCAAGCTTAAAATTTCCAGCATTTATAGGATACAATTTCATAGTGCTGCAAAGTAACAAAATGGAAACAATAACACGAAAAAGTTAAGAATTTATTATGATTCACTATAAAAGAATATTTATTCTTAATAAATTTACTCGTTTTAAAAACGAACACATGTTAGAACTGGCAGGAATTATCATTTTAGGAATTTTAGCTCAATGGGTAGCTTGGCGATTTAAAATTCCTGCAATTTTACCTCTTATACTTATTGGATTGTTGGTTGGACCAATTGCGGCAGAATACATTACTGATGATGGCTCCAAATGGATTGAACCAATTTGGAATGGTAAAAAAGGGCTCTTTCCCGGAGAAGGTCTTTACTATTTTGTATCGTTAGCAATAAGTATAATTTTATTTGAGGGAGGCTTAACTTTAAAACGCTCTGAAGTAAAAAATGTAGGACCAGTAATTACCAAACTTATCACCCTTGGATCTGCCATTACATTTTTTGCTGCTGGTATTTTAGCCCATTTTATTTTTAATCTTAGCTGGGAAATTTCGTTTTTGTTTTCGGCTTTAATTATTGTTACTGGACCTACTGTAATAACTCCAATTCTGAGAAACATTCCTTTAAAAAAAGATGTCTCTGCGGTTTTAAAATGGGAAGGGATTTTAATAGATCCTATTGGAGCTTTAGTAGCTGTTTTGGTTTTTGAGTTTATTAGTGTAGGAGGAGATAGTGGTTTTACTAAAACAGCACTTATGGAGTTTGGTAAAATTATACTTTTCGGAACTACTTTTGGCTTTACATTTGCTCATGCTTTAGCTTTTGCAATTAATAAGAAATTGGTTCCGCATTACCTTCTTAATGTTGTTTCATTATCAACAGTTTTATTGGTTTTTGTAGAGTCTGAAATTTTTGCACACGAATCAGGGCTTTTAGCTGTAGTTGTTATGGGAATGGTTTTAGGGAATGGAAAATTAGAAAACATAAAAGAACTTTTATATTTCAAAGAATCTCTAAGTGTACTCCTTATTTCAATACTGTTTATTTTATTGGCAGCCAATATAAATATTGAAGATATGATGCTTCTCTATAATTGGAAAACCGTCATGTTATTTGCAGCTGTAGTGTTTTTAGTGAGGCCTTTGGCAGTATTTCTTAGCACAATTAATTCTAATCTAAAATTAAAAGAAAAGCTATTTATTAGTTGGGTTGGTCCTCGAGGAATTGTAGCTGCAGGTATTGCATCTTTATTTGGGAGTAAACTAATAAAAGAAGGTGTAACAGGAGCAGAGTATATCACGCCTTTAGTGTTTATGATAGTATTAGGTACTGTATTATTAAACGCTACCACAGCACGTTTGTTTGCTAAAATGGTAGGTGTATTCTTGAAGAAGTCTGAAGGCATTCTTATTATTGGCGCCTCAAAAGTATCAAGGCTTTTAGGGCAGTATTTAGAAGATAATGGACGACATGTTGTATTAATTGATAGTAATCAAACTAATATTAAAAAAGCTAATGAACTTGGGCTTGAGGCTTTTGACACTAATATTTATTCTGAAACATTAACCGACAATATTGAACTAAATGATGTTGGTTACTTAATGGCTTTAACAGGAAATACAGATATTAATAAATATGCTATAGAAAAATTTTCTGAACAGTTTGGAGAAAATGGATCGTTTAGATTGGTTTCTAAAGAGGAAATGATGGATGAACAAAATAACCCTAAAGAAGGGCTGTTTAGTCAGACAGATGATTATATTTCTCTGAATGAGGTAACAAGTAAATTCCCAAAAATAAACGAGATAGCTTTAAACGATGATAAAGAGTATTTCAAGCTTTTAGACATTACAAAAAAGGACAAAGATATTATTCCTCTATTTATTAAAGATAGTAAAGGCGAGCTGCATATTTTACCATCTCACAACAATGTGCCTGTTGAAATTTCAAAAGGTAGTAAACTAGTTTATTTAGGCAAAAGCTTTGATAAGCAAAAAACATAATAACCCATTAATAAAACGAATAAAGCACAAATTATTAACAAACAATACTCTGTACGAACTTAATTCCTTAACTGAACCTGACTCAGGTTAATGAGCAATGTAAGAGCTACTAAATTTTGTTTGTTTAAAAAGAATCTTGAAAAACTGTTATTATAATCGTTGCCATTTTCAGGTTTATAATTGTATCTTTGATAAGAAAACATCGAAGTATGTATGGCCAGTGTAAGCCTTGTTGTGAGAATAATATTTAGTCCCAAAATCAAAGAAGCTGTAAACCTTGTAATATCTGTATTAAAATTGTTATACTTTTCAGAGCCAAAACCATATGCACCTAAAATACCATAAACAAGAAACACTTCCTTATATCTTGTTAAAGCAGAAAACATGAGCAATTTTAATTGAAAATCGAATAAACTACGAGTAAAATTATCATAACTCCAACCTTCATAAACAAGACCTAAAGCACCATATAGTGCTGAATTAGCAAACATTGATAATTGCATATAATAGGCAGCTTGCAAACACCAAATAGTTTCATTCTCTCCAAAGGCAATGCCAGCGCCAAAACCAAACATGGCTCTTGCTAAAATAGCAGCTACACTTCTTTCGTCTTGAATTTCGTAAAAATCAATAGGTTTTGTCTCTTCAAATGCATAAAGATTAACTTCGTCTTGTAGGTTATCTAAAGCTGTACTTTCAAAATTAAATGAAGAATGCTGCAAAGTAGCACTTGCATCAAAATTATTCTGAGCAATTAAATTATTAAAGAAAAGTGTAAGCAGTAATGTAAAGAGGGCAGGTTTTAAGAATGTAGTTTTCATGATTTTTAATATTAGTTATTGTTTTAATAAGTAAATTAAAATCATGAAGATTTGAAACCGAGCTATAAGATACAAATTTTATTGTTATGATTATCAATTAGATGCATAAAAATAAATCCCCAATCATTTTATACAAACCATTTTAAAGTTAACGTTAAAAGAACGATTAATCATTTAATTTAAGTACAGCCATAAACGCTTCTTGAGGAATTTCAACATTTCCTACTTGGCGCATACGCTTTTTCCCTTTCTTCTGTTTTTCAAGAAGTTTACGCTTTCTGGATATATCACCACCATAACATTTTGCAGTGACATCTTTACGAAGTGCTTTTGTGGTTTCTCTGGCAATAATTTTTGCTCCAATAGCAGCTTGAATAGGAATATCAAACTGTTGGCGAGGAATCAATTCTTTTAATTTTTCAGTTATTTTTTTCCCTATGCTGTGAGCATTATCAGCGTGAATAAGTGCTGAAAGAGCATCAACAGGTTGAGCGTTAAGTAAAATATCAACACGAACCAATTTAGATATTTTCATACCAATAGGATGATAATCAAATGAAGCATATCCTTTTGACACCGTTTTTAAACGATCGTAAAAATCAAAAACAATTTCAGCCAGTGGCATATCAAAACTAAGTTCAACGCGCTCAGGCGTTAAGTAGGTTTGATTTGTAATCATACCTCGTTTTTCAATACATAGAGACATAACGTTTCCTACAAAATCGGCCTTGGTAATTATAGTGGCCTTAATATATGGCTCTTCTACACGATCTAATGTTGATGGATCTGGAAGGTCCGAAGGATTGTTTACAATAATTATATCGTTAGGGTTTTTCTTGGTAAAAGCATGATAACTTACGTTAGGCACTGTTGTAATAACAGTCATATCAAATTCACGCTCTAAACGTTCTTGTATTATCTCCATGTGGAGCATACCAAGGAAACCACAACGGAAACCAAATCCTAAAGCGGCCGAGCTTTCAGGAGCAAAAACAAGAGAAGCATCGTTAAGCTGTAATTTTTCCATTGAAGCACGAAGTTCTTCATAATCTTCTGTATCAACTGGATAAATTCCAGCAAATACCATTGGCTTTACATCCTCAAAACCAGAAATTGCGTTTTTTGTAGGGTTTTTAGCATCAGTAATGGTATCACCAACTTTTACTTCTTTTGCTTCTTTAATTCCTGTAATGACGTAACCAACATCACCAGCTTTAATCTCTTGTCTAGGAAATTGCTTAAGTTTTAAGGTGCCAATTTCATCTGCATGGTAACTTTTGCCTGTAGCGATAAATTTAATATGTTGCCCTTTTTTAATAGAACCATTAATGACTCTAAAGTAGGTTTCTACACCACGAAACGGATTGTAAACAGAATCAAATATAAGCGCTTGTAAAGGCTCATCAACATTACCTTTTGGTGGTGGAACACGCTCTACAATGGCATTTAGAATTTCTTCAATACCTATACCTGTTTTTGCACTGGCAGGAATCACTTCTTCAGGCCGACAACCCAATAAATCTACAATGTCATCAGTAACTTCTTCAGGGTTTGCGCTTGGTAAGTCTACTTTGTTAAGAACAGGAATAATTTCTAGATCATTCTCTAATGCTAAATATAAATTAGAAATAGTTTGCGCTTGAATACTTTGCGCAGCATCTACAATTAACAAGGCGCCTTCACATGCAGCAATAGATCGCGATACTTCATACGAAAAATCCACATGACCTGGAGTATCAATTAAATTCAAGGTATAAATTTCACCTTTATAATTGTATTCCATCTGAATAGCATGCGATTTTATTGTTATGCCTCGTTCACGCTCTAAATCCATGCTATCCAACAACTGATCTTGTTTTTCCCTATCTGTTACAGATCCTGTATATTCCAACAACCGATCAGCCAAAGTACTTTTACCATGGTCAATATGAGCAATAATGCAGAAGTTTCTAATCTTTTTCATTCAGACTGTTTTAGGTATTTTATACCGAAGCGCAAAAATACATAAAATTACCACATTTAAAACATACTATTAGCCATTAAGCCAACTAAAAAAACGGATTTACGGTTTTTCCGTAATTTTAGATTAATTTAAAAGATTATGTTTGCATATTAATTGGGATTAATGAGAATCAATTTATTATATTTTATTCATGCACTTTTTATTGTGCCCTTTCTTACATTTTCGCAAACTTATACATTATCTGGAGTTGTAAAAGACACCACCAATGAGACCGTTGCTTTTGCTAATATTTTGGTTTTGCAATCGCAAGACTCTACAGTGGTTACTGGAACATCTTCTGATGAAAATGGAGTTTTTAAAATAGAAGACCTAGAATCAGGTAAATATTTAATAAAAACAAGTTTTATTGGATATAAAGACAACTTTAAAACACTTGATGTCATTGAAGACCTAAAAAATATCGATATTTTTTTAGAAGAATCTGCCGAAGCCTTAACTGAAGTTCAAATTTTTGTTGAAAAACCTACATTAAAACGTGAAGCAGATAGACTAGTGTTTAATGTAGAAAACACAGCATTGAGCCAAGGAAACTTGGTAGAGGTGTTGCGTAGCACACCAAGTGTGTTGGTGCTGGATAATACAATTATGGTAAAAAACACCATTCCAACAGTTTATATTAACGATAGAAAAGTTCATTTATCATCTTCAGAGCTTATAGAGCTGCTTCAAGGCAGTTCAGCATCTAATATAAAATCTGTTGAAGTGATTACAAATCCTTCAGCAAAGTATGATGCAGATAGTGGTGTTGTGCTTAACATTGTCATGTCTAAAAACCTTATTTCAGGTTATAACGGAAGTGTTTTCAGTAATTACGAACAAGGTGTTTTCCCAAAGTATAACGCAGGAACTTCACACTATTTTAAAGGAGACAAAACCAATCTGTTCTTTAATTACAGTTACAACAACAGAAAAGATAACAGAGTAGATGTTGAGGACATAAACTATCCAGAGGAAGATTGGCACACAGTTTTAGATAAAAACACATGGTCTGAAAGCCATAACTTAGGATTTAATTTTGACTATAATCTAAACGAAAAAAGCAACCTAGCGATTTCGGCTAACGCTCAGATTTTACCTTATTACAAATACCTAACAAGAAGTAATACTGATATAGATTCTAATTCCAGTTCATTTAACAAAATAGAAGCTAAAAGCCAATCAAGAGATGACAGACACAATATTGGTATAGATTTAGATTATGATTACCAAATCAGTGAAGCCTCAAAAATTTCTTTCAACTCACACTACACAAATTATGACTATCAAAGACGGCAAGATGTAGAGAGTCGTTATTTAGATACTTCTGTAATTGTTAACGAAACAGCATTTAATGTAAACGCCAATCAGGATACAAATATTTTTACATCTCAATTAGATTATGCATTGACTATAAATGAAAAATCAGCACTTAGCACAGGAGTTAAGTTCTCTAATGTAAAAACAGAGAGTGGTATTTTACAAAATGATATTATTGCTGGAGAAGAAGTTTTAAATGAAGACAGCGCGAATATGTTTGATTATGATGAAGATGTTTATGCAGCGTTTATAGATTATAATTACAATAGCGAAAAATTTACCTTTAATGCTGGTTTACGAGCAGAACAAACCAATATTACTGGTATATCATCAATTAACGAAACCAACAAACAGGATTATTTAGAGTTTTTCCCAACAGCCAACTTAAGCTTTCAGATCTCAGAGAAAGTCAATAGTTATATTAATTACAAAAGAAGTATTGAGCGACCAAATTATACGTATTTAAACCCATTTGTATATTATTTAAATGATAATACTATTGTAACAGGCAACCCAGAATTAAGACCAGTGTTTACGGATAAGTATTTAATAGGAACAACAATAAACAATAGGTTCACCTTTGAGGTTTTTTACAGAAAATCCAATAACAACATTTTCGAACTTCCCATTCAAGATAACTCAGAAAATATCATTGTTTATACACCTTTAAATATTGATAGTACCGAAGAAATAGGCATTGATTTTGAGGCCTATTTAAACATAACAGACAAATGGAATTTATACTTTGGATCTTCAACCTATAACTATAACGACAAAGGCACATTCTCTGGCAATAAAGTACAGCTTGATAAATGGGCGAATTATTCTATGTTGAGCAATGACTTTTCTTTTTTAAAAGACAATAGTTTAACCGCATCATTAACAATAATTTATGTTGGCGAAAACGTACAGAGCTTTCAGCTTGTTCACACGCGTTGGTTCAGTTCTTTTGCATTAGCCAAAGAGTTATTTAAAGATAGAGCGTCAGTTTCGCTATACATCAGTGATTTTCTTAATAAACAAGATGCGTCCAGAACTATTGATTACTTAGATCAAAGCAGTAGGATATTTAATAATTTAGACAACCGCTATATTAGCCTTGGCTTCAGGTACAAATTTGGTAACACAAAACTTTCAACCAACCAACGTACAACATCAAAAGAAGAGCGTGATAGGCTTGCTAAAGAACACTAGACTAATCTCGCCATTTTCTGAAATAAACAAGTTGGCGACAAGTAAAGTTATTTCATAATAACGCTAATCTCGCCATTCTGCAATATTGGTTTCGTGGGAAATAGTATTGCAGAAAGTCAATCCTTTCAGTCTTGCCATTCTGCAATAAATAGATTTGTGTCGTGACCTCCTCCATTATTTCTATTAGAAGAAAACAACAAATGCTTCCCATCATTTGAAAATACTGGAAAAGCATCAAACGTTTCTCCATGAGTTACACGCTTTAGGTTTTTACCATCAATATCAATTAAATATAAGTTAAATGGGAAACCACGTTCAGCTTCAAAGTTTGAAGAGAATAATATTTTCTCACCACTTGGATGAAAAAACGGACTCCAGTTGGCATTTCCTAAATTGGTTAATTGGCGTAAATCAGAACCATCTGCATTACAGATGTATAATTCCATTTCAGTTGGCTGAACCAAACCTTCGGCTAATAAATCTTTATATTCTTTTATTTCAGCTTCAGTCTTAGGTCTTGAAGAACGGAAAATAAGTTTTGTTCCATCTGGCGAAAAGAAAGCTCCACCATCATAACCTAACTCGTTGGTAATTTGCTTTACATCACTTCCATCAATATTCATGGTGAATAGTTCTAAATCACCAGTTCGCATCGAGGTGAACACAATCTTATCTCCTTTTGGCGACACAGTAGCTTCGGCATCATAACCAGGCTCAGTAGTTAATTGCGCAGTAATATTGCCTTCTAAGTCAGCAACAAAAATATCATAGCTTTCATAAATTGGCCACACATATTTTCCTTCTCTACGCAATGGTGCCTCAGGACACTCTTCACCACCTAAGTGTGTTGAACCATATACAAAATGCTTATTATCTGGTAAAAAGTAAGCACATGTTGTTCTTCCTAATCCTGTGCTAACCATTGGAGGAACACTATTATCAAAAACCTCGTCACGGTTCATTAAAAACATCTGGTCGCACTCAACATCCCAATTGGTGTTGTTAGATTGGAAAATGATTTGCTTGTCATCAAAACTCCAATATGCTTCAGCATTATCACCACCAAAAGTGATTTGTTTTATAGATTTAAAATGTGTCTCTTCAGGATATATTAAGGAATCTACCCATTTTGTAGCACCAGAATCTGCATCTGTATTTCCTTTCTTTTCAGATTTGCATGAAACTATCGTTAAAACTACAAGTGTTAAAATAGAAATGGTTTTCTTCATAATTGTTTATGTAAATGCCAATTAATGACTAATTTTGCGCAAAAATAAGATTTATATAATGAAAAAAATATCGTTATTGGTTCTTTTTATATCGCTTTTAGGATGTAAACAAGAATATAAGCCAGAAAATAAAATAAAAGAAGATGTTGCATTTTTAGCTGATGATAAGCTCGAAGGCCGCCAAACAGGGACTGAAGGCGAAAAAGCTGCTGCAGAATATTTAACCAAAAGGTTTAAAGAATTAGGACTTCAACCGAAAGGAACCGAAGGCTATTTACAAGCTTTTAATTTTACTCCAAAGACCAATCCACATGATGAGGTTAAATTCACCTCAGTTGCAGAAGACAGCTCAGTAGTTGGCACGAACATTATTGGGTTTTTAGACAATAAAGCCGAAAGCACAATAATAATTGGCGCACATTATGACCACTTAGGTTATGGAGGAGAAGGTTCATTGTTTAGAGATGAAGAAAAAGCCATACATAATGGTGCAGATGACAATGCAAGTGGAGTTGCACTGATGCTTAATTTAGCAAGTAAATTAAAGAACACTAATACAAGCAATAATTATCTATTCATGGCTTTTTCAGGTGAGGAAATGGGATTGTTAGGATCTAATTATTTCACCAAGAATACTACAATCGATGCTGATAAAATCAACTATATGATTAACATGGATATGGTTGGTAGAATGAAAGCAGATAGTACTTTAGCTGTTTATGGTGTTGGTACATCGCCAATTTTCAAGCAAACTTTAACCTCAAATAACGATTCATTTAAACTTATAGAAAACGAATCAGGCGTTGGGCCATCAGACCACACGTCATTTTATTTAATTGATATTCCTGTACTGCACTTTTTCACAGGTCAACATGAAGATTACCATAAGCCTGGTGATGATTATGAAAAATTGAATTACGACGGCATGAACCTTATTTCAGATTATATATTTAATGTAATTACTGATTTAGATGATAATGGAAAACTAGCTTTCAGAAAAACAAAAAATGAAAGCGAAGAAACGCCTAGATTTAAAGTTGGTTTAGGTGTTGTTCCAGATTATTTATATGATGGCGAAGGTATGCGTATCGATGGCGTAAGTGAAGATAAACCAGCTATAAAAGCAGGACTTAAAAAAGGAGATGTGGTGGTTAAAATTGGAGACAGCACTATTGTGGACATGATGAGCTATATGAGATCACTTTCTACTTTTGAGGCTGGAAATAAAACCAAGGTAAAAGTTCTTAGAGACGGAAAAGAGGTAGAGGTAGAGATTGAGTTTTAATCTTGTAGCTAGAAACTAATTTGGTAAAAATAGGCGACATAGAACTTCCTGATTTTCCATTGTTGTTAGCTCCAATGGAAGATGTTAGTGATCCTCCGTTTCGTGCTTTGTGCAAGGAGCAAGGAGCTGATGTTGTGTACACCGAATTTGTGTCTAGTGAAGGGCTAATTCGTAACGCCGCCAAAAGTGTTATGAAACTTGACATTTACGAAAAGGAGCGTCCAGTTGGGATTCAAATTTTTGGAGCCAACTTGGACAGCATGCTCCAAACTATTGATATTGTCGAAAAATCAAATCCTGATATCATTGACATCAATTTTGGGTGTCCAGTAAAAAAAGTAGTGAGCAAAGGTGCAGGCGCAGGCATTTTAAAAGATGTTTGTCTTATGGAAAAACTTACTGCCGAAATGGTAAAACGCACCAATTTACCAATAACAGTAAAAACACGTTTGGGTTGGGATCATGACTCAATAAAAATTGTTGAGGTTGCAGAAAGACTACAGGATGTTGGTTGCAAAGCTATAGCAATTCATGGTAGAACGAGAGCACAAATGTATAAAGGAGAAGCCAACTGGAAACCCATTGCTGAGGTTAAAAACAACCCAAGAATGCACATTCCTGTATTTGGAAATGGCGATGTAGATTCTCCTGAAAAAGCGATGCTAATGCGAGATAGCTTTGGGTTGGATGGAGCCATGATAGGTAGAGCATCTATTGGTAACCCTTGGTTTTTTAAACAAGTAAAACATTTTTTTAAAACAGGCGAACATTTACCACCAATTAGCTTAGAAGAACGAGTTGAAGCTGCTAGGCGACACCTTCAAATGGCTATTGATTGGAAAGGTGAAACACTAGGTGTTTTTGAAACTAGACGACATTATACAAACTATTTTAAAGGCATACCTCACTTTAAAGAATACCGAATGAAAATGGTAACCAGTGATGTTTCTAAAGATGTTTTTGCCGCTTTAGATGAGGTCTTAGAAAATTTTGCTGGCTACGAGTTTGCCGAATAAATGTATAACCCTAAATACTATTGAGCCAACAAAGACTTAGAAATTCTTGTTGATGCAATTTTAGCAGCTAAAAACCCTAGAATTGTAATAGTAAAAAACACAAGAACAACATCAGTAAATTTTAAAGCCACAGGATAAGGCAAAGTTGTGGTAATCATAACAAATCCAAAAATTTGCTGAATTATAACAAGCAAAATAGCCAACAAAATTCCAACTAAGCCACCTAGAACAACCATTAAACTTCCATGCAAAAGAAAAACACCTTGTATTTCTTTAACTGTAACTCCAAGATTGAATAAGGTTTTTAAGTCATTCTTTTTATCTAAAATCATCATGATTATGGAACCAATAACATTAAAAAGCGCAATAATTAAAACAAGTGTAAAAATTAGATAAACAGCTAAATTTTCGGTGTTTAACATTTTATGTAATGCATCGTTTAGCTGCTCTTTTGTCTTTATCTGAAAGCCTGAACCTAAGGCAGCTTGCAAAGCTTCAATTACTTTTTCAATATGATCTATGTCGCTTAACTTAAACTCTAATGAACTGATAGCACTTTCATTATAATTTAACAGCTCACGAGCAAGTTCAATATCACAATATACTATAGAGTTATCCAGTTGCTCATTTATTTCAAAAATTCCAATGTTGGTTGTTGTAATGGTGTTAAACGCATCTTTTTCTGAGGTAATTTGCCCTTTTCCAGGTTTAGGTGTATAAATTTTAATCACTTTACCATAATCCATAACACCAAAAGATAAATTACTCGCAATTCCCCAACCCGATACAATTTGATTGGCATCAGGCAAAAACCAAGACCCTAAAGAAACAATAGAGTTAATAGTATGTTCTGGGTAATGCTCATCTACACCTTTAAGGGTTATAATTTGACGTTTATTATCAAATTCCAAAACCGCACGTTCTTCAATAATTTTAGAATATGATGCAATATTTTCAATACTATTTATTTTTTGAATGTTTTCAGCTGTTAATTCAAATGATTTTCCTTCAACAGGAAGCACTTTCAAATCAGGATCAACGAACGATGAAAACTGTAGACTATAATCTTTTAAACCTGCAAAACCCGAAAGCACAATAAGCAGAGCAGCTGAACCAATAATGACTCCAATTGCTGCTATAATTGTTATAAAATTAATGGCATTGTTACTGCTTTTAGTAAACAAATAACGTTTTGCTATATATAAAGTGAAGTTCAACTATTTCTTTTTTCTTTTTTCTAAAGAGTCCGGACTTTCAAGCGGATTGTCCAAACCTTTTAAAGAACGTTCAATTTGGTCTATATATTCTAAAGAGTCATCAACATAAAATTGTAACTCAGGCATTCGCCTTAGCTGATGCCTAGTTCTTTGAGCAAGCTCATGCTTAATTTTGGGAGTATTTGATTTTATGCCTTCCATTAATTCAGTACGCTTGTCTGTTGGAAAAACACTCAGATATACTTTTGCAATAGAGAGATCAACCGTTACATTAACTTTAGTAACAGATATAATAACGCCTAGATTTCCAGAACGCGCTGCGCTTTGCAGAACATCAACCAAATCAGTTTGTAAAACTGAAGCTATTTTTTTTTGCCTATTGCTTTCCATGCTACAAAAATAAGACTTTTTGTTTGGTATTTTTTAAATCATAATTGTTTTAAACTAAATTTGCAAAATGATGAACAAAATAGAACATATAGGTATAGCTGTAAAAAGCTTAAAATATTCAAATAAGTTATTTGAGGCATTATTTGGAAAAACTCACTATAAAATTGAAAGTGTTGAAAGTGAAAGTGTCAACACTTCTTTTTTTCAAATAGGAGAAAGTAAAATAGAACTTTTAGAAGCGACCAATCAAGATAGTCCAATAGCCAAGTTCATTGAAAAAAGAGGAGAAGGAATTCATCATATTGCGTTTGATGTTGATGATATAGAAGCTGAAACAAAGCGACTTAAAAAGGAAGGCTTTATTGTGCTAAATGACAAGCCCAAAAAAGGAGCAGACAATAAATTAGTGGTCTTTTTGCACCCAAAATCTACAAATGGTGTGTTGATTGAGCTTTGTCAAGAGATTGGTAAATAGGCTAAATTTTCTTGTGGAGTTTTAAAATAAATAGTAATATTGCAGCCTAATTTGGTCCCATAGCTCAGTTGGTTAGAGCACCTGACTCATAATCAGGTGGTCCTTGGTTCGAGCCCAAGTGGGACCACAACAAAAGCTGGTTCATTTTTTGAACCAGTTTTTGTGTTTTTAAACGATTTATTAAAACTTTTTTGAATTAATTTCAATAATTTTACCTTATATTTCGTTTATAAATTAAAGAGAGTAAATTTGTAAGAAATGTTAAAGAAACATGTATTTCATCGATAAAATATGCATTTCTTGGATATTTTTTGTATTTAAGTTTTGATAACTCGCTTTTTTTCATACATTTACGCCTAAATGAGATTACAAAACAAGTTGAAATTAGCCTCAATCTTATTTTTATTAGTAAGTTTTGTATGTGCTGCGCAAGGGATAGACACTCCGCCACCACCAATGCCTCCTCCTCCTCCAGGACTGCCTATTGATGGAGGTGTGGTATTTATAGCTGTGTTAGGGCTAGCTTTTGGCACCTATAAGGCATTTAAAATAAACAAGTCAAAAGAGGTTAGTAATTAAACAGTTGTTAATCTTTTTACATATTTTCCTATTACATCAAACTCCAAATTAACATTGCTCCCTTTATTTATATGCTTGAAAGTAGTGTGCTCAAAAGTATAAGGAATAATAGCAACACTAAAAGTGTTATCTTTTGAGTTCACAACGGTTAAACTAACACCATTTACAGTTATAGAACCCTTTTCAATAGTGATGTTACCAAAAGATTTATCATAATTAAAGGTGAATATCCAACTTCCGTTAGATTCCTTTATGTCTGTGCAAGTCCCAATTTGATCAATATGGCCTTGAACAATATGTCCATCTAGCCTATCACCTAACTTCATGCCTCTTTCAAGGTTGATAATATCATTTTTGTTTAGCTCACCAAGGCATGTTTTTTTCAAAGTCTCATCAATAGCTGTAACAGTATATTCTGAGTCATTAATGCTTACAACAGTTAAACAAACACCATTATGCGCAACACTTTGATCAATTTTTAATTCATGAGTAAAAGCACATTTTACTGTAATACTCAAGTTTCCGTTAACGCGTTCAAGGTTGGTAATTTCGCCTAAATTTTCTATGATGCCTGTAAACATATTTTTCTGAGTTTATTTGACTAAATTTGTTCAGGCAAAATTACAAACTAATATTATCATTTGTTGATGAGAAAAGAAGAAAAAATAAGAGTTGGAATTTCAATAGGTGATCTTAATGGAATAGGTGGCGAAATCATTTTAAAAACCTTTGAAGATAATCGTGTCTTAGAGTTTTGTACACCAATTATTTTTGCATCATCAAAAGTAATTTCCTTTTTAAAAAACCACTTTAAAAGCGAGATTAATTTTAACACTATTCATAAAGCAGAACAAGCCATCCATGGAAAAATTAATGTTGTAAATCTTTGGAAAGAAAATATAAACATTGAATTTGGGAAAGAAGATCCTAAAATTGGCGAATACGCAATAAAATCCTTAATTGCCGCAACTCAAGAGCTTAAAAACGGTAATATTGATTTGCTTTTAACGGCACCAATTAACAAACACTCAATACAATCTAACGATTTTAATTTCCCTGGGCATACAGATTATTTAGCTAAAGAATTAGAAGGAAAAAGCTTGATGTTTATGGTAACTGAAAACCTAAAAGTAGGTTTACTAACAGACCATGTTCCAATTAAGGATATTGCTTCACATATCACAGAAGCGTTAATTACATCTAAGATTGAAACCATATATAGCACACTAAAAATCGATTTTGCAATCAGGAAACCTAAAATTGCTGTTTTAGGCATAAACCCTCACACTGGAGACAATGGTGTTATTGGCACAGAAGATGATACCATTTTAAGACCAGCACTTAAAAAAATAAGAGAAACAGGAAAACTAGTCTACGGACCTTATGCTGCGGACAGTTTTTTTGGGTCTAACAATTATAAAAATTTTGATGCCATAGTTGCTACTTACCATGACCAAGGTTTAATCCCTTTTAAAACACTATCCTTTGGGCAGGGCGTTAACTTTACAGCAGGCTTGAATAAAGTAAGAACATCACCAGATCACGGAACAGCTTATGAAATAGCAGGAAAAGGCATTGCAGACCCAAGCTCTTTTAGCGAAGCACTTTTCACAGGAATCAAGATTGTAAACAACAGAAAGATTCATAAAAAATTAACCAAGAACCCTCTTAAAAACCAAGAACAAAAGATATAAACAAAAAAATGTTTATAACCAATGCAAGCTTAATAAAATTTTATATATTTGCACGCTCGAAATAAATGTGACAATGAAGCCTTTGAAAGAGTTTAATATTCAATTTATAGGATTAAAGTTAGGAGAACACCATTTCGAGTATGATATTGACAAAAAGTTCTTTGAGGAGTTTGAATACAATGAATTTAATGATGCAGATCTAAAAATTAATCTGGTTTTAAATAAAAAAACCACATTATTAGAATTGCATTTTGAAGTTTCAGGAACCGTAAACGTTAATTGCGACTTAACCAATGAACCATATAATCAGGAAATCAATAATGATTTTGGTTTGGTTGTAAAGTTTGGAAATGAGTATAATGATGAAAATGAAGACATACTTATAATACCACATGGTGAGTACGAAATTAATGCAGCACAATATATATATGAACTTATTGTGCTTTCTGTTCCAACTAAACTTATACATCCAGGAGTCATAGACGGAACACTAGATTCAGAAATACTGAAAAAACTCGAAGAATTAAGTCCAAAAGACGTAGATACAAAAAATGAAAATGAGGAAACAGATCCTCGATGGAATACTTTAAAGAAATTATTAACAGATAAATAATATAGAAAATGGCACATCCTAAAAGAAAAATCTCGAAAACAAGAAGAGATAAGAGAAGAACACATTACAAAGCATCTGTACCTCAAATTGCTACGTGTCCTACAACAGGTGAAGCACATTTATACCATAGAGCACATTGGCACGAAGGTAAGCTTTACTATAGAGGTCAAGTGTTAATTGACAATTCACAGGAAGAAAACGCAGCATAACTATTATGCACGCATATAATAAAGCGCTCACTTGTGAGCGTTTTTTTTATGATATATTTTTCTGTAAAACAAAAACAACCTATTTTGTGCAATAATTGCTCAAAAAATAGTATTTTCAACTTGTTTTGACCAATTTAGCTCAATTTTCATCATTTTTTGTTTAAGATAATACAAAATTATGAGTAAAATAACCGCAGCCATTACAGCTGTTGGCGCTTATGTGCCAGAATATGTGTTAACCAACAAAATATTGGAAACAATGGTTGACACAAACGATGAATGGATTACTACAAGAACAGGCATAAAAGAACGTAGAATCCTTAAAGAAGAAGGCAAGGGAACCTCATTTCTTGCCATTAATGCAGCCAACGATTTAATAAAGAAAAGAGGTATTGACCCAAAAGATATTGAATTGGTAATCGTTGCCACCGCAACTCCAGACATGAAAGCGGCATCTACAGCAGCATACACTGCAACACAAATAGGAGCGGTAAATGCATTTTCGTTTGATCTTGAAGCAGCTTGCTCAAGCTTTTTATTCGGAATGTCTACAGCTGCCAAGTATATAGAATCTGGTCGTTACAAAAACGTATTACTTATAGGTGCAGACAAAAACTCTTCATTTATAAATTATAAAGATCGTGCAACATGCATCATTTTTGGAGATGGAGCAGGAGCCGTATTATTTGAACCTAACCATGAAGGATTAGGCCTTCAGGATGAAATATTGAGAAGTGATGGTTCAGGAAGAGAGTTTTTACAAGCCACTTATGGTGGTTCATCATATCCATCAACACCAGAAGCTGTAGCAGAAGGTAAACATTACGTGTTTCAAGACGGAAAAACAGTTTTTAAAAATGCCGTTTTCAATATGGCAGATGTTGCAGTTAAAATATTAGAAAGAAACAACCTGACCAAAAACGATATTGCATTTTTAGTAGCACACCAAGCAAATAAGCGTATTATTGACGCAACAGCCAATAGGATAGAGCTTGAAAGCGAAAAAGTAATGATGAATATTGAAAAATATGGCAACACTACATCTGCAACTTTACCGTTATTATTAAACGACTACGAATCACAACTCAAAAAAGGAGATAATTTAATTTTTGCCGCTTTTGGAGGCGGATTTACTTGGGGCTCAGTATATTTAAAATGGGCTTATAATTCTTAAACTATACTAACTATTAAATAATATAATTATGGATTTAAAAGAGATTCAAAACTTAATCAAATTTGTTGCCAAATCTGGAGCAAGTGAGGTTAAACTTGAAATGGAAGATGTGAAAATTACCATCAAGACGGCATCTGATTCTGAAACCACAATAGTTCAACAAATACCAGTTTCGCAACAAATACCACAACAAGCAGCTCCAGTTGCACAACCAGCTCAACCACAGCAAACAGTTGTTGAAGCCTCAACACCAAGTGCAGCAGCAGACAATTCAAAATACATCACAATAAAATCTCCAATTATTGGAACGTTTTACAGAAAACCTTCACCAGAAAAACCTTTGTTTGTTGAAGTTGGTCAGTCTATTTCTGAAGGAGATGTGCTTTGTATTATTGAAGCTATGAAATTGTTCAACGAAATTGAATCTGAAGTTTCTGGAACAATTGTGAAGATTTTAGTTGACGATTCTTCACCAGTAGAATTTGATCAACCACTATTTTTGGTAGATCCTTCATAACCATTTAATTCTGAAACTTCAGAATTGAAATTTTAAAATTAAAAGTTATGTTTAAAAAAATATTAATTGCTAACAGAGGCGAAATAGCACTTCGTGTTATTAGAACATGCAAAGAAATGGGTGTAAAAACAGTTGCTGTTTATTCTACAGCTGATGCTGAAAGTTTACATGTTAAATTTGCAGACGAAGCTGTTTGTATTGGACCTCCACCAAGTAGCGAATCCTATTTAAAAATATCAAACATTATTGCAGCAGCAGAAATAACCAATGCTGATGCTATTCATCCTGGTTATGGTTTTTTATCAGAAAACGCCAGATTTTCAAAAATATGTGCAGAACACGATATTAAATTTATTGGAGCGTCACCAGAAATGATTGATAAAATGGGTGACAAAGCGAACGCTAAAGCCACCATGAAAGCCGCAGGTGTACCATGTGTGCCAGGAAGTGATGGTGTAATAAAATCATATGAAGAGTGCGAAAAAGTAGCTAAGGCAACAGGTTATCCAGTAATGCTAAAAGCTTCAGCTGGAGGTGGTGGAAAAGGAATGCGTGCAGTTTGGAAACCAGAGAAACTAAAAGAAGCTTGGGATTCAGCAAGACAAGAATCTAAAGCAGCTTTTGGAAATGATGATATGTACATGGAAAAACTTATTGAAGAGCCACGTCATATAGAAATTCAAATTGTTGGTGACTCAACAGGAAGAGCATGTCATCTATCAGAAAGAGATTGCTCAATACAAAGACGTCATCAAAAATTGACCGAAGAGACACCTTCGCCTTTTATGACAGATGAGTTGAGAGAAAAAATGGGACTTGCAGCTGTAAAAGCAGCAGAATACATTAAGTATGAAGGAGCAGGAACTATTGAATTTTTAGTTGATAAGCACAGAAATTTCTATTTCATGGAAATGAATACTCGAATTCAAGTTGAGCATCCAATTACAGAACAAGTGATTGATTTTGATTTGATACGCGAGCAAATCTTAGTGGCTGCAGGTGTGCCAATTTCAGGTAAAAACTATACTCCAAACCTACATTCTATTGAGTGCAGAATCAATGCTGAAGATCCTTTTAATGGTTTTAGACCATCACCAGGACGTATTACCACTTTGCATGCACCTGGAGGTCATGGAGTCCGTTTAGATACTCATGTTTACGCAGGTTATAGTATTCCTCCAAATTATGATTCAATGATTGCTAAGCTTATCACTACAGCTCAAACACGTGAAGAGGCTATTAATAAAATGAAGCGAGCCTTAGATGAGTTTGTTATTGAAGGCATTAAAACAACTATTCCGTTTCATAGACAATTGATGGAGCATCCAGACTATTTAGCAGGGAATTACACTACAAAATTTATGGAAGATTTTGTAATGAAACCAGAAGTAGTTGAATAATAAAAAAGCTCCGAAATTTTTTCGGAGCTTTTTTTATTAATACATTTAGTGCATGTTAAAAAAGCGTATTATTAAAACTACTGAGATGCCTTGGATTTTTATTCCAGGGTTATAACACTTCTATCATCCTTTTTTTAACAGAATCAATATTTAATTTTATAAATCATGAAAAACATAATAGTACTAGGTGCTGGAATGGTAGGTAGCGCAATGGCAATTGACTTATCAAAAAAACATAAGGTTACATTAACAGACCTAAGTTTAAACACTTTAAATAAAGTAAAACAAAAATGTTCAAACCTTGAAACAAGTCAGTTGGATGTGACTAACATAAATGCATTAAAAGAAACACTCAAACCTTTCGACTTGGTTATCTGTGCAGTACCAGGATTTTTAGGGTTCAATACATTAAGAGCAATTATTGAAGCAAAAAAGAACGTTATTGATATTTCATTTTTTCCAGAAAATTCTTTGAAGCTTGATGCTTTGGCAAAAGAAAACAATGTCACAGCAATTGTTGATTGTGGTGTTGCTCCAGGCATGGATAATATCATACTTGGTTATTATAACGAACAATTAGAACTTACAGATTTTGAATGCTTGGTAGGTGGTTTGCCAAAAGTAAAAAAATGGCCTTTTTGTTATAAAGCACCATTTTCTCCTGTTGATGTTATTGAAGAATACACTCGTCCAGCAAGATATGTTGAAAACGGAAAGGAAATAGTAAGGGAACCATTGACAGATTGTGAATATGTTGAGTTTGATAGTGTAGGAACTTTAGAATCTTTTAATTCTGATGGTTTAAGATCCATTATTTACACGATGCCTCACATTCCTAATATGAAAGAAAAAACCTTGCGCTATCCAGGGCATGTTGAATATATAAGAGTTCTGAAAGAAAGTGGATTTTTTAGCGATCAACCAATAGATTTGAACGGAACAACAGTTTCACCATTAGAGTTTACTAGCAAAATTTTGTTTAATGAATGGAAACTTAATGAAACCGAAGAAGAACTTACAGTGATGCGAGTTACCGTAAAAGGGAAAAACAAAAAAGGACAAATAGAAGAAGTTATTTATAATCTTCACGATGAATATTGCTCAGAAACCAATACAGCCTCTATGTCAAGAACTACAGGCTATACCGCCACAGCAGCTGCTAATTTATTTTTAGAAGGGTTGTTTACTGAAAAAGGTGTTTTTCCTCCAGAACTTGTAGGTAAACATAAAGCGTGCTTCAACTATTTTATAAAGTATTTAGAAGACAGAAATGTGTTTTATAAAAAAACCACTAAAATAATTTCTTAGTACTTGTGAGTCTTAAAGAACAATTGTTTTTAGCGTGTAGAGACTTTATATCTAAGAAAAGATTAGTTATTGAAAATGTAATTTCAGAAATTGAAACTTCACTTCAATCCGAAACCAAAAGTAGCGCAGGAGATAAACATGAAACTGGAAGAGCAATGCTTCAGTTGGAACGAGAAAAAGCAGGAAACCAATTAGCTGAAATTGATAAACAAGAGGAGCTTTTATCAAAAATAGACATTTCTAAAGCAAATACTACAGTGAGTTTAGGAAGTGTGGTTTTTACAACAGAGGCTAGTTATTTTTTAGCAATAGGAGTTGGTGAAATAATAGTTGATAATCGAAAATTTTATGCTGTTTCTACTAAAGCTCCAATAAGCCAAGCTTTACTTGGAAAAAGAGTAGATGATAACATTGTTTTCCGAAATAGAAAATTCAAAATTATACATCTCATTTAAAATCTATACAAACCTTGGTATTATTAGCCAAACAGTTACTGTGTTCAAAAAAGATGATTTCATTATTGAAAAAAGATTCAATTAAGAAGTAGTGACCTTTAAAATAAGATTGTTTAACAACAACCTCTATTTCTGATTTATCAACAACCTTTAATTGATGCGCATAAACAATCGTATCATCAATAAGATTAAACTCATCAAAAAAAGAAGCAATTAAAGGTGTTTTCGGGTTTGTGAATAGTGTTTGAGGGCTGCCATACGTTTCTATCATTGAATCATGTAAAACAAGCATAGAATCTGCATAACCAAGCACGTCACCTTTATCATGTGTGGCGACAATGCATGTAATTTTCTTTTCTTTCAGATGCCTAAATAACTTTCTTCTTAGCGACTGTTTTTTAAAATTATCTATGTGGCTAAAAGGCTCATCAAGTAAGATAATCTCTGGCTCTTTAGCAATAGCCCTAGCCAAAGCAACACGTTGTTTTTGACCACCACTTAAGTTTTTAACTTTGAATTTTGCAAAATCTTCGAGTTCTACCACTTCAAGGAGTTCGTTTATACGATTCTTTTTTTCTTTTGGAAAAAAGTTGGACAAAAATTTGCCCACATTTTCTTCAACAGACGTAAAAGGCATCAAATCAAATTCTTGAGACACATATTTTATAAAATCGTAACCCACAACTAGATTGTAGTTAGGTCCAAGTATTTTTTTTTCATTCCATATTATTTGCCCTTCGCTTAAATCGTATTCACCATAAAGCAACTTTAATAATGTGCTTTTACCAGAACCACTCTCACCTATTATAGACAGATGTTCACCTTTACTTACTGAAAAGGAAACATCGTTGAGTACATTGGTTTTTCTATAACCAAAAGTTATGTTTTTTACATTTAGCATTGCACAAAAATAGAATAAAAAAATTCGCCTCAAAGAAGCGAATTTTAAATCAAGAAAACATAAACCAATATATTATTGCTTGATAAATTTTTGGGTTTTAATAACACCATTGTTTATAACCCTTAAAATGTAATTTCCAGAACTTAATTCTGAAACATCAATGGTGTTAGAATTAAATCGGTCATTTAAAACCCGTTTACCTGTTATATCAAATACCGAAAAAATGGCGTTTTCAAAACTATAATTTGCATTAAGATTAAGCAATCCTTTAGTAGGGTTTGGATATAAAATCAAATCATTTTCAAGGGTTGATTCTAAACTTAAAGTCTCTCCTTCTGTAATACATAGTGTATCGTTAATTGATGGATTAACAACAACATCAACAGTTCCAGAAGGCCAATAAACAGTAACAGTATTAATTGAAGTGTCTGTACCCAAGCCAAAATGTGAATTTAAAGAACTCATATATGCAAAACCTTCAGCACTTCTTACATCTCTTATTTGAGCTTTTTTTGAAGAGCTATTATTAAAGCTTGGACTGCTTACCTCAATTCTCGCTCCAATGCCATTTATGTTACTATTTGTACCTGTTAAACATACTTTTAGCCAATTATTCGAGTTGCCATCATTGTAGTAAATTAAGCCATTAAAAACATCCAAGAAACCATCGTTATTTAAGTCTCCAACGGCACCTTCTTGAGGTATACCAGATGAAAGAATTGTAAAGGTTCCGTCACCATCATTGATAAGAATATTTCCGTTTGAATAGATATCTATATAGCCATCATTGTTAAAATCAAACGGTTGGTTTTCATGCCCTTTATCGGTAAAAACATCTAAACCAGAGCTTGCCGTAACATCAGCAAAAACACCGTTATTGTTTTGCATAAGTTTATGAGGTTCTAATGTAAGAGAAGAGCCAACAAAGCAATCCATATCACCATCACTATCATAATCTCCCCAGGCTGAAGACCAAGTTGACAAAGGGTCATTCATGTTTGCGGCAATACTTACCTCAGTAAAGGATAGGTTTCCATTATTTCTAAATAATTGATTTTTTCTTCTTTCTTCTAAACCTCCACATTTTGCAATAAACAAATCCGCATCACCATCACTATCATAATCTACCCAAACGGAACCATAGTTTCCGCCAGAAGAGTAAACACCTAAACCTCCAGCAATAGGAGCTCCAGGGTCATCACCTTCCCATAAAGTTAGAGTTGAGCCATTGTTAATGAAATACTCGTTTGGAGCAGTATCATCACAAAGAAAAACATCTAGGTTACCATCGTTGTCAAAATCGACAAAATTGGTGCGTTGTGTAAAAATACTATGGCTTGTAGCAGCTATTTCGTAGCCATTTCCGTTAGCTTTTGCTTTTACCACATGCGCTCCATCACTATTGCCATACACCAAATCGTTATAGCCATTTCTATCAAAATCTCCAGCAGCCATGCTCCATCCAGCAGTATAAATGCCTCCTGTTAATGAATGACTTACTTTATTGAAGGTACCATTGGTTTGTTGGTAATTAACTGTAATAATTGAAGAAGTAATAGAAACTATATCATCTAAAGAATCACCATTCATATCAACAGCTCCTCTATCAATTCCAGGAGCCGAGATTGTAGCAGTTGTAAACGATACTGTTGGAGGTATAATGGTTTCACTAAGCTCAAAATCAAATCCAAAAGGACTACTCGGATTCCAATAATTATCCCAAGCAATATAATAGGTTTCACCAGCTTGAGCGCTAAAAGTTGTACTCGATAAAAAGTTTGAACCACCAACATCATCATTCCCAGCAACACACTGTAGACTTCCACAAGAACCTGAATATATTTGTACTCTTGTATCTTTGCCGCTATTTTGCGATAGATTGGAGCTCACAGTAACAAAATAATTTGCTGAGGGTATATATCTGTACCACTCACCGTTTTGTGCAACAGATGTACCACCACTACAAATAGTAGAAGGCGCTGTTCCATTTACATCTAAAATATTAAAAACACCTGGACCAGAAATAGGTGTTGCGTTATTGGCATTAGCACAAGTATCTGAACTTGTTTGCGCAAAAGAAACTATAGGTATAATTGCTATAGCAAATAAAATTAGTAATACTCTTTTCATAATATATTGGTTTATTAATAGCTTTTTTTTAATTACAGTCAGTGCTAAGTGAATTAATCCATTCTTCAATTAATGTTAAGCCTTCATCGTGTTTTTGTACTCTGCCAATAATTGGCATTTTATATTGATCTTCTGTTGAGTTCATCCTAAAATATAGAGCAGATCTTTCCAGAACACCAGGTTTCACAACATGTGAGATAGTTGGGTTTATATAGAAAACAGACTCTACACAGACACCAAGATTACTTATGTCTGCAGTTTTATTGAATTCAAATCGCATGGAAGCATAATTACAGTATCCATCATTTGAATGGCAGTGAGCACAATTGATATCAAAATAAGATCTTACCCTAAGATCAAGTGGTTGCGACTCGTCCTGCCAATCAACCACTGAAACGATATTGGCTGGTAAATTATCTTCTAAATATCCAAACTCAACCCATTTTTTAAGCTGGTTCTTTAAACCATCATTGAACATCAGTTTACTATTTAAGTTTTGTGGTTTAGTACCAATGGGTTCTATAACATCTGATTTGTTATGGCATGTAAAACATTCACTATAATTAGGTATTTTATAAGTAACATTTTTTTCTGTATTGTCATGTAACAAGTCAACATTTACAAAACTGCCTTCGGTTGTGTATGTCGCTTCTGTTTGTTGTTCGTTCCATTTATAATTTGCCATGATCCATTCGCTTTCTTTTTTTATGAGCAAGCGAGTTTCTATCATCTTAGAAGAATTATTTGGCAATACATTTTCGAAATAATGAGTTGTTATTAATACAGATCCAGTTGGAAAATCCAAAACAGAATAATCATTAACATAGATGGCTGTTGAGTCTTTTGGCATCCAAACAAATGTTTTAGCGTTTGCATAATCGATGAAAAGACTACTGATAATTTTGTATGGAAGAACACCATAAACAGGATTTAAATCCGCCATATTGCCTTCAAAAAAATTATACTCGGATAATGTTTCGTAAGGTACAGTTGATAAATCTAAAGTAACTGGAGAAATTTTTGGAGCTTCAATGTCTGTATAACCATCATCTTTTGTACATGAGGCTATCAGAACTAATGCAAAAATTAGCGCAAGTGACTTATAGGTATATGTCTTAAACATTTATAGGAAATTTGGAAAGCTAATATATACAAAACCTCAAATGCTCTAAGAATTAATTAGTTATAATGCAAAAAATTCTATATAAGATGTTCAGATAATGAAGATAAATTTTAAAATATAGATTAAAGTAGGTTTTTTGCCGATAAATACTCGGCAATCTGAACAGCATTAGTTGCAGCGCCTTTTCTTAAATTGTCACTAACAATCCACATATTTAAGGAGTTAGGTTGAGACTCATCTCTTCTAATTCTTCCTACAAACACATCATCTTTTCCATTGGCATAAATTGGCATTGGATAAACGTTAACATCTGGATTATCTTGAACAGTCACACCTTCAGTGTTATTAAGTAGCTGCCTTACTTCATTTACATCAAATTCTTTTTCAAACTCAATATTTACAGATTCACTATGTCCTCCAGCTGTTGGAATTCGCACTGCAGTTGCAGTAACAGCTATGGTTCTATCATCAAGAATTTTTTGCGTTTCTCTTACCAATTTCATTTCTTCTTTGGTATAACCATTGCTTTCAAAAACATCACAGTGAGGCAGTGCATTTTGATGAATTGGATAAGGATAGGCCATTTCTCCTTTAACTCCAGCCAACTCGTTTTCTAATTGCTTAACTGCTTTAACTCCAGTTCCAGTAATAGATTGATAGGTTGATATGACCAGACGTTTAATTTTATATTTAGTATGTAAAGGTGCTAATGCCACTACCATTTGAATGGTTGAACAATTAGGGTTTGCAATAATTTTGTCCTCTTTAGTAAGTGTATTAGCATTTATTTCTGGAACAATGAGCTTTTTGGTATGGTCCATTCGCCAAGCAGAAGAGTTATCAACTACAGTAGTTCCAACTTCAGCAAACTTTGGAGCCCATTCCAAAGACGTGCTTCCTCCAGCCGAAAACAATGCAATATCAGGTTTTGCATTAACAGCATCTTGTAGGGAAACAATTTTATAACTTTTGTTTTTATATTGAATTTCCTTCCCAACACTTCGTTCTGATGCCACTGGAATTAATTCACTAATCGGGAAATTTCTTTCTGCTAAAACATTTAACATAACTTGGCCAACCATTCCGGTTGCGCCAACTACAGCTACTTTCATAAGACCTAAAATTTGAAAACAAAAGTAGATAATAAAAGCATAAAGGCATAAAAAAACCACTCATTTAATGAGTGGTTTTTTCAATTCTAAAAAAGACAATTATTTTTTAAGAAGATCTCTAATTTCAGTTAATAGATCATTATCTGAAGGTCCAGCTGGAGCTTCAGGAGCTGGTTCTTCTTTTTTCTTCATTTTATTTACTCCTTTTATAACCATAAACATTACAAAAGCAACAATAATAAAATCAATAAGATTAGTTAGGAATTCTCCCCACATCAAGGCAACTTCTCCAGTCATATTTCCAGCTTCATCAAGAACACCTTCCTGTAAAATCATTTTTTGATCTTTAAAATCTGATTTAAAGACTAACCCAATTAAAGGTGATACAATTCCACCTGTAAAGGAAGACACTATTTTGTTGAAAGCAGCACCCATTACAAAGGCTACGGCAATATCAACCAAATTGCCTTTCATGGCAAACTCTTTGAATTCTTTAAGCATAATTTAATGTATTAGTTATTAGTGGGTTAAAAATAGCGAAAAAACTTAAGTGTTAAAAAAAACTTAAACTTAATTTGAAAATTTCCGTTTAATTCGTCGTGAAATGGAAGTAATCAATTCATAAGAAATCGTTTCTGAAGCACTTGCTAAATCTTCGGCTGTATGGTTTTTGTCAAAGATTACAACTTCGTCACCTTCTTTACATTCAATATTTGTAATATCTATCATAATCATGTCCATACAAACATTGCCTACTATAAATGCTTTTGTGTCATTCACATAAACAAATCCTTTTCCGTTTCCATATTGCCTGCCCAAGCCATCAGCATGACCAATTGGAATAGTAGCTATTTTTTTAAAACCTGCACTTTTATAAGCCCTATTATAACCAACAGTCTCTCCTTTTTCAATCTTATGAATTTGAGATATGATTGATTTTAATGAAGCAATAGGAATTAAGTTTTTGTTTTCTTTTTCTGAGTTTCCAAAGCCATACAAACCAATACCACACCTCACCATATCAAAATGAGCTTCAGGATAGTTTAAAACGCCAGATGTATTGCATATATGCATTAACGGTTTGTAGCCAATTTGCTTTGTAAAATTTTTGGCAATTGATTTAAAACTTGAAATTTGAGATCTTGTAAAGGCATCCTCATTTAAGTCTTCACTCGCTGCTAAATGCGAAAAAATAGATTTTGCATACAATGTATTATTTGAAACCAATTTAGAAACAATATAATCAACATCATTTTCCCAGAATCCTAATCGGTTTAATCCTGTATTAAACTTAATATGAACAGGGTAATTTTCTTGATTAAGTTCTTTGGCAAGATCCAAAAATTCGTTTAAAACTTTTGAATTATAAATATTAGGCTCAAGACACCTTTCAATAACTGTTTTAAAAGTTATTGGTTGTGGGTGTAAAACTAAAATAGGCTTTGTAATGCCAGCATCTCTGAGTGCAACACCTTCAGAGGTAAAAGCTACTGCAAAATAATCTACATTTAAGTTTTGAAGATGTAATGCAATTTTATCAGCATCACTACCATAGGCAAAGGCTTTAACTACTGCTAAAAATTTAGTATTCTCTTGAAGTTTTGACTTTAGATGATTAAAATTATGCTCAAGTGCGCCTAAATCAATCTCTAGAATGGTTTCTTGAGCTTTAGCCATTTCCTGTTTTTAATTTAGGAGAGATTTCTTCGGCTTCATTAACCTTTATATTTCTTACCTTATCTCGAAGCATTGATTTATAAAAAGCTGCTCTGCTCAAAGGTTCGTATTCATCAACTTCACCCAAAAGGACAAGCGCATCGCTTTTAGCTTTTCGGTAGCTGTATTGTGCTAAATTTCCAGTACGCGTACAAATGGCGTGTACTTTGGTTACATATTCAGCAGTAGCCATTAAGTTAGGCATTGGACCAAATGGGTTGCCTTTAAAGTCCATATCTAAACCAGCAACAATAACTCGCACACCTTTATTTGCAAGGTCATTACAAACCCTTACGATTTCATCATCAAAAAACTGGGCTTCGTCAATGCCAACCACATCGCAACCATCTGCTAAAATAGGTATGTTTGCTGCCGCTGGAACTGGAGTGGAACGGATTTCATTGGCATCATGAGACACAACTTTGTCTTCATCATAACGTATATCAATTGCAGGTTTAAAAATTTCGACCTTTTGTTTTGCAAATTGAGCACGCTTCAATCGTCGTATCAATTCTTCTGTTTTACCAGAAAACATTGATCCACAGATGACTTCAATCCATCCAAATTGTTCTTTATGATTTACTGTATTTTCGAGAAACATTTTGTAAATTTAACACTAAAACGAAGTCAACCTTCGTTTCTATAAAGGTGAAGCAAATTTATTAAAAAACAAAAACCTAAATTGCATAAAATTTAAAAGTTATGAAGAAGAAATTGGAATCAGATTTAATTAGCATTGCACATAGGATTTTAAAATTAAAAGGCAAAGAAGATGTTAACAAGTTACATACAGAAGTAGCTCAACTATATGAAAAATTAACCGTTTTAAAATTTGCCCAAGAGAATTTTGAAGACGATATGCCAACCATTGGCAGTGGCACTTCGTTTTTTGAAACTATGGATAAAACGTTTAACAACAAAGTAAGCGATACTATTGAAGTTGAAGATCAGGTTTATGTCAATGTTGATGAAACCGAAGATGATGGCATTTTTGAACCTGTTATGGAAAAAATAAAAGACATGGTTGCTCAAATGCCTGAAGAAACTCATGCTGTAGATGCCATGGTAGAGTCTGTAATCCCAAATGGAAAAACAAAAAAGAATGAACTGGAAGAACTAGTGGCAGATTTTCAGGAAATGCCAGTTTTTGAACCACTTACCGAAGCCAATAAAAGAAAAGCAGATAACGAAAAGAAATCTTTAAACGACAAGTTAAAAAGCAGTGGTTTTGCCATTGGCCTTAATGATAAATTGGCTTTTATAAAACATCTTTTTGATGGTAAAAGTGAAGATTATGAACGAGTTCTCTCTCAGATAAATACATCTTCAAGCTATGAAGAGGCAAATACCCTTATTCAAAACATTATCAAACCAGACTATAATCATTGGGAAGGGAAAACTGAATTTGAAGAACGCTTCATGGAAATCATTGAAAGTAAGTTTGATTAGATTTCCATTTTCAGGGAAAATATTATGAGTAAACTCTACATTGTTCCAACACCAATTGGGAACCTTAAGGATATAACCTTTAGAGCTATTGAGGTGTTAAAGGAAGTCGATTTAATTCTTGCTGAAGACACACGTACTTCAGGTAAATTATTGAAGCATTTTGATATTGCTACACCATCTCAATCGCATCACATGCACAATGAGCATAAAACAGTTGAAGGGTTGATTAATAAATTAAAAAGCGGAACAACTATAGCATTAATTAGTGATGCTGGAACTCCTGCCATTTCAGATCCTGGATTTTTGCTCACAAGAGCTTGCATTGAAAATAATATTGAAGTGGATTGCCTTCCTGGAGCCACAGCTTTTGTTCCAGCTTTAGTGAATAGTGGTTTGCCTAATGATAAATTTGTATTTGAAGGATTTTTACCTGTAAAGAAAGGACGTCAAACACGACTTTTATTTTTGGCTGAAGAAACCAGAACCATGATTTTTTATGAAAGTCCTCATAAATTTTTAAAAACACTCAATAATTTTTGTGAGTATTTTGGTGAAGATAGACAAGTTTCGGTATCGAGAGAACTTACAAAACTCTATGAAGAAACCATAAGAGGTACCGCAAAAGAAGTCTTACAGCACTATACTAATAAACCACCTAAAGGTGAGATAGTGATTGTAGTTGCTGGGAAAAAGTGATTTGTATCTCTGAACGTGATTCAGAATCTAAAAAAATTTAATGCAAGATTTACTTCATAATATAAGACAATGCACGATTTGTTCAAAACACTTAGCACTTGGTCCTCGACCTGTTGTGTCTGCACATCCAGATTCTAAAATCGTCATTATTGGTCAAGCACCTGGAACCAAAGTTCACAACTCTGGAATTCCTTGGGACGATGCTAGTGGTAAACAATTGCGTAAATGGCTCAATGTCTCTGATGAAGATTTTTATGATGAAGCCAAATTTGCTATTGTGCCAATGGGATTTTGCTATCCAGGGAAAGGAAAAAGTGGTGATTTACCACCACGACCAGAATGTGCACCTCAATGGCATCAAGCTCTATTTGATTTTATGACAAATACAGAATTGGTAATTCTTATAGGCATGTATGCACAGAATTACTATTTGAAGGACAAAGCAAAAAAAACTTTAACCGAAACGGTTGCCAATTATAAAGCGTATTTACCAAGCTATTTCCCATTACCACATCCTTCGCCACGAAATCGATTTTGGCTGAGCAAGAACCCTTGGTTTGAGGTTGAGGTTTTGCCTGAGCTGCAGAAACGAGTTGGGACGATTTTAAAATAATCATCTTTTTTTTTCGGTGGCTTGCAGACTATTTAAACAAGTTTAATTTTTAATCGTTCAGCCTGTCCAATGCGGCTTCGGCCTGTTTGTTGCCCTGTTTGGCGGCCATGATGTAATAGTCTATGGCTTTTTGGATGTCTTTTTGTACATAAAGCCCTTTTTCGTACATAAAGCCCAATAATTCTTGGGCGTCGGCATTATTTTGATTGACAGCTTTTACCAGCCACTTATAAGATGCTTCATATTTCATTTTTGAACCATAAATTCTAGCCAAAAACGTCTGTGCTTCTGCCAAGCCATTTTCTGCCAAAGTTTTTAATTTGGCCATGGCACTGCTTTGGTTTTTTTGCGCACCTATGCCATCATATTCCATTATGGCAATGTTAAATTGTGCCATTTCGTGTCCGAGCTTGGCGGATTTTTGATAGTACTCAAAAGCCTTTAGGTCGCTTTTTTCAACACCCAAACCTTTGGAATACATATTACCTAGGTGGAACAATGCTGCTCTATCGTCCAAGGCGGCACCTTTTTTAAACTGAGCCAAGGCTTTATCAAAATCCCTTTCAACATCGTTTCCGTACAAATACATTTCGCCCAATTTCATCAAAGCATAAGCATCGCCTAAATCTCCGGCTTTTGTGTACCATTCAATGGCTTTGTCGATGTTTCTTAGACGGGTTTCATAGTAAAGTGCCAAACTAAAATAAGCGTTTTTATCGTTTTGTGCTGCGGCTTTTTGCCACCAATCAAATCCTTCCGATTCATTTTTTGTTGTGCCTTTTCCAAACATGTACAGTTCCCCAACTTTGACCTGCATGGTTGGGTTGCCCAATTTGGCCCCTTTTAAGAATAATTCAAAAGCTTTTGCCTCGTCCTTTTCAACACCTTGGCCTTCAAGGTACATATTGCCCAAGATGTAGATGGATGAAATGTGGTTTTGGTTGGCGGCTTTGGTAAACCATTCTAAGGCTTTGTCTGTGTTTTTGCCAACTCCAACGCCATCGCCATACAAAATCCCTACCCTGTTTTGGGCATCGCCATAGCCTAAGTTGGCTGCCTTTAAGTAATAGTTAAACGCCTTGGTTTCGTTTTTGGGAACTTCTTCACCATTTTCATATAGGACACCCAGATTGAACAGTGCCAAGATATGACCGTTTTCTGCGGCCAGTTCATACTGGTTTAATGCTTCTTGCATATTTTTTTCTATACCAAAACCATTGCCATAAGCCCAGGCCAAATTGTAAATTCCATCGACATTTTTTAGGTCAGCCGATTTCTTGTAATACATAAAAGCGGTTTTGGCGTTTTTTTCAATACCCAAACCATTGGCATAGAGATAGGCTAAGGAGTTCATGGCTTTGGCATTGTTTTGGACAGCCGCTTTTTCAAACCACATTAAGGCTTCTTTGTAATCTTGTTTGAGGTAATTTCCTTGAGTATACATATAGCCCAAAGCGTTTTGTCCGTCGGCATTGTCCATTTTGGCCGATTTTCTAAAATATAATAAAGCTTTCTCATACGACTGCTTGATGTCTTTACCATTGTAATATAGTCTCCCTCTTTCATATAGGGCTTGAGCATCGTTTAAATCTATTTCTTTTTCTTTAGGATAACCGTTGAGCTCATAATACCTTTTTTTTGCTTTAGGGTTGAACAGGGTTTTTATCAAATCTTCCTTAAAGTTAAGTGTTCGGAATTTATAGTCGCCCCAAAGTTTTTTCCATTCATCTTTTATTGCTTGGGTTTCCGGCTGGTTGATTGCCGCCAGGTATTTTTTATAGACCGAATACATGGCTTTATTGTATTCTTCTTTTTGATCTGCGATTACTTTTTCAATGGGTTTATTTTTGAATCTGTAATTCTTTTCAATCCCGAACATTGCAATATCCCAAAGCACGTAAAGGGCTGCTCGTTGTTTGGCATAGGTATCGATGTTGTCAATGCCTTTTATGTTTTTGAGCACGTTTTCGGCCGTTGGCATATCGTACAGTTTTGGGTTTACTTGTGCTACCAACGACCCACAAAAAAACAACAGAGAGATAAAAATAAATTTCATGATTTTGTGCTTTTAGTTAGTGTCCTTTTCCAACAAATAATAATCTTGATAATGGTTGTAGCCATCTACCATGTGGCGGTTGGTCAGGACCAGTTTCCAACCTCTGGAACCTAGATAGTTTAAGGCATCAAGATAATTTGTAAATGATTGCACCTTATATTGCTCTAACGATTTGAAGTCGTATTTTAAATACTCACCATAGTTAACATCAATTTCATACGACCATTTTTGTTGAATCCTATTGTACGTATTGTTTACATACAGTTGGCAATATATTTTTTTGTTAGCGAAAGGGGTTTCGCTTGCGTTTTTTGGGGTAAATGACCATATAAAAAATCCTAAGAGCAAAACAAGTAACATTGTTGCTTTTTGGTTTGATATAATTGTTCGCATGGAATTGAAGTTTTGAGTTTATATATTTAATGCATTATAAGCGTTTCTCAATTTTTTAAATCGACTGCTCTTTCTTGATTGGTACATGATTATAAGTAAAACCCATAATAGAACACTAACAAAACCCGTACAAATTATACTAAATAGCAGGATGAAATCTTCTTCTGTCCTTAATACATCAGCCAATAGATAAATAAAAGCCAGACCGATTAAAAAAGGAGCAAAAATACCGACAAGCCAAAATAGTGCACTGCTAGGCCTTGTTATTGTTTTGAGTAGATAGTCTTTAATGCGGTGCTCTCTAGTATTATGATTATATAATCCAATAAAAGAACCGCTTTTTGAATTGTTAATTAATAGCTTTATGATTGTGATTTTATGACCTTTTCTGCATGAAAAATTGAAGTTTTCTAATTTAAAAGCATGTTCATTCCCAAATTCATCATCCAAAAAAATATCAAGTTGTTCTATACTGCTAATGTTTATGTCACTGCTTGTTGACATGTTTGGGTGACTATAAATAGTGCCACCGCCAACAGTTTTTGCTAACGTTTTCACTTCTAAAACAGTGCCCTTTAACCATTGAAATTTATAATTTCTGTTGTTTATTCTGACTTTTTTTTCTTTCATTATACTATAGCTTAGTTTTAATAACCACAAGCACCATTAATATTTTAAATTTAATATCCTATTTTGTTGATATTATTTTTAAATACAACACCATTTTTAGCGACAATTGGTAAAGCTCGCGTATTAACCCAACGCCCAATGGTGCAAAATAGGTCATGGCAAGGGTTACCAAAAAACTGGCAAAACTTCCAGTATATTCGTTTAATCCTGCAATGAGTGCCAATATGACACCAATAGGGTAAATAATGGCTATAAGCGCATCAAACATACGTATAAACCAGGTGAACAAAGGAAATTCTGGCGAGAGCACTTTTTCCTCTGAGTCGTTGGAATTTGAATTTGATAAATTAACCAAAGCACTCTTGTAAATCTGCCAAGGCAAGGTAAAGGGTTTTACAATAATAAGCTCCAGTACTTTTAACAGAGCTTTGCCGAAATCTATTTGTTTAAGTCCCATAATTTTGTATTTTTTTAGTGTTTATAGTTGATTTTAAGCTCTTACTTACAGTATTTACCAACAAAGCCACCACCATCCAAACAGCCATCTTCTGTAATAGTCAATACTTGTGTTTGGCCAGCGTTGGTTATTTTTACCTTACCTTCTTCCAATTTGTACTCTACTTCTGTGGTTGAGCCCATAAAGACCAGTTCTACTTTGTTTCCAGATTTAAAAGTGAGTTGGTCAAAAAATGTGCTTCCCACGCCTTTATATGTGCCGCTAAGCGATGGTGTGCAGCTAAAAAACAACAGAAGTAATGCAAAAAAAGTTGTGATTTTAAATGTTTTCATAATCAATGAGGATTTAATTTTGATACTCTAAAACTACGCTTACCCTATATTTTGTCAAACAACCAATTATTTTCTGCTGGACTTCAATTATTTTCTGAGATTTTAAGTTTTATGATAAAAATGTGTTAAATTTAGCACAGCCACCTTTCTTGTAATTGGTTAATAGCAATTAATACAACTAGTTATGAGAGTTTTATTGCTATATTTTACAGTGTTGTTTATAAGTACTACTACAACCTATGGACAACAACAGAAAATAGATTCTTTAAATGAGTTATTGACAAGGCACAAAGCATTAGATACCGTTAGGCTTAAAATCCTTGACGATTTGGCTTTGAGCTACAGTAGCTATAATCCTGATAAAGGGCTGGAGCTATCAAATGAAGGGCTGGCATTAGCAACGGCTCTTAAACACCAAAAAGGCATGGCAAATGCCTATATGAATAAAGGGTACAATTACATTACTTTAAGTAATGACTCTTTAGCGTTGAAATGTTTTAAGAAAGCGATGGAGATAAGCAACAAAAGCAATAATCCTTCAGGAACTGCAATAGCTTTTTATGGCATGGGTTGGATAAATAGTAACCGTTCCAATTATGAAGAAGCAATTAATGCTTACCAGAAAGCATATAATATTTTTGAATCTTTGGATAAAAAAGAAAAAATGGCAGGAATACTTAATGCCATAGGTATTTGCCAAATGAATTCTAATAATAACCCAAAAGCCATTGAAAGTTTTTTGAGAGCGTTAAGAATTTATGAAGCATTAAACCAAGCAAATAGTGTGCAATATGCGACCGCTTTATCTAACATTGGGATCGTTTACAATAGAATGGAAACTAAATTGCAACTTGCCCTAGAATACTTTAATAGGTCATTAAAGATTTGCAGAGAAAATAACAACAAGTATCAAATTGCATATGTATTGGGCAATATGGCTAATACATATGATAATTTAAATCAACCAGAAAAAGCTATTGAACTACAGAGCGAATCTTATGAAATTAATAAAGAAATTGGCAATAAAAATGGTATGGCGAATGCGCACACAAATATTGGCATTGCCTATGTTGGTATGAAAGATTACGATAAAGCCATTGCCTATTTAAGTCAATCATTAGCAATCTACAAAGAGCTCGATATAAAATACAATTTGGCTATTACCGAATATTATTTAGGTGAATCCTATTTTAAAACAACAACAACAAAAAAATATATAGTACTAGCAGAAAAGCATTTAAACAATGCTGTAAAAACTTCTATCGAAACAAAAAACTTAGAAACCGTTGCAGATTCTTATAGTATGCTATCAGAATTATATGCAAAAAAGGAAGATTATAAAAAGGCTTTAAAGACCAAAGAGTTATCAACTTCATTAAAAGACAGTTTACATTCCCAAGATTTAAAAGACAAAATTACTAGGCTTGAAGTGGAGTATGAGTTTGATAAAGAAGCAGCTGTATTAAAAGCAGAGCATGACAGCAAACAAGCCCTTGCTCAAGCCGAAATAGAACGCCAAAAACTCATAAAAAACGGTTCTATATTTGGAGGTAGCCTATTGTTGGCAAGTGCCATTTTTGGTTTAATTGTTTACAAACGCAAACGCGATGCTGTTTCTAAAAAACAAGAAGCTGAATTTAAAGAAACAGTAGCCAACACCGAATTAAAAGCATTACGCGCACAAATGAACCCTCATTTTATTTTTAATTCACTCAACTCTATAAACGATTACATAACTAAAAATGATGCAGAATCAGCTTCAAAGTATTTAATAAAATTTGCTAAAATAATGCGGCAAACATTAGAAAATTCCAACAAAAAGGAAATCACACTACAAGATGATTTGCAGCTTATAGAAATGTACATGCAAATCGAAGCAATACGACTAAATCATAAATTTTCGTACAGTATAGAAGTAGATAAAAACATTGATGTAGATAACAGCTTGGTGCCACCACTTATATTACAGCCTTTTATAGAAAACAGTATATGGCACGGAATTTCTAAAAAAGAGGGCAAAGGTCATATAACCATTTCCATACAAAAAGCAAAGCAAATGATTGTTTGTAATGTTGAAGATGATGGTGTTGGTCTAACCAATAACAAACAGGATAACAACAAAATATCTTTGGGACAAAGCATCACCAAAGATAGAATAGAAATCATTAACAAAATCAAAAACGCCAATGGAACTGTTAAAGTTGAAAACAAAACTAATACCAATGGCGTAAAAGTAGAAGTAAAATTACCGTTGGAACTCGCATTTTAAAATGATAAAAGCCATAATCATTGATGATGAACAGCATTGTATAGATGCTATTAAAGCACTCCTGAAGCTCTTCAGAAACGAAATTCAGCTTGTAGCTTACTACACTTCGGTTGACGATGCTCTTAGGGATGCGTTAAGCGAGCAACCTGATTTGGTGTTCTTGGATGTTCAAATTCACGATAAAACAGGGTTCGATTTTTTAAGACAACTCAACACGATTCCCTTTGAAGTTATATTTACAACAGCCCACGAAAAATTTGCAGTTCAGGCCTTTAAGTTTAGTGCAGTGGATTATTTGTTAAAACCTATTGATGTAGACGATTTTAATTTAGCTATAGAAAAAGTGAGTATAAAAATAAAAGCCAAAGATTTTACCAACAAAGTAGAAGTACTTCTTTCAAATGCCTTAAAAACGGATCAAAACAAAAAAATTACTATACCAACATTTGAAGGCTATACGTTTTTAGAAGTCAATACAATTATTCGGTGTGAATCTGATGTTAATTATACCACAATTTTCACGACTTCAAGAGAAAAAATAGTAGTTTCTAAAACCTTAAAATGGTTTGAGGAATTATTATCTGAATGTAATTTTTTTAGGGTTCATAACTCGCACTTAATAAATTTGAATTTCATTGAAAAATACTCGAAAGGCAAAGGAGGTTATGTTATTTTAAACAATAATGATAAAATTGAGGTTTCCACCAGACGAAAAGAACATTTTATAAAAACAATGGAGCAATTATATTAATATTGCGATCCATTGTGTTTCCCTTCATTCCAGCCATGTTTTCCTAAATATTGGTTTCCACTTTCAACAGCACCTTCCTCAATACTAGTTCCCATACTATCGTTCCAACGGTTAAGGTAGCCAAAAAGTGAAATCGCGCCTAACATCTCAACAATTTCGCCTTCATTCCAATATTCGTAAAGTCGTTTTTTGATGTTTTCATCAACAGCATTAGGCACCATTGATGCAGCCAAACTAAAATCTAGAGCAGCGCGCTCAGCTTCATTAAAAGCAGGATGTGTTCTGTATTCCCAAATGTTGTCTAGTTGTTCTTGTTCGGCACCATAACGTTCAGCAGCTCTAATAGCATGCGCTTGACAATACCTGCAACCAGTTGAGTTGCTACTTACCCAAGCAATCATGCGTTTTAAAGCAGAAGTCACTCTACCTTCGTTTGCCATAACTGCTTTGTTTAAGTTAATAAATGCTTTAGAAATGGCTGGACGACGTTGCATAGTTAATACTGAGTTTGGGCAAAATCCAAGTGTTTCATTAAAGAATTCGGCAAGTTCTTTGGTTTCTAAATCATGATCTGCTGATAATGGTGTTACTAGTGGCATAGTCTATTTTTTATTGGTATTTTTGAACTAACAATAAACGAAAAATCTTTGAATATGATAAATAAAATAACCACAGAGTGGAAAGGTGGAATGACATTTGAATCTGATAATCCAAGCGGAAAAACTTTAATGATGGATACAGATGTTGAAGGAAGTAACGAGCGATTTGGTCTGTCTCCCAAAGCTTTGATGTTATCAGCCCTTGCAGGATGTACTGGGCTTGATGTTGTTTCTGTTCTTGATAAAATGAAAGTAACCGATTATGAGTTTAAGATGGAAGTTTCAGGCGAATTAACAGACGAACACCCAAAGTATTATCGCAAAGTAAAGCTTGATTATCATTTTTATGGAAAAGATTTAGATGAGAAAAAAATAAAAAAATCAGTAGATCTTTCGGTTGAAAAATACTGTGGTGTTATGGAAATGTTTCGACAATTTGCAGAACTAAAGACTGAAATCCATTATCACAACAAATAACACTTAAAGTACTTATAACTTAAAAAATGCGTTGGACGCTTAAACCAAAGCCCGAAGCCACCAAATTGGCAACCCTTAAAAAGGCACTTCAAGTTGATGATGTTGTGGCAACATTATTATTACAACGAGGTATTGAATCATATGAAGAAGCCAAAACATTTTTCAGACCAAGTTTAAGTGATTTACACAATCCATTCTTAATGAAAGACATGGATAAGGCTGTTGATAGAATTGAGCAAGCCTTAACAAACAACGAAAACATTTTGGTTTTTGGTGACTATGATGTAGATGGAACGTCTTCAGTAGCCTTAATGTCGTCCTATTTAAAAACAAGAACTGAACATGTAGCTACTTATATTCCTGACAGATATGAAGAGGGTTACGGCGTATCGTACCAAGGGATTGATTTTGCTCATGACAATGATTTTTCACTCATTATTGCTCTGGATTGTGGCGTAAAAGCCATTCAAAAAGTTACTTACGCTAAAGAAAAAGGCATTGATTTTATTATTTGTGACCATCACAGACCAGGAAATGAATTGCCTAATGCAATTGCAATTTTAGATCCTAAACGAGACGATTGCGAGTATCCTTACAAAGAACTTTGTGGTTGTGGTGTTGGGTTTAAACTCATTCAGGCATTAGCCGAAAGAGAGGGTAAATCTGTTGACTATTTAACCGAGTACTTAGATTTAGTAGCAACAGCAATAGGTGCTGATATTGTTCCTATTACTGGTGAAAATAGAGTTTTGGCTTATTTTGGGCTGCAAATCATTAACTCTAGCCCACGACCAGGAATAAGAGCTATAATCAATCAAGTTAAAAAAGATGAACTTACCATAACAGATGTGGTGTTTATTGTTGCTCCAAGAATTAATGCGGCTGGACGAATGAAGCATGGCAACCACGCTGTTGCTTTACTTACAGAAAATGATTTGCAATTAGCAGAAGACTATGCTGCAGAGATTGAAACGTTTAACACAGATAGGCGTGATGCTGACCAACAAATTACAGAAGAAGCACTTAAACAAATTGAAACACAAAATGAACAAGAACGCTTTACAACTGTAGTTTATCAAGACCATTGGCATAAAGGTGTGATTGGCATTGTGGCTTCAAGATTAACTGAAACCTATTACAGACCTACCTTAGTGTTTACCAAAAGTGGCGATAAATTAGCAGCATCTGCACGTTCTGTTTCTGGCTTTGATGTGTATAACGCTTTAGAAGCTTGCTCAGAACATATTGAGCAATTTGGAGGGCACAAATATGCTGCTGGTTTAACTCTAAAAGAAGAAAGTTATGAAGCTTTTAAGCAAGCTTTTGAAGATGAGGTTTCAAAAACCATTGATAAATCGCTTTTGACACCTGAAATTAAGGTTGATATGAAAATTGACTTATCTCAAATAAATGATAAGTTGTGGAGAATTATGCGCCAATTTGCCCCTTTTGGACCAGGAAACATGACACCAATTTTTATGACTGAAAACATGAAGGATACAGGTTATGGAAAATGCGTTGGAGAAGACGACAAACATTTACGCATTACTGCTACTCAGTCAGGAAAAGAGAAATTAGTTTGTATTGGTTTTGGTCTTGGAGATAAGTTTGATTTGATTTCAAATAGAAAACCTTTTAAAGCGGTCTATTCAATTGATGAAAACCACTGGCAAGGAAAAACGTCATTACAATTAAAATTAAGAGATATTAAACCTTAATATGGCAAAGAAAGACCCTTATGCAGCCTTACGAATTAAAGAGTTCAACATATTTTTATTAGTACGTTTTGCATTGGTTTTTGCATGGTCTATGCAATTTATCATCATAGAGTGGGAAGTGTATTCCATTACAAAAGACCCTTGGTCTCTAGGGTTAATTGGTCTCATGGAGGTGATTCCAGCCGTTGGGATGGCATTATTTGCAGGACACATTGTTGATCAAAAAGAAAAAAGAGGGCTTTTAATTAAGTGTATCATTGGATTTACCATAATTAGTTTAGGATTGTTTTTATTAACATGGCCTAAAGTTGTTGAGGGCTGGTCCACCAAAAGCATTTTATATGGAGTTTACTTCTTTGTGTTTTGTGGTGGCTTGGTCAGGGCTTTTATTGGACCAACTGTGTTTTCTTTAGTTGCTCTAATTGTCCCCAAAAAATTATATCCAAATGCTGCTACTTGGAGCAGCTCAACTTGGCAAGTTGCCTCAGTGATTGGTCCAGCAGTAGCAGGATTATCAATAGCTTGGATTGGTGTGCATTGGTCGCTTTGTGTAGTTGTTGGGTTTTCATTTTTAGCATTAATCAACTTATTAAGAATTTCTAAGAAACCAATTTTAAATCCAAAAATTGGTGAGCCTGTGTTACAAAGTTTAAAAGAAGGAATCCGATTTGTGTATAAAACCAAAGCGATTTTAGGAGCTTTAACCTTAGATATGGTGGCTGTATTGTTTGGTGGAGCAGTAGCACTTTTACCAATATTTGCGCAAGACATTTTAAAAGTTGGTAGTGAAGGCTTTGGAGTTTTGCGTGCTGCTCCAGCTGTTGGAGCTTTTTTGACCATGTTGGTCACAGCATATATTCCAATTAGTAAAAATGCTGGAATGAAATTACTGGGCGCTATTTTTGGTTTTGGAGTTTGTATTATTGTGTTTGGACTATCCTCAGTATTTTGGATTTCGGTTGTTGCATTGTTCTTTAGTGGTGTGACTGATGGTGTATCTATGGTTATACGTCAAACCATTTTGCAGCTAAAAACACCAGATAACATGCGTGGTCGTGTAGCTTCAGTAAACTCTATGTTTGTTGGATCTTCAAACGAATTAGGTGCTTTTGAAAGCGGGTTAACAGCAAAATTAATGGGAACAGTAACAGCTGTAGTTTTTGGAGGAACCATGACATTAATTACTGTAATTACAACAGGAATAGTATCGCCTTCGTTTAGAAAATTAGACTTAACCAAAGACTTAGAAGAGCACGAAAAAGAAGATTAATATTTTTTCAACTCCAATTTTTCACCATCAAATACACCATAGGTGTAATAACTTATCCAATCGCCTAAATTGATGTATTTTGAATTGGGTTCTAGCTTTATTTCTAAAGGTAAATGTCTGTGCCCAAACACAAAATAGTCACGATGATTTTCTTGAAGCTTTCGTTTGCAATATTGTATCAACCACTCTTTGTCTTCACCTAAAAATTTTTCGTCTTCATTACCAGAAATCAACTTGTTTTTTACACTCATATATTGCGCTAAACGCACACCTAAATCTGGATGCAACCAACGAAACAACCATTTGCTAAATGGATTAGTAAACACTTTTTTCATGCGTTTATAGCCTTTATCACCTGGACCTAAACCATCGCCATGACCAATTAAAAAAGAGGCCTGGTTAAAGAAAAATTCTTGAGGTTTGTGAAATACTTGAATGTTAAGTTCTTCTTCAAAATAGCCATTCATCCATAAATCGTGATTGCCAACAAAATAGTAAATAGGAATACCAGAATCTGAAATTTCAGCCAGTTTTCCTAAAGTTCTTGTAAAACCCTTAGGCACTACTTTTTTATATTCAAACCAAAAATCGAACAAATCGCCCAAAAGGAATATCGCAGCAGCATCGTGTTTAACCTCATCCAACCAAGCCACAAATTTTTTCTCACGAGGCAACGATTCTTTTTGGGTTGGCGCACCCAAATGATTGTCTGATGAAAAATAAATTTTCTTCCCTTGAGGAACTGTTATGTGAGTGGCTTTATTCATTATCGCTTGCAAACCATTCGGCAAAACTGGTTGCAGTTTCTTGGAGTTTTAGAGAGAATAATTCAATATTTTTTGGGAGGCGAGTTTTTATTTTTTCTGCAAAATCAATCACCATCATTTCACTTGTTGGTTGGTAATTTACCAGTAATATATTATGGTCTCTACTTTCAAGTTCCTTAGCTAACTCAACATGTGGCGTGTTTTTATTAAAAACAGTGGCATGGTCAAATACATCAACAATCTCTTCTTTCACAATTTTTTTTAAATCGCCAAAATCAATCACCATTCCAAACTTTACATTGGTGTTATCTGAGATAGGTTTTCCAATTACTGTAACATCCAAGCGGTAACTATGACCATGAACATTTTTGCACTTTCCATCGTAACCATAAAGCGCATGACCAGTTTCAAAAGAGAACTGTTTTGTGATTCTAATATTGCTCATTGCTATTCATTTTCAGTGCAAAGATATTCATTTTGTAAAAGCAATTGCTTTTTAGATTACATTTGCGCGCTTTTAAATTATTGGCACTAAATATGAATCAACTATTTGAAGAAATTCCTTTTATAGAAAACCCTCAATACGAGCGCATTATAGATAATATTTTAGCGCAACAATATTGTATTGTAGAGGATTTTTTTACAGATGATGAAGTTGTTATATTGAGGCAATCTTTAATTGAGAAACATGAAGAAGATGCATTTAAAAAAGCAGCTATCGGCAATCGTGTTAACGAAATTATTGTAAAGTCTATAAGAGGTGATGTTATTTTGTGGATTGACGAACTAAAAGCAAACGAAGCTGAAATGTTGTTTTTTAACAAGATTAACAGTCTTGTAAATTATTTAAATAGAACCTGTTTTTTAGGAATTTTACAAAAAGAATTTCATTACGCCTTATATCCTGAAGGCACTTACTATAAGAGGCATATTGACACTTTTCAAAATGATGACAGACGTAAACTTTCTATTGTTTGTTATTTGAATGAAGAGGGTTGGTTACCAGAAAATGGAGGTGAATTGGTATTGTATTTAAACGACAATGGAGAAGAAATACAAAAGGTTATTTATCCGTTTCCAGGTCGTGTAGTCATTTTCGAAAGCCAGATTATTGAGCACGAAGTTAAACCTGTAAACAAAAAAAGAATGAGTATTACAGGTTGGTTAAAAACAAGGTAACTAGCGTTTTTTGTATTTATTATAAAAATAGATAATTATTAAAACGATTGCTAGTATTAAAAAAATTCTATTCATAATTATAAAAGATTAAGGTTATTCATTTTTTATTTTGTTCTTGTGATGCCTATAGATTAAATAGGCAATAACGACTAAAACCACAAAAGGTAACATTGAACCAATGAAAACGCCAATCTCATAACTACTATCAGGAGCGTTTTTTATTTTTTCTTCAATATCTACTTCTTGAAGGATTGTTGCTAATACCATAAATAATATAATTGAGTTAAAATTACGTCTTTTGTGAGAGCGATAAAAATTGTTTTCTAAATTTTATGATTAATGGCAATCCTCTGGAAATAATCCAGAAAGTCATTGCAACAAAAATAGCATATAACTTATAATCTAAGGCATCTAACCAAAACAGAATGGGCACAAAAACAACGAAAGTTGAAAATAATAAGACATTCCTTAAATACTTCATTTTGCCAAGACCTTTAAACACACCATCAAAAATAAAGGCAAGTGCACAAAATGGCTGCATAACCAAGACAATCCAGAACACGTTGTAAAATTGATTGAGAACTTCAGGGTCGTCCGTGAAAATATTTCCAATAGGATAATATAAAAGACCACCAATGATTGCAATAGTAATCCCTAAAAATATACCATATTTGATGAGCTTGTTACTCAATTGAACGAGCGCTTTATAGTTTTTCTGACCATAAAGTTTTCCAGACAGGATGTTTCCAGCACTAGAGTAACCATCAACAATAAAAGCACCAAGGAACCATAGGTTAATTGCTATTGTATAGGCTGCAATGTATGCTGCGCCATAACTAGTAGAAAATGCACTTGCGAAGTATAAGGTAACATTCAAGGCTATTGTTCTGATAAATAAATTAAAAATCATCAATGTGAAATTCTTTATTTCTTTGTTAAAAGGAAACGTTGGTTTTAGAGAAATTTCGGTTTTTCTTAATAAGTAATAAACAGACAAAACAGCCATAATGAGTTGTGCAAAAACGCTAGCATAAGCCGCTCCTTTAATATTCATAGCAGGTATTAATCCATCAACACCATAAACCAAAACAACATCTAAAACAATGTTGACAATTGTACCAACAATTGCTATAAGCATTGGATAATAGGTGTTTTGAAGCCCTCTAAAGGTTCCGAAAACAGCAATTGTGAAAAGGGTAAATGGGAACCCAAAAACACGAATTTTATAATAATCTACACTGTAATCCAATATTAAATTTGAGGCATTATAAAGTTTAAAAATAGAGGTCGCAAAAGGATACGTGGTAATAATTATCAATATACTTAATGAGGTGATAATAAAAATAGCTTGTGCAGGAAGTGATTTAATAGCGTCCAGATTATTAGCTCCTAAATATTGTGATACAAGTGAAGAAATAGCACTACGTGTTTGACCAAGAACCCAAATAAGCATTGATAAAAATGTAGTTACAATACCAACAGCAGCTAATGATTCGGTCGCATTTACTTCAATATTTCCAACAATGGCAGCATCTGTTAACGATAAAATAGGCTCGGAAACCCCAGAAATTAAAGCAGGAATGGCCAGTTTATTAATATGTTTTAAAGTAATTGTAGTGTTCAAAATTCTTTTTAGAACTTATTATTATTAATGTTTATTTTTGCAGTATAATTTTCAGTAAATTTAGTCTTTAAAATTTTGAATATGAAGAATATTTTAGTTCCTGTAGGTACGTCAAAAAACGTAAAAAGTCATTTGCAATATGCAGTTGATTTTGCCAAAGAGTTTAATGCAAAGCTTTACATTGTGCAAGTGTACAATGTATATACAAAAGCAGGAACTATGATTAAAGTAGATCATATTTTAGAAAGAGAAAGCAAAGAGCATTTAAAGAAGTTAGTATCTAAAATAGACACTAAAGGCGTTGAGGTTATTGTAAAAGTGCTAAAAGGTGATTTAATAGACACCTTAGAATTAGTATGCAAAGCCGCAGACATCGATTTAATTTTAATAGAGCCGAGAACAACTTCAGTTAAAGACGAAGTATTTTTAGGTAAAACTTCTGGAAAAATCATCAAACAAACACAAATACCTGCTTTAATAGTGCCTGAAGGCTACAAGTTTAAACCTGTTAGTAAGATATTATTTGCAGTTAAATCTGCCATCATTAAGAAAAAGGGTGTTTTAAAACCATTGGTAGACATAAAAGAACAATTTAAAGCTACTGTAAACTTGCTGTTGGTAAAAACTACGTATTACAATGAAGGCGATTTTGATGTGAATGACAAATTAAAAAGTATCGTAAGTGACATAATAAAAACCGAAAACGCAACAACGTTTCAAGGTGTTCTGGAACATTACAAATCTAACGATCCTGATATGTTATGTGTAGTAAGGCGTAAACGAGGTTTCTTCACTAAAAAATGGGAGAAAAACACTATTTTAAAGAAAGACTTTCATAGCCCAAGACCTGTTTTGGTGTTGAGTGGGATGAAGTAAAATTTGGGGCATTAGCTCAGTTGGCTAGAGCGCTACGCTGGCAGCGTAGAGGCCATCGGTTCGAATCCGATATGCTCCACTTTTGCTCGCCGAAGCTTTTTGCGAAGGCAAGCTTTTTTAGCATGAATAACTAAACTTCCTTTTCAATAAAATCTATTTTAGGATCAAAAATCTCTAAAATAAGTTTCTTAAGTTCTTGAGCAAAAGCATTTAAAATGTTTTGATTGATATTTGAATTTTTTTGCAATTTTCCACCTTCTCTATCTAGCTTATAAAATTTTATAAAACCAGAACTTAAATTTTTAAACGAGATAATACCACCTTCAACATTATCAATAATTCGAGCTTCGTTATTTATCATCAATGCATAGCATAATACCTGGAAACTTTTACTGTATTTGTCATAATCAGTAATTACATCATCCCAATGCTCAAGTTGCACCTTGTTTTGGTCTACTTTTCCGGTTTTATAATCTATAATTCTAGTGGTACCATTGTACTCATCTACACGATCTACCTTTCCCCTTAACCGAACAGGAAAATCTAATTCGCTTATCTCAATAGGAATATTTAAGTCAGATTCAATGCTAATAATTTTTATTGTATTACCCTCTTTTAAAGCATCTATTTCTAAGTTTAAAAAATTAAACACATATCGTTTGGCAATTTCAAAAATAATAAGGTTTTTGCCACTTTTAATATCACCTTGTTTGTAAATATCTAAAAAATGATGTTCTACACTAGCATCAATTTTAGAAATCATCATTTTTATCAATTTAACAGTAAGATAGTTTCCTTCCAAAGGTTTATAAAAGCCCTCAAGAGTATTATGTATAATGGTTCCTAGTGTGTTTGCAGCTACAATTTCCTCTACATCATCAGTTTCTTTAATGCCTAATACCTTTTCATAATAGAAATCCATCGGGTTTCTGATGTATGATGTTAATGATGAAGGTGAAAAGCCCTTAGCAGAAATCTCTTTGAGTTTGGAAATAATCGCTTCGTTTTTAGAAATAATATTAGGTTTTGTTTCAATTTTTGGCACTTTAGGACTTATAAATTTCTGCTTTATTTTATGAGTACTTTCAATTTCTAGTTGTGTGATAAATCTACTTTTTTCACCTCCATTTAAAGCATCAACTTCTGTATTATAAATAATAAATATGTTTTTTGCACGTTGTAGCAATCTGTAAAAATGATAGGTATAAACAGCATCTTTTTCGGCATAAGTTGGTAAACCCTTTTCTAATTTCACATCAAAGGGAATAAATGAATTATTACTTTTTCCTGATGGTAAAATTCCTTCATTTACTGAAGAAATAATAACGGTTTCAAAGTCTAGAACTCTTGATTCCAACATTCCCATTATTTGTAATCCTTTTAAAGGTTCTCCTTTAAAATCTAGTGTTTCAGAAGATACAAGTTCCCTGAATAAACCTTGTAATATTTTCAAGGATGTTATAGCGTTATGCTTTGAATTTAACTCAAAAAGCATATTAAAAACCTCATTAAACCTATATAAATACTCCAAAGCCAAAGCATTTTCTTTCTTTGATTCAAAGCTGTTTTTAATTGAAATTATTATACGTAGAATATTTGAAATAGCTGTTTTTGGTTGGTTGTTCCAATTACCAAATAGTAATGAAATTATAGGCTTATTTTTACTTGAAATCGAAAGCAATTTTGATTCAGAAATAAATACTAAATTATTCTGTTGGATATGTTTTATTAACTCTGAGGCTTCATCTTTATCTGAAATTTTAAATAAAGGACGAATGTATTGATGTGATACTATGGAAATAACATCTTTAAAATAAAACGAAGACTCACTTTGTGAATGCATAATAAACAATTGCTCAAATAAAGAAGTTAAAGGTGTGTCTTTTAAAGGAAACCCCATTGTTATATTGAGCGCATCAATGTTTCTAGGTAATGAATTCAGAACAGGAATTAAAAGCGCCTCATCACCTAAAACTACTGCCGCATCAGCAAGGTTTTTCTTTTCTTTTAAATCAGAAAGTAGTTCGCCAATTACTTTGGCTTGACCAATATTTTGAGGCACACCAATAATTTCAATATTTTTTTCCGCTTTGTAATTATTGGAAACCCAATTAAAAGATTTTGTTTTATAATAATTCCACTTTGTTTTATGTGAATTAATAAAATGAGCAGCGTTATGGATTTTAGAATTTATAAATTCAAGATCTATATCCCAATAAACAGATGCCATTTCATTTTCAAGTAATTCTTGTATAATATTAGATTCGGCTGTGTTTAAGGCATTGAATCCAAGAAAAACATGTTGCTTGGATTGGTTGGCTTGTATATAGTTTTCAATATTTTCTACGGCCTCCCTATATATTAAACCTTGATATCCAACCCCCAAATTTATTAGCAAGTTTGAAAAATCAGTATAGTATTGGTTGAGTTTTGACCAGAATTTTAGATATCTTTTAGTAAATTCTGTTTGATTTTTTTCAATAGACCAATGATTGGTATTTATTTTTTGAATTTCATTTAAATAATCAAAAACACTTTCAGGATTTATTAAATACCTGTCAATTTCATTAAAATCCTGTAGTATTATTTGTGCCCATTTTGAAAACGAATCGAAAGGTTCTTGATATTCCTTTTCAGTATTATCTCTGTAAATTTTATAGAACAAGAAAAGGAGTTCTATGTTTTGTATTGACTTTAAGTTAGAAAGTTCTTCAACAAACGCTTCAACACTTAAAATATCTGGAGCAAAAAATGTTGAATTTTTAAGATTGGAAAGCTCATTTTTTAATACAACACCAGCACGTTTACTAGGTAAAACAAACACAAGTTTTGAAAAATCTGAGTCCTTGTTTTTTAAATCTTCTAATACACTTTTTATAAAACTTGTCATTAGATAAAAATAAAAAAACGCTGAGAAATTATCTCAGCGTTTTTTATCTTATTTTTTAAAAACAATAACTTAGTCGTTAAGTTTAACCTCAACACGTCTGTTATTCGCTCTACCAGATCTTGTTTTATTATCGTCAATTGGTCTAGATTCACCATAACCAACAGCACTTAAACGATCGTCGCTAATACCATTAGCAACCAAGTAGTCTTTTACTGCATTAGCTCTTCTTTCAGACAACAATTGGTTAGTTCTATCAGAACCAACACTATCAGTATGTCCTTCAATTGTAAAGCTAGCTCTTGGGTATTCTTTAAAGATAGCAGTCATAGCTTTTAATACAGGATCAGTTTCTTTTTTGAAAGTTGCTTTTCCAGTATCAAATAAGATAGTTCTTGCATACTCATTTAGCTCGTCCATAACCTCAACCGTTGGATTGATTTCTGGACAACCGTTGTTTGCAACAGTTCCAGCTTCATTAGGACACTGATCGTCTTTATCTAAAACACCATCGCCATCAGAATCTGGCCAAGGGCAACCATTGTTAGCAGCAGGACCTGCTTCATTAGGACAGTTATCATTACCATCAGCAATACCATCGCCATCAGCATCTGGACAACCAGCTAAAGATTTTAAACCAGGTGTATTAGGACAGTTGTCATTGTTATCTGAAACACCATCGCCATCAGAATCTGGACAACCATTAAATTCTGCTAAACCAGCTTGATTAGGACAAGTATCTTTTGAATCTTCAATACCATCACCATCAGAGTCTGGACAACCATTAAATGCTGCTAAACCAGCAACTTCCGGACAAGCGTCATCTTTATCGTATACACCATCACCATCAGTGTCTTTTCCACCAAAGTTAAAAGCAACACTTACAGAGTGTTGAAAATGTGTGGCTAAATAATCTTCAAATGAGTGTTTGTAAGTTGATTGCGCAACTAATCCCCAATTTTCATTAATCCAGTAGCTTAAACCAAATGTACCGTTAAGTGTTCCGGCTCCAATTTTGTTAACCCAAGTGTAACCACCACCAACACCTAAGTGTGGTTGAAATTTACTCCAGTTTAATATTGGGCCTAAATTGTACTTTACAGTACCATCTACAGCAAAGTAAGATAAATCACGATCGCTTGTAGCGTCACCGATTTTACGAATTTTATTTACAGATCCACCAACACCAAAAGAGAAATTTTCTCCTAAGTATTTGGAAATTGTAAATGTTGATAAAGAAGGTAATACATTGTAGTGATCGTTTACATTGAAGAATTCATCAAAGTAATCACCAAGTGGCGCATCTTCTCCAACAGGGTAAAGATCAACAGCATTGGCACCAAAACTGAACTGCCAAGGATTGTTATTGTCTTGTGCGTTTGCGTTGCTAAATCCAACTACCAGCAACATAGCGAACATTAATCTGCTAAGATTTCTCATATTCAAAAATTTAATTTTTAAGTGTTAATTGTAAGCAAAAGTAAGTTGTTAAATGTTATTAACAAAGACAAATATAGAAAAATATTGCCTTTTTTCTAAGAAAATTGGGCTGTTTAGATAGATTTTAAATTATTTCCAAGCGTTTCCCGACATTAATAAACGCATTTATAGCCTTGTCTAAATGTGATTTTTCGTGAGCTGCTGATAACTGAACACGTATTCTTGCTTTTTCTTTAGGAACGACAGGAAAGAAAAACCCAATAACGTAAATACCTTCTTCTAATAGCATATTTGCCATTGTTTGTGATAGTTTAGCATCATAAAGCATAACAGGAACAATGGCCGAATCACCATCAACAATATCAAAACCAGCACTTTTCATGCCTTTTTTAAAATAGTTTGTATTCCATTCCAGTTTATCTCTTAAAGATGTGTCGTTTTTCAACAAATCAAAAACTTTAATTGAAGCACCAACTATCGCAGGAGCTAGAGAATTTGAAAATAAATAAGGTCTGGAGCGTTGGCGCAACATATCTATAATTTCTTTTTTGCCTGTTGTATAGCCTCCCATTGCTCCTCCAAGGGCTTTGCCTAAAGTACCAGTAATTATGTCAATTCTATTCATGACATTTTTTTCCTCTAATGTTCCTCTGCCTGTTTTTCCTATAAATCCAGCGGCATGACATTCGTCAATCATAACCAAAGCATCGTATTTATCTGCTAAGTCACATATTTTATCTAAAGAAGCTACAATACCATCCATAGAAAAAACGCCATCAGTTACTATTATTTTAAAGCGTGCTCCATTGGCATTGGCATCTTGAAGCTGTTTTTCAAGATCTGCCATATCATTATTATTATAACGATATCTTGCTGCTTTACACAAGCGAACACCATCAATTATAGAAGCATGATTTAAAGAGTCTGAAATAATTGCGTCTTCGGCACCTAATAAAGGCTCAAAAACACCACCATTGGCATCAAAAGCTGCTGCATATAAAATGGTATCTTCTGTTTGGTAAAAATCGGCGATTTTTTGCTCCAGCTCTTTATGAATGTCCTGAGTACCACAAATGAATCTTACTGAAGACATGCCAAAACCATGAGTATCCATCGTGTCTTTGGCAGCTTGTATAACTTCTGGATGTGCAGATAACCCTAAATAGTTATTTGCACAAAAATTTAAAACAGTTTCACCAGTGTTTAAAGTGATTTCTGCTCCTTGGGCTGAGGTTATAATGCGCTCTTCCTTATATAGACCGTTCCTTTTTATTTCTTTTAATTCTGCTTGTAAATGTTCTTTTATGTTTCCGTACATGATATTTTTTTTGCAAATTTAAACTTCTTTTATTAGTAATTGTTCATCAATATATATAAGAATTTTTTTGATCACTGAAAAATTCATTGCTTCCAAAGCATTTTGATAAATTTGTAGTTGCTGTTTATGTTTGTTGTCTGGCTTACCAGTTTTATAATCTAAGATGACGACCTCCTCTTTGTTATTAATTAATAAACGGTCAGGTCTTAATATAATACTATTTTCAGTAATAATATCACGTTCATTGTAAATGGTATAATCTTTGGAAAAATAAGATTCTAGTTTTGGGTGAAACACTATAGAGTTCACTATTTCTTTTAAATAGGTATGTTGTTCATTATTTATAACACCAGAAATTAAAAAAGAAGTTAGCGCAATGTCAATATCATTATTTGTTTTAATTTGGGCCATGATCTCATGTATTAAATTGCCTTTTTCTAAAGCTTCTTTTTGGCTAGTATCCCAAAGTAAACCTGCTTTTGTTAAGATATTTATGTTATGTTCCTTTTTGGGAATTGAAATAAAACGGTTATGTGCAGAATTAACTTCTTTAGAAACAAGTTCTATGTTTGCTTTTTCTATTTCACCAAAAGAATAGCTCAATTTATGGTTATCCCATTCGCTAATATTTTGTAGATAGTTTATGAACAAACCAGAATATAGCTTTTCATTAACCTTCAAGATACCTTTAGGATCAAAGTTCACGCTACTAATAATATATAACTGATTTACGGCTCGCGTTAGCGCAACATAAAGCAGATTCATATTATCAAGTTCTAGTTCTGCTTGATGCGCATTGTAAATGCCAAGGCCTTGATTTCCAAACTCAGCAATGTCCTTATTATAGCTTAAAAGTGCTTCTGAAAAACCACAGAATGCTTTTTCATCTAAAGAAAACCAAACTTTTGGTTCAATTTCTCTATAGATATCAAGATCTGCATACGGGAAAATAACAATGGGGAACTCAAGCCCTTTGGATTTATGAATGGTCATGATTTTAACCGCTTGGTTATCATCTGAGGATGTAATTTTTAGCTTATCTTTTTTCTGTTCGTAATGAGCTAAAAAATCTGAGATGCTTGAAGAATGTTTATTAGAAAAATTGAACACAAAATCTAGAAAAAACTGTATATAGGCATTAGATCCTTCAACTAGATCAAATTTGTAAATAATGGTTTCAACCAACTCATAAACAGGAAGCTGAAGCACCTCGTTTGTATTGAAGTTTATGCCATAATCGTAAATACTTTTATAAAAAGCATCAATTTCAAGATTAATGTGTTTTGTATAAAACTCATGCTTATTTGAAATGTTCAGTTTATCAGCCAAAAAGCTCAAAACTTTAATCTTGAATTCCTGATTGCTTGGATTCAATAAGTAATGAAGCAAAGCAACTATAAAATTCACCTCGGAAGATCGTTCAATAGCTAAGGTTTCTGATGATACAATATCAATATGGTTATCGCTGAGGTAGTTGGCAATGGCAATGCCTTCTTTGGTTTTTCGTACTAAAATACAGATATCACTATAACTATAACCAAGATTAACACACTGCTTTATTTGTGCGAGTACGTGTTCTGGATATATATTATCTCGACCCTCATCATCTGTAATGTTCAAGAAGGATATATTTACAAGGCCTTTATTCTTTGAAATGACATTTTGTTTACTGTTTAGGTAAAGGTCTTTATGTTCTTTTTGACTAAAAACAACGCTGGAAAGATGCTCAAAAAACGAATTGTTAAAATCTATTATAGCTTCAGTGCTTCTGTAGTTGTTGTCTAAACTTTTAAGTTCAATATTTATGTTAAATGGATTTTTATTTTGGTTGAAAAGATCAATAAACTGTTCTGCTTTTCCGCCTCGCCATCTATAAATGGCTTGTTTGGCATCACCTACCAGCATTGCGCTTGCATTTTCACCTGATAAAGCGTTCCCAATAAGCGGAATTAAATTTGACCACTGCATTTGTGAGGTGTCCTGAAATTCATCAATAAAATAATGTTTGAACTTTTCGCCAATACGTTCATAAATAAAAGGTGCAGGTTGGTTTTTCACCTCATTACTTACAATGGTATTGAATTCAGAAATCAATATGGTGTTTTGTTCTTCTTTTATGAGATTAAGTTCTTGATTGATAAGGTTTAAGACTGATAATGGTGTAATGTTTTTATAAAAATTAGAAAGAAATTTATGATGATATACTAACTGTTTTAAATTTAGATAATTGACCTCTAGTTCTGGCAATATAGCTTCGATAGTTTGAGCTAAAGTGCCATCCAATGTTTTATTGTAGATACTTTTTCTTTCAGCAAGATTTTCTTCTAATTTATTGTCATATAATCGATACAAATCTAAATTAGACGCTTTTATAAAATGGTTAGGCAAAGTGCTTCTTGAAAAATCAGAATGATCTAAACCACATTCAGAAATAAAATTAAGTGTATTACTTGCTACTTTAACAATTTGGGATTCCGTTGCTTTAAGCTCATTTCTCAAGTGTGTTTTTAAAACATCAAAATCTTCTAATGTTTTGTCTTTTAAAGTTTCTAAATATGGAATATCGTTTTCATTGACTAGCAGTTTTGATATTTTATTAAAGTCATAAGCTAGGTCCCAACTTTTATCATCGTCGGTCTTTTCAATGGCAAACTCAACCAATAGTTTAGTGAGTTGTTTATTTGAGCCAGCACGTGAAATTAAATTATCCACCGCTTTATTGAGCATAAAATCTGTATCTAACTCAACTTCAAAATTTAATGGTAACTTAAGGTCAAAGGCAAATGTTCTGATAAGCTTTTGGGTAAACTTATCAATGGTCGATACATCAAAAGCAGCATAGTTTTTTAATAGGCTATATAATAGTTCTTTGGATTTTAGGTGAAGCACTTTAGGTTGCATGTTTAATTCTTTACAGAGTTCTATAAACATAACATTCTCATTTTCTGTGATTTTTGGGCTGGAAAAGTCTTTTAAAGCACCAATAATACGTTCTTTCATTTCGGCAACAGCCTTATTGGTAAAGGTTATAGCTAAAATGTTTTTGAAAGGCTCACGTTTTCCAGATTGAAGTAAAACTTTTAAATAGTTTTTTACTAGTGAATAAGTTTTTCCACTGCCAGCTGATGCATTATAAATGTAAAACGATGATGTATTCAAAAAAGAAAAATTTTATACCAAAATAAGTAATCTTAATAACTTATTAAGACTATTTATAATCCTTTATTGTAAATTTGGGTAAAATAAATACTAACATAAAAACATTAATATTATGGCTTTCGAATTACCGAAATTAAAATATGCTTATGATGCTTTAGAACCTCACATTGATGCACGCACAATGGAGATACATCACACAAAACATCATCAAGGTTACACAAACAACTTAAACAATGCTATATCAGGAACCATTAACGAAGGTAAATCTATTGAAGATATCCTTTCAAACTTGGACATGAGCAATGCAGCGGTGAGAAACAATGGTGGCGGATTTTATAACCATAGTTTGTTTTGGGAAGTAATGAATCCTGAAGGTAAAGGTTATTTGTCAGGAGAATTAAAAGATGCTATTGAGTCTGCTTATGGTTCTGTAGATGATTTTAAAACGGCTTTTAGCAAAGTAGCAGCTACACAGTTTGGATCTGGTTGGGCTTGGCTATGTGTACATAAAGGCGGAAAGGTTGAGGTATGCTCTACACCAAATCAAGATAATCCTTTAATGCCTGGAGTTGCTTGTGGCGGAACACCAATTTTAGGATTAGATGTTTGGGAACATGCTTATTACTTAAACTATCAAAATAGACGACCAGATTATATTGAGGCATTCTTTAAGGTGATTAACTGGAATGAGGTTGAAAGACGTTATGCAGAAGCTAAATAAATATTAGCATAACAAGCATTTAAAAGGCAACCTGACGCAGGTTGCTTTTTTTATTTATAGTAAAACCCTAACTTATAGGAAGATTCAAGCTAAAAATATAAGAAATAAAAAAGGTGAACAGATGTCCACCTTTTTTGCCCCAAATCTACCATAAACTTAACCTACTTATGTTATGGTGAGTCAAATATAATAGTGTAAAACATTAATAATTAAATTTATTAGACAAAATACTCATAAATTAGTCTAAGGGTTATTTTAGTGAACTGCCAGAAGTTTAGACTATTAGCGAAATACAGAAGAATTTAAGGTTCTTTGAAATAAATTTAATGAACTGAAACACAAAATGAAAAGCATAAAAAAAGGTGAACAAGCGTTCACCTTTTTTTGCCCCAAATCTACCATGAACTTAACCTACTTATGTTATGGTCTTACTAAAGTATATGTATTTTTAAAAAAAGCGCATAAATATTAGATGAAATGCACTTTTTCTAGTTTAAAGGTCTTTTTTTATAGATTAAATGATTAAAAACCAATTTTTACGTTAATATGCACGTTCTTTATTCCCTTCGTAAAAATTAATAAAAGCTCTATTAACTACACGGTTACCACCTGAAGTTGGATAGTTTCCAGTAAAATACCAATCTCCTAAATTTTTTGGGCATGCTTTGTGCAAGTTATCAACTGTTTGGAAAATTAGTTTTACTTCGGCATTTATATTTTCGTTACTGAGCAGAGTGGCAATTTTATCTGAGATTTCATCATCTGTAAATGGATCATAAATTTCTTTTACGAAATTTTGCACTTCTACATCGTCCAAATCTATTTGAGCTTTACATTTATTATATACCTCTTCAACAAGGTGATACTTATTATTATCTTTTAGTAATTCTAATGCTGCTCTAAATGCAATAAGGCTTTCTAGGTTAGCCATATCAATGCCATAGCAATCAGGGTATCTTATTTGAGGAGCGGAAGAGACTATTATTATTTTCTTTGGTTTTAAACGATCAAGCATTTTAAGAATGCTCATTTTTAGTGTAGTCCCTCTTACTATACTGTCATCTATAATAACTAAATTATCGGTTGGTTTAATAACACCATAAGTGACATCATAGACGTGAGCCACCAAGTCATCACGACTACTATCTTCAGTAATAAAGGTTCTAAGTTTTACATCTTTAATTGCAATTTTTTCTATACGTGGTCTTTGTGAAAGTACTTCTGTTACTTTTTCAGGAGATAAAGAACGCTTACCTTTAAGAATAGCTTCTGTTTTTTTCTTGTTCAGAAAATCTTCAACAGTTTCTATCATTCCATAAAAGGATGTTTCAGCAGTATTAGGTATATATGAAAAAACCGAATTTTTTATATCATTATTTATAGTGTCCAGGACTTTAGGCATTATTAACTTCCCTAAAAGTTTTCGTTCTTTATAAATTTCGGCATCACTGCCACGTGAAAAATAAATACGCTCAAAGGAGCACGCTTTTCTTTCTAAGGGCTCAAGAATTTTTTTGATTTTGGTCTCACCTGATTTTTTTGTAATAATCGCATGTCCTGGATTCAGTTCTTTTACATCATCAAAATCAACATTAAAAACCGTTTGGATCACTGGTCGCTCTGAAGCAACGACAATTATTTCATCATTTTTATAGTAATAAGTTGGTCTAATCCCTGCTGGATCTCTCAAAACAAAAGAATCACCATGGCCAATAAGTCCAGCCATAGCGTAGCCTCCATCCCAATTTTTTGCAGCTCGCTTTAAAATCTTTGCCACTTTTAGACGTTGTGCAATAAGTGGTGAAGCTTCTCTTTTGTTGTAGCCCTCCTTTTTTAAATCTTTATAAATTTTACTTACTGCATCATCTAAAAAATGACCTATTTTTTCCATGATGGTAATGGTGTCTGTGTATTCTTTAGGATGCTGGCCTAAATCAACTAGGTTTTTAAATAACTGTTTAACATTGGTCATGTTAAAGTTACCTGCAAGAATTAAGTTTCTGTGCATCCAGTTATTTTGCCTTAAAAAGGGATGAACACTTTCAACGCTGTTTTTACCAAAAGTACCATAGCGAACATGACCAAGAAGTAATTCGCCAATATAAGGCATGTGCTTTTTCTGTAGCGCAACGTCAGTTGTATATTCAGGATGTTCTTTAAATTCTTTGTTAACACGCTCATTAATTTGAGCAAAAATATCCTGAATTGGTTGCTGAGCAATTGAACGAACTCTACTTATATAGCCTTCACCAGGCTTGGTATCAAGTTTTATGCTTGCAAAACCAGCACCATCTTGCCCTCGATTATGCTGCTTTTCCATCATTAGGTACATTTTATTTACTCCATAAAAAGCCGTGCCATATTTTTCCTTATAATATTCAAGAGGTTTTAAAAGCCTTATAAGTGCAATACCACACTCGTGTTTTAAAGCGTCGCTCATTTTTTTGTTTAGTGTTATTAATTAAAAAACGCACTCAATTTCTGAGCGCGTTTTTTTATGATAATTTTTATATGTATTTAATATTTGAGTTTTATAGATCATATAGAATCGTTTATAAGCTATTTTACATAAAATTAATTAATTAATCCAAAACGATTTCAAATTGTGTCAGATTTTTAAACTGCTGCAAACGTTTATGGACTTCGTCAGCCTTTAAACTTATCATGCGTTGAGTACCAAATTTTTCAACACAAAACGATGCTAAAGTTGAGCCGTAAATAACCGCGTTTTTCATGTTTTCAAAGGAGGTGTCTTCTGTTCGCGCTATGTATCCTGCAAAGCCTCCTGCAAAAGTATCACCAGCTCCTGTTGGGTCAAACACTTCTTCTAATGGTAAGGCTGGAGCGTAGAAAACATTGTCATCATGAAACAGTAAAGCACCGTGTTCTCCTTTTTTAATGACTACATATTTTGGCCCCATTTCTTGAATTTTCCTGGCAGCAACTACTAAAGAGTATTCTCCAGTCAATTGTCTTGCCTCTTCATCATTTATAGTAATAACATCAATTTTTTTAATAACTTTATGAAGGTCATCAAGTGCATTATCCATCCAAAAATTCATCGTATCAAGAACAACCAATTTTGGTTTTGTTTCCATTTGATCTAGCACACTCAATTGCACCATTGGATGTAAGTTTCCCAGCATAACCACTTCGGCATCTCTATAATCTTTAGGGACCACAGGATTAAAGTCAGCAAGAACATTTAACTCTGTCACTAAAGTGTCTCGTGAATTCATATCATTGTGGTAACGACCACTCCAGAAAAATGTTTTTCCGTTTTTAACAATTTCAATTCCAGATATGTCAATATTTCTACTTGAAAGAAGGTTTAAATATTCTTTTGGAAAATCGCTTCCAACCACTGATACTATGGCGGCATCTAAATTAAATTGAGAAGCAGCCAGCCCAATGAAAGTGGCAGCTCCGCCAAGTATTTTATCTGTTTTACCAAAAGGGGTTTCAATAGCGTCAAAGGCTACAGTACCAACTATGACTAATTTGCTCATATAAGCGTTTAAAATTTGCTGCAAATATACGTTTTTTAAGAAGTAAAAAACGAATTTATTTTCGTCCAAAATCAGCAGGGATTTCTCCCCAAGCTTTGGTTTCCCATTTTACTATTGTTGTTGGATAATTATTGGTTTTTAACCAAGTCACAGCACGATCTACAAGCTCAAAAAGAGCTTTGTTTTTTTCTGAACGTTCAAGCTTCGTATTACAGTTTTTCTTTTTCACCCAGCTAATGGCTGTCTTGGAATCTGTGTAAATAATGCGATTACTGTTTTGTTGCTTCAGAAATGCAAGACCATGAACAATGGCTAAAAACTCACCAATATTATTGGTGCCTTCTTCAAAAGGCCCTTGTTTGAACAATTGTTTTTTGGTTTTGGTGTCTACACCACGATATTCCATTTTCCCTGGATTTCCACTTGAGGCAGCATCAACTGAAATGGAGTTAAAGTTAGGTTGTCCAATTTTTCTCAATTGAGTTTCAGATAGCTCACTATTGAATTTTTTACCTTTTCCAATATAGTCTTTGTAATTTCCTTTTAAGGCTTTTTTGGCAGCATCAAAAGTTTCAAAAGATTTGTATTGAGCTCCTTCAAAATCTTTTATCTGCGCTTTGCAATCATCCCAAGACTCAAAAACGCCTGTGTGATGACCTTTCCAGACTGTATAATATTTTTTCTTTTTTTTAGCCATTTAAAAGTGAGTTAACAACTTCTGGAAAATGTTTCATCTCTAATTCATGGATTTTTGCAGCCACATCTTCAGCAGTATCTGAAGCCAAAACATCACATTTGGCTTGAAAAATAATAGCGCCTTCATCATAGTTTTCATTAACGTAATGTATTGTAATGCCACTTTCATTTTCTTTGTTATCAACAACAGCTTGATGTACATGAATACCATACATGCCTTTCCCACCATATTTTGGCAATAAAGCTGGATGGATATTAATTATTTTATCTTGGAATTCTTCAATAATATTTTTAGGGAATTTCCATAAAAAACCAGCTAAAATTATTAAATCTGGTTTTACAGATTTTAAAAGATTTACCACATGATCAGTATTGTATAAAGCAGTTTTATTGAATGATAAAGCACTAATATTCAGTTTTTTACACCTATCTAAAACTTTGGCATGAGGATTGTTGGTCAATACCTGAATAACAGATGCATTATCTCTGTTGTGAAAAAACTTAATTAAATTTTCAGCATTAGTTCCACTTCCGGACGCAAAGATTACAATACGTTTCATTTACAGATTATAATGTTATGATTATTCAACAAAAAAAAGAATAATTATTAACAATTAGACACAAAATAAAATTCTTCAAGTTAAAATCCTTAAATTACAATCACATTTTTATTGTAAAAGTGCGTTTTAAAATAAAGTTTTTTATTTTTGCACACTAATTAAAACTTAAAATTAAAAGATTATGTCAGACATTGCATCAAGAGTAAAAGCGATTATCGTAGACAAATTAGGTGTTGATGAAAACGAAGTTGTAACTGAAGCTAGCTTCACAAACGATTTAGGAGCAGATTCATTAGACACTGTAGAATTAATTATGGAATTCGAAAAAGAATTCGATATCCAAATTCCAGATGATCAAGCTGAAAACATTGCAACAGTTGGTCAAGCAATATCTTATATTGAAGCCGCAAAATAAATAAGCGTTTATTTTATGAATTTAAAGCGAGTTGTAGTTACTGGTTTAGGTGCACTTACTCCTATAGGAAATACCAAAGACGAATATTGGAATGCTCTTATAAGTGGTAAAAGTGGTGCTGCTCCAATAACCTATTTTGATACTGAAAAGTTCAAGACCAAATTCGCTTGCGAATTAAAGAACTTTGAGCCTACAGATTTTCTGGATAGGAAAGAAGCTCGTAAAATGGATAAATTTACACAGTATGCTATGGTGGCTTCAGACGAAGCCATCGTAGATGCTAAGTTAGATTTAGAAAAAGTAAATAAATTACGAGTAGGTGTTATTTGGGGAGCAGGAATTGGTGGCTTGGAAACCTTTCAAGAAGAAGTTCTAAACTTTGCCGCTGGAGATGGTACTCCAAGGTTCAACCCATTCTTTATCCCAAAAATGATTGCAGATATTGCTCCTGGCAATATTTCCATTAAACATGGTTTTATGGGACCTAATTACACAACGGTTTCTGCTTGTGCTTCTTCTGCAAATGCAATGATTGATGCCCTAAACTATATACGTTTAGGACATTGTGATGTTATTGTTACTGGAGGAAGTGAAGCTGCAGTTACCATTGCTGGAATGGGAGGGTTTAATGCTATGCACGCTTTATCAACAAGAAATGAAAGTCCAGAAACAGCCTCAAGACCATTTGACGCAACCAGAGATGGCTTTGTGTTAGGTGAAGGAGCAGGAGCTATTATTCTTGAAGAGTATGAGCACGCAAAAGCAAGAGGTGCAAAAATTTATGCTGAAGTATTAGGAGGTGGAATGTCGTCTGATGCATATCACATGACTGCTCCTCATCCAGAAGGGATTGGTGTTATTGCAGTGATGAAAAATTGCTTAGAAAACGCAGGTGTTTCACCTCAAGAAGTAGATCATATCAATACACATGGTACATCCACACCTTTGGGTGATGTTGCAGAACTAAAAGCGATTACAGAAGTTTTTGGAGATCATGCTAAAAACATAAATATCAATTCAACTAAATCTATGACAGGTCACTTGTTAGGTGCTGCTGGAGCTATAGAGGCCATAGCTTCCATTCTTGCAATGGAGCATGGTATTGTGCCTCCAACAATAAATCACACAACAGTAGATGAAAACATAGATCCGGAATTAAACTTAACTTTGAATAAGGCACAAAAAAGAGATGTTAAAGTAGTCATGAGCAATACCTTTGGGTTTGGCGGACACAATGCTTGTGTATTATTCAAAAAATTAGATTAATTACTGAATGAATTTCATTCGCAACATACTTAATTCCCGTTCTAAAAGAAACGGGAATTTTTTTATTCAAATTAAAAATATAGTTGGTTACAAGCCTAGTAATATAAGTTACTACGAGAAGGCATTCACGCATCGTTCCATGAACATTCGTGATAAAGATGGCACACCAATTAATTATGAGCGTTTGGAGTTTGTTGGCGATGCTATGTTGAGCGCTGTTATAGCCTCGCATTTGTATAATGAAGTACCAGAAGGGGATGAAGGCTATCTAACAAAAATGCGCTCCAAAATAGTAAGTCGTGAGCATTTAAATGAACTTGGAAAAGATTTAAATCTTATAGATTTGGTTGAAAGCAAAATCCCAGTAGATAACTTTGGCAACAATATTCATGGCAACCTCTTTGAAGCTTTAGTTGGAGCCATTTACCTTGATAAAGGGTACGACTATTGCGAAAAATTTATTTATGATAGAATTATAATTCCCCATGTTGATATTGAACAGCTTGAAGGAAAAGTAATAAGCTACAAAAGCCTGTTAATAGAATGGTGCCAAAAAGAAAAAAAGACCTTTGATTACCATGTGTACGAAGATACAGGAAACGATGAACTCAGGCATTTCTCAGTAAAGCTATCTATCAATAATAAAATTGTCGCAAAGGCAAGGGCAACTTCTAAAAAGAAAGCCGAAGAAAAGGCCTCAAAACGAGCTTTTTTTGCGTTCCAGAATAAAATATCAAGAGCTTTCTAAGCTTGTTATTATTTAAAGTTTAAGGCTTTAAATTTAAGGTTAAGAATAACCTAAAGCCTATATTTAATGATAGCAAAATGTTATATTTACAATTAATAATATTTTGATTGTGGCAATACACAAGTTACTTGTTGATGAATTTTATGATGAGGCTTACTCGTTATTAGCTATTCATTGTGATTTGGAAGACTATCGGTTAGCGTATCTTTTAAACCATTTTTTAAACATCAACTTAAAACGAGATAAAGCTGATTTGGATTTTGAGTACACAGCAGCTTCATATTCAATTTATGAATGGGAAGACAAAGAACACGAAACCATGTGGAGTTTGGTATCAAATATCTGTAAAAAAGAAGAGGATAGCCTTGTAAGCACAGGTTCATTGTTTGATGCATCATCAAAAGTCATCAAGATTTATAACCTAATACCAGAATATAAAAAAGTAAATTATTTTCTTAAAATAGAGAATGATAACAGTAATATAGATATTAAGCATATTATCAACAGCATCCAAAAAATACCACAGGTAGTTGCTATATATGATGTCGATACAACAACTTTAAAATCAAAAAACAATTTAATATTCAATTAATGCCAATACATAGAAAAAAGACCAAAATTGTAGCCACTTTAGGACCAGCAACTAGCACCAAAGAAATACTAAAGGATATGCTAGAAGCAGGTGTAAATGTGTTTAGAATCAATTTTTCGCATGCTAATTATAGCGATGTAAAAAAACGCATTAAAACAATTAGAGAACTCAACGAAAAATATGGTTACAATGCAGCAATTTTAGGCGATTTACAAGGGCCAAAATTGAGAGTTGGCACTATGAAAGAGGAGGTAGTGGTAAATAAAGGAGATGAAATCATATTTGCAACTGGCAAACGCTTTATGGGAACCCAAAAGCGTGTTTATATGACATATAATAATTTTCCTCAAGATGCAAAACCAGGCGAACGTATTTTGCTGGATGATGGGAAATTGATTTTTGAAGTGGTTTCATCTGACCAAAAAAGTGAAGTTAAAGCACGTGTTATTCAAGGAGGACCTTTAAAATCGAAAAAAGGCGTTAATTTACCTAACACCAACATATCTCAGCCAGCGCTTACAGAAAAAGATATTGAAGATGCCATTTTTGCTATCGGGCAAAAAGTAGATTGGCTAGCATTATCCTTTGTAAGACATGCTGAAGATTTAATGCAGCTTCAAGACATCATCAAAGAGCATAGTGACCACAAAATTCCAATCATTGCTAAAATAGAAAAACCAGAAGCAGTTGAAAATATCGATAAAATTGTAGCTTATTGCGATGGTTTAATGGTAGCAAGAGGAGATTTGGGGGTTGAAATTCCCGCACAAGAAGTGCCACTCATTCAAAAGCAATTAGTGCTTAGGGCCAAACGTGCAAGGATTCCAGTTATCATCGCTACCCAAATGATGGAATCAATGATTACCAGTTTAACACCAACTCGAGCTGAGGTAAATGATGTTGCCAATTCCGTAATGGATGGAGCAGATGCTGTGATGCTATCTGGAGAAACCTCTGTTGGGAATTATCCTGTGCAAGTGATACAAAAAATGAGCAGCATTTTAGAAAGCGTGGAAGATTCGCCACTCATTAAAGTTCCACAGTCACCACCACATATTCGTACCAACCGTTACATCACAAAATCAATTTGCTATCATGCCGCCAATATGGCAAACGAAATCAACGCAAAAGCCATTTCCACCTTGACCAATAGTGGTTATACAGCGTTTCAAATTTCTGCTTGGCGGCCAGCTGCACATATTTTGGTATTTACTTCCAACAAGCGCATTTTAACACAACTTAATTTACTTTGGGGCGTAAAGGCGTTTTATTACGATAAGTTTGTAAGTACAGATGAAACCATTGAAGATGTAAACGCCATTGCTTGCCAAAAAGGCTATCTTGAAGTAGGCGATATGCTTATTAGCTTGGCAGCCATGCCAATACAAGATAAAGGTATGGTAAATACCTTAAGGGTTACTGAGATTACTAGTTGTAGTTTTTAGGGGTTCGTTTAACGGTTTTGTATATGGCTCGTAGCGTGCAAATTAGCGATTATTTTTCGCTTTAGCCACAAGCCAGATTTTTAAATTTTACTATTTATCTTTTTTATTGGAAATCGTCAAATTTAAAAATTTGGCGACTTTCCAAA